>DWXY01000061.1 GCA_019118935.1 Candidatus Oscillibacter pullicola
AGCGGCAAGACCACGCTGCTGCGCATCCTGCTGGGGCTGGAGCGGCCGGACGGCGGCACGGTGGAGGGACTTGCGGGAAAGCGGATCTCCGCCGTGTTTCAGGAGGACCGGCTGCTGGAGCATCTCTCGGCGGAGGGGAACCTCCGGTTCGTGCTGGGGCGGGAGTATGACCCGAAGGCCGCCCGGGCCCTGCTGGACCGGCTGGGCCTGCCGGACACGGGCGCGCAGCCGGTGCGGGAGTTCTCCGGCGGCATGAAGCGGCGGCTGGCCCTGGCGAGAGCGCTGCTGGCGCCCTTTGACGCGCTGCTGCTGGACGAGCCCTTCACCGGCCTGGACCGGGAGAACCGGGCCCTGGCCCTGGCCTGCATCCGGGAGACGGCGGGGGACCGGCCGGTGCTGCTGGTGACCCATGACCCGGCCGACGCGGCGGGATCGCCGGTCGTCACGCTGTAAGGAAGAAGAGAGCACGGCGCCGCCTCCGGGCGGCGCCGTGCTCTTCCGGGAAAGACACGGGCGGCGCTGCGGCGCGCCATAGGACTAGCTTTTTGGGAGAGACTATGGTACAATGGCCGCAAAGCGGCGGGAGGGCGCCTGCCATGGCCGGGATGACGCCCGGCCTCCTGCGGGACAGCCGCCCGGAGCACCATATCCCCGCGGGGGTGTGGTGCGGCAGCCGCAGCGTCAGCGCACCGCTCCCATGGGGAGCCGGACCATCCAACAACCACAACCCCGGGCGGCCGTCCGGGGATGCGACCAAAAGGAGCTGTCTGTATGATCAAGATCACCACCGACTCCACCTGCGACCTGCCGCAGGACCTGCTGGAGCGATACAACATCACCGTGACCCCGCTGGGGATCATCAAGGCGGGGAAGCTGTACCAGGACGGGGTGGACATCCGCACCGGGGACATCGCCGCCCATGTGGACGCCGGCGGCGAGATCACCACCACCAACGCCGTCAACGTGGCGGACTACGAGGACCTGTTCCGCCGCCTGATGGAGGAGTATGACGCGGTCATCCACCTGAACATCGGCATGGGCTTTTCCAGCTGCCACCAGAACGCCCGCCTGGCCGCGGAGGAGGTGGACGGCGTGTACGTGGTGGACTCCGCCAACCTGACCGTGGGCCACGGGATGCTGGTGCTGGCCGCCGCGGAGGCCGCCGAGGCCGGGAAGTCCGTGACGGAGATCCTGGCGATGCTGGAGGAGATGATCCCCCGGGTGGAGACCAGCTTTGTGCTGGACCGGCTGGACTACATGAAAAAGGGCGGCCGCTGCTCCACCGCCACGGCCCTGGGTGCCAGCCTGCTGAAGCTCCACCCCTGCCTGGACGTGGTGGGCGGCAAGCTGCCGGTGACGAAGAAGTACCGGGGTTCCATCGAGAAGGTGGTGGAGGAGTACGTCCGGGACCGGCTGCGGGACCGCACGGACCTGGACACCCGCCGGGCCTTTCTGGTGGACACCTGCCCGGACGACCACCTGGCCTCCATCGCCCGGGAGGTCCTGCGTCAGGACGGGCGGTTCCAGGAGATCATCGAGGCCAAAGCCGGGTGCACCATCTTCTGCCACTGCGGCCCCGGCACCCTGGGCGTGATCTTCCTGCGGAAGGCGTGAACCCGCACGCGCTGCGGGCGCCCGGGCGGCAGGCAGGCCCGGCGGCCCGGAACGCTCCGGGCGTGCCGCCGGAGAAAACCCGCTTCCCGCGCCCTGGCATCAAACAGAAGAGCCGGCCCCCTCTGGGGACCGGCTCTCTTTGCTGGAAATCGGATTTACTTGACGGCGATGGCCTCGATCTCGCAGAGCACGCCCTTGGGCAGCTCCCGCACGGCCACGCAGCTGCGGGCGGGCTTGGAGGTGAAGTACTTGGCGTACACCTCGTTGAAGGCGGCGAAATCGCCCATGTCCGCCAGGAAGCAGGTGGTCTTCACCACGCTCTCCAGGGTGACGCCGGCGGCCTCCAGAATGGCGCCCACGTTCTTGCAGCTCTGCTCCGCCTGGGCGGCGATGCCCTCGGGGATGGCGCCGGTGGCGGGGTCCACGGGGATCTGGCCGGAGGTGATGACCAGGTTGCCGAAGGCGTAGCCCTGGGAGTAGGGGCCGATGGCGCCGGGAGCGTTGGGGGTGGAAATCACGGTTTTCATGGGAAAACCCTCCTTTGATCGATTTGGATACCTCCATCATAACATCCGCCGCAGAAAAGTCAACTGCCGGCGCTTGTGAAAAAGGGAAAATCGTGGTATACTTTTTTGGAATATCTTACAGGAAGGGCGGACGGACCGCCAGAAGGAGAAGAGCAGGTATGAGCGATTTGAGGGAAGTCCTTCAGGAGAACAGCTATCTGCGCCAGAAGCAGCTGATCTTCGCGGACTGCGACCGGTACCAGCGGGCCCGGGTGAGCACGCTGCTGAGCATCGCCGCGGCCGTGGCCGGGGCGGACTACGACGCCCGGGGCCTGACCTATGAGAAGCTCTATGAGATGCGGGAGGTGTTCCTGCTCTCCCGCATCGCCCTGCGGATCCACCGCTGTCCCAGGGCGCTGCAGGTGGTGGACGTCACCACCTGGGAGGACGGCGTCAAGGCCGCCCACATGCAGCGGGTGTATGAGATCACGGACAGGGAGGGGCTGCTGGTGTCCATCCGCAGCGACTGGATCCTGGTGGACCCGGTGACCCGGCGCATCATGCGGCCCGGCACCTTCACCGCCCGGGAGCTGCGGTCCTGCCCCAAGGCCATCGACGCTCCGGAGCCCCGGAAGATCCTGCTGCCCCGGGAGGGGATTGAGGAGCTGGGCACCCGGAGGGTGGTCTGGTCCGACCTGGACGGCAACGGCCACGTGTACAGCGGCAACTACGGCGACTTCGTCTGGGACTACCTGCCCGCCGACCTGCAGGAGAAGGTGCCCCGGGAGTTTTTCATCAATTACAGCAAGGAGGCCACCCTGGGCCAGGAGCTGCGGATGGTGGGCTGCCGCAGGGACAGCGAGTATCTGATGGAGGGCCTGGGCCCGGAGGGCGTCTGCTTCTCCGCCCAGTGCGTGTTTTAAGATGCGGACGGAGCCGTTTTCCCTGGGCGGGATGCCGGCCCTCCGCTGGGGCCGGCCCAGCCGGCGGGGGATCCTCTACCTCCACGGCCAGGGCGGAAGCAAGGCGGAGGCGGCGTCCTTTGCCGCCGCGGCGGCGGATGCCGGGTGGCAGACCGTCAGCGTGGACCTGCCCGGCCACGGGGACCGGGAGGCGGAGGCCGCGGATCTGGTCCCCTGGCAGGTGGTGACGGAGCTGCGGTGCGCCCTGGCGGAGCTGCGGGGCAGATGGGACCGGGTGGGGCTCTTCGGCTCCAGTCTGGGGGCCTGGTTCGGCCTGCTGGCGTACCCGGACGCACCCCTGGCGGGGGCGCTGTTCCTCTCCCCGGTGGTGGACATGGAGGCCCTGATCCGCAGAATGATGGGCTGGGCCGGCGTCAGTGAGGAGCGGCTGGCCCGGGAGGGGAGCATCCCCACAACGTTCGGCCAGACCCTCTCCTGGGAGTATCTGCGGTACGTCCGGACCCACCCCGTCCGCCGGTGGCGGACGCCCACGGCCATCCTGTACGGCGCCCGGGACCATCTGACGGACCGGGAGACCGTGGAGGCCTTTGCCGCCAGGAATGGCTGCCGCCTGACTGTGGAGGAGGCCGGAGAGCACTGGTTCCACACGCCGCAGCAGCTGGCGGCGGTGGACCGCTGGCAGCGGGCCTGCCTGGCGGACCTGGGATAGGAGAACAGCGAAGCGCCGCCCCGCATCCGCGGGGCGGCGCTGTGATTTGGAGCGGGAACGGAGCTCAGAACCCGTACAGCATGGAGCGGCTGATGTCCGCCAGGGAGTGGGCGCCGCACATGGCCATGGTGTCCGCCAGCTCGGCCTTCAGCTTTTCCACGTAGGTCTTGACGCCCTCGGCACCGGCGCCGTACACCATGGTGACGAAGGGCCGGCCGATCAGCACCGCGTCCGCGCCCAGGGCCAGGGCCTTGAACACGTCCATGCCGGTGCGGATGCCGCCGTCCACCAGAATGGTCATCCGGCCGCCCACGGCGTCCGCAATGGCGGGCAGCACCTCCGCGGTGGAGGGGCACTGGTCCAGCACCCGGCCGCCGTGGTTGGACACCACGATGCCCTTGGCCCCGGCCTCCAGAGCCTTCTTGGCCCCGGCCACGGTCATGATGCCCTTGACGATGAAGGGCTTCTCCGCCATGGCGACGATCTCACGCAGCTCCTCCACGGTCTTGCTGCCGGCGGGGGGTGTCATGTTTTTCAGGAAGGGCAGGCCCGCCGCGTCGATGTCCATGGCGATGGCAAAGGGATCTGCGGCCTTCACCAGGTCCATCTTCTGCCGGATGGTCTCCAGGTTCCAGGGCTTGACGGTGGGCACGCCGCAGCCGCCGTTCTTGGCGATGGCCGCCGCAGCGCCCTCCATGACTGCGGGGTCGGTGCCGTCGCCGGTGAAGGCGGCGATGCCGGCCTCGGCACAGGCGGCCACCAGGATGTCGTTATAGGCCAGGTCGTTGTACTTGTCCCCGTAGTGGAGCGTCATGGCCCCCACCGGGGCGGCGAAGACCGGCAGGTCCACCGTGCGGCCGAACAGGGTGAAGGAGGTGTCCACCGGCTTGTTCTCGCAGATGGTGTCCATGTTGACGCACAATTCCTGCCACTTCTGATAGTTGCGGATGAAGCCGGTCCCGATGCCCTTGGCGCCGGGGCCGGGGACGGTGTTCTTGCAGGCCAGGCCGTTGCACACGGGACAGGCCTTGCAGTAGGGGCCCATGGCGCCCCGCGCTTGTTCCAGAACTTCCTGATATGTCATTGATTTTCCCCTCCGAATTGTTTTCCGAAAACCGCGGCGCGCCGCGGAAGGCTGCCTTGATTGTACTCCCTTTGAGAGAAAAAGGCAACCTTTGGCAGAGAAGTTCCCCGGCGCAGAAGGCGGCTAGAAAATTTTTTTGATTTCCTGCAACATACGGCCCGCCTTTCCGTCTGAATAGGCAGAGGCCCCGGTTTGGAAGCGGGGCGTGAAAAGGAGGGTATTGGAATGAAGAGAGGCTTTGCATGGCTGCTGACGCTGCTGGCGCTGCTGGGTCTGCTGTCCGGCTGTGGAGGCGGCGGCGATACCGCCGCGGCGGACACTGCCACCAGCGCAGACACGGCGGACAACGGAACGGCCGCTTCCGGCGGCTCCTACGGCGCCTGGGCGGAGACAGAGGTGGCCGAGGACTCCGGCCAGGCGGAGGACGGTGCCTCCGACCGGCTGGAGAATGCCAAGATGATCTACACCGCCCGGATGGAGGTGGAGACCACCGCCTTCGACACCGCCGCCGCGGACCTGCGGACGCTGGTGGAGATCCTGGGGGGCTACTTTGAGCAGGCGGCGGTCCACAACTACGGCAGCGGCTACCGCTCCGGCGACTACACGGTGCGGGTGCCGGCGGACCAGTTCCAGCCCTTCCTGGACCGGGTGGGGACGCTGTGCCACGTCACCTATCAGGAGCAGACCAGCGAGAACGTCAGCGAGGCGTACTACGACGCGGAGAGCCGCCTGGCCACTCAGCGGACCAAGCTGGAGCGGCTGCAGAACCTGCTGGCCCAGGCGGAGAACATGGAGGACATCATCACCATCGAATCCGCCATCTCCGACACGGAGCTGGAGATCGAGCGGCTCACCGGCACCCTGCGGCAGTATGACGCCCTGGTGGACTACGCCACTGTCCATCTCTCCCTCCAGGAGGTGTACCAGCTCTCCAATGTAGAGGAGCCGGCCACCAGCTTTGCAAGCCGCATGGGCGCGGCCTTTGCCTCCGGCTGGCGGGGGTTTGTGGGCGCGCTGGAGAGTCTGGCCGTGGCCCTGGCCTACGGCTGGGTGTGGCTGCTGCTTCTGGCGGCGGCCGGCACCGCGGCGGGCCGGATCCTCTGGAAGCGGAGGCGCAGGGCGCGGCAGGCCGCCTCCAAGGAGCCGGAGAACAAGCCGTAAGGCGGAACGGAACAAGCGGCGCATCCGGAGTCGGATGCGCCGTTTTTCTGTCAGATTTTCGAAAACGATGCGGATTTTTAGCGGATGATATTCCGTTTTGTATTCTCTACCGGGGATACGCCGCTCCGCCGTGGCACATACTAGCGGGGATCACGGAGGTGGAGCATGAATCGGATTTCATCCAATTATGAGGAAAATGTGCAGTGGTTCAACGACGTGCTGGGGGCAGGCCGCAGCTGCGACATGGTGTGCCGGGACCTGTATGTGGGCGGCCGGCGGGCCCGGTTCTGGGTCATCGACGGCTTCGGCGGAGACGCCATCCTGGAGCGGATGGGGGCCTTCTGGCTGTCACTCCAGCCGGAGGCGGTGCAGGGCCTGACGGAGATGCAGCAGTTCGCGGACCGCTTTGTGACCTTTATGGAGGTGAACGTCAGCTATGACCGGGACGACATCGTCACCTCCGTGCTGATGGGCAAGAGCCTGCTGGTGATGGAGGGACTGTCCGGCGCGGCGCTGATCGACGCCAAGGAGTATCCCAGCCGCAGCGTGGGGGAGCCGCCGGACGGCAAGGTCCTCCGGGGCTCCCACGACGGGTTCATTGAGGCGGTGGTGCCCAACATGGCCATGCTGCGCCGCCGCATCCGGGATCCCCACCTGACCATGGAGGGGCTGAAGATCGGCCAGCGGACCCACAGCGACGTGGCGCTGTGCTATCTGGACGACCGGGTGGACCACGCCCTGCTGGACGAGCTGCGCCACAAGCTCCAGAACATCCAGGCCAACTCCCTCACCATGGCCCAGGAGAGCGTGGCGGAGGCCATCCGCCCCAAGCAGTGGTACAACCCCTTCCCCAAGGTGCGGTACACCGAGCGGCCGGACACCGCCGCCGCCTGCGTCATGGAGGGCAGCATCATCCTGATGGTGGACAACTCCGCGGCGGTGATGATCCTGCCCACCACCTTTTTCGACTTCACCCAGGAGGCCAACGACTTCTATTTTCCCCCGCTGGTGGGCACGTATCTGCGGATCCTCCGGGTGACGGTGTTCCTGATCTCCCTGCTGATCACCCCCGCCTGGTACCTGATGGTCAGCTCGCCGGGGCGCCTGCCGTCCTGGCTGGACTTCCTCTCCTCCCCGGAGCCGGCGGCGCTGTCCCTGCTGTCCCAGCTGCTGGTGGTGGAATTCCTGATCGACGTGCTGAAGCTGGCGTCCCTGAACACGCCGGACACGCTGTCCAACTCCTTCTCCATGCTGGGGGCCCTGATCCTGGGCGACTTCGCGGTCCAGGCGGGCTGGCTGGGGCCGGAGGTGCTGGTGTATATGGCCTTCGTCTCCGTGGCGGGCTTTGCCCAGCCCAGCTATGAGCTGGGATACGCCTTCAAGCTGCTGCGGGTGGCGCTGCTGCTGTTGACGGCGGCCTTCGACGTCTGGGGATTCTGCCTGGGGTTCCTGGGCATCCTGGTCCTGCTGGCCACCACAAAGCCCCTGGTGGGCCATGGGTATCTCTATCCCCTGATCCCCTTCAACGGCAAGGCGCTCCGCCGGCTGCTGGTGCGGGAGCCCATCAACCGGGACAACACCTGAGGGACCCGCTCCCTCCCCCACGCGCTGGACAGCATCCTGTCCGGCGCGTTTTTTGCCCGGAGGCGGGGAGGCGCGGGGCATTTCCAATATCTTTTGAAAAAATGGGCGCTTCAATGAAACAGGCTGCGGGGGACGGAAGCCCGGCGCGCTTCACGAGGGTGAAAGGGACTCGTATCACGGATCATCATGAATTTCTACAACCCTTCAGCTTTCGATGGAGGGGAAATTTGAACAGGCGGGAGGGACGCAGCTGGCGGAGAGAAATGAGGGGCTACCCCAGCTGCCGGTGGCCGGACAGGCCCGGCCGCCGTCGTTGCCGGCGCGCTGAAGTATGCCGTCCGCGCCTGCACGGCGTTGCCCGGCGGGGGGAACTGTTTTTTCGCCGACTTGACGAAATTTCCGGCTGTTTTTTCGCTCTCCTGCCCAAAACGGGGAATGTGCCAAAATTTTTGTTGTATTGCACCGGCAAAGGTTGTATAATTTCTACATTAGGCATCCCCGGCGGCCGGCGGGACTGGCCGCGGCAACAGCACAACATAAGGAGTGGAACAAACATGAGCTATTCTGTACAAAACATCCGCAACGTCTGTCTGCTGGGCCACAGCGGAAACGGCAAGACCGCCCTGGCAGAGAGCCTGCTGTATATGACCGGGGCCATCGACCGGATGGGCCGGGGCGCGGACGGGAATACGGTCTGCGACTATGACCCGGAGGAGACCAAGCGGCAGATCTCCATCTCCACCGCTGTGGCGCCGCTGGAGTACAAGGGGTGCCGCATCAACGTGCTGGACACGCCGGGCGCGTTCGACTTCGCCGGCGAGGTGATCGAGGCCCTGCGGGCCGCCGACGCCGCCATCATCGTCTGCTCCGCCAAGGACGGCGTGTCCGTGGGCCTGGAGAAGGCGTGGAAATACTGCGAGGAGCGGAACATGCCCCGCTTCATCTATATCTCCAAGACCGACGAGGACAACAGCGACTACAACGCCACCTTCGAGGCCCTGCGGGCCCGGTTCGGCAACAAGATCGCGCCCCTGGTGGTGCCCATCTGGGACGAGAGCAAGAAGGTCACCGGCATCATCGACGTGCTGAACAAGCGCGCCTATGAGATGCAGGACATGAAGCGGGTGGAGATCGACATCCCCGAGGGCAAGGACGCCGTCATCGAGGAGTTCAACAACGCCCTGAAGGAGTCCGTGGCCGAAACCAGCGAGGAGTTCATGGACAAGTTCTTCGGCGGCGAGGACTTCACCTACGCCGAGATGATCCAGGGCCTGCGCCAGGGCGTGCGGGAGCTGAGCCTGTTCCCCGTGCTGTGCGGCTCCGCCGTCAACTGCATGGGCAGCCTGATGCTGCTGGACAACATCGTGGACCTGCTGCCCAACCCCATGGAGGGCAACTATCACAAGGCCACCCGCCAGGACGGCGAGACGGAGCCCTTCGTGGTCTCCCCCGGCGGCGTGCCCACGGCCTTCGTGTTCAAGACCGTCTCCGACCAGTACGGCAAGTACAGCTTCGTCAAGGTGCTCTCCGGCACCCTGACGCCGGATCTGCCCATGGTCAATGCCCGTACCGGCCAGCAGGAGAAGCTGGGCCGCCTGTACACCATGCGGGGCAAGAAGGCCACCGAGGTGAAGGAGCTGGGCTGCGGCGACATCGGCGCCATCGGCAAGATGGAGAAGGTCAAGACCGGCGACACCCTGTGCGACGCCCGGAAGGTCGTCGCCCTGAAGGAGCTGCCCTTTGCCGAGCCCTGCTACTCCGTGGCCATTGTGCCCAAGACCCGGGGCCAGGAGGACAAGATCGCCCAGGGCCTGAACAAGCTCAACGAGGAGGATCCCACCTTCTCCGTCACCAACAACGCCGAGACCCACCAGATGGTGCTCAATGGCTCCGGCGACATGCAGGTGGATGTGCTGGTCAGCAAGCTGAAGAGCCGCTTCAACGTGGAGGCGGAGCTGAAGCCCGTGCGGGTGCCCTACCGGGAGAAGATCCGCAAGACCGTCTCCAAGCAGGGCCGCCACAAGAAGCAGACCGGCGGCAGCGGCCAGTTCGGCGACGTGTGGATCCGGTTCGAGCCCCAGACCGAGCAGGACGACATGATCTTCGCCGAGGAGGTCTTCGGCGGCAGCGTGCCCAAGAACTTCTTCCCGGCGGTGGAGAAGGGCCTGCGGGAGGCCTGCGCCCACGGTCCCCTGGCGGGCTATCCCGTGGTGAACCTGAAGGCCGTGCTGTATGACGGCTCCTACCACCCGGTGGACTCCTCCGAAATCGCCTTCAAGACCGCGGCGCAGCTGGCCTACAAGGCCGCCCTGCCGGAGGCCAATCCGGTCCTGCTGGAGCCGGTGGGCGAGCTGAAGGTCACTGTGCCCGACAGCTATATGGGCGACGTCATCGGCGACCTGAACAAGCGCCGGGGCCGCGTCATGGGCATGGATCCCACCGGCGACGGCAACCAGGTGATCTCCGCGGAAGTGCCCATGGCCGAGATGGGCAGCTACGCCATCGACCTGCGGTCCATGACCCAGAGCCGCGGCAGCTTCACCTTCCACTTCGTCCGCTACGAGGACTGCCCGCCGGCAGCCCAGGAGAAGGCCATCGCCGAGGCGAAGGCCCTCCAGGCGGCGGAGGAGAAGTAAGAAAGGCAGTCTGAGCTTCTCCGCCGGGAGTCCGGCGTCCAAGCATTTTGCCGGAGGCAAAATCTTGAAATCGGCCGAATTCACTTCGGACGATTTGCGTCCAATGTGGGGTCCCCGCAGGGCGCACAGCGGCCTGTGGGGCGACTGCCCGCCGGTAGCCCAGGAGAAGGCCATTGCCGAGGCGAAGGCCCTCCAGGCGGCGGAGGAGAAGTAAGAGAGGCAGTCCGAGCTTCTCCACCGGAAGTCCGGCGTCCAAGCATTTTGCCGGAGGCAAAATCTTGAAATCGGCCGAATTCATTTCGGACGATTTGAGTCCAATGCGGGGTCCCCGCAGGGCGCACAGCGGCCTGTGGGGCGACTGCCCGCCGGTAGCCCAGGAGAAGGCCATTGCCGAGGCGAAGGCCCTGCAGGCGGCGGAGGAGAAGTAACCAAATACTTTTGCGCAGATCAAAACGGCGGGGAGCTCTGATCCCCCGCCGTTTCTGCAGGCGAACACTGCCGCAAGGCGGCGATTTATGAAGAAGGAGCGGGCACATGTATCAATACAAATATATCCCGGTGGATACCGGCGGCGGATTCCTGTCCGGCTCCCGGGAACACCGGGAGCTCATCGACAAATACGCCGCCGAGGGATGGCGGTATGTAGGATTTTTTCCGGTGAGTTTCACGGGGCACGGCGGGATCAGCATGGTGGACCTGATTTTTGAACGTGCGGTTTGAATCGCAAACATAAAATCCAGGAAAAGTTTTCTATTAGTTGCAAAAGCAACTTCAAAATATTAGAATATCCTGTTATACTCAAACTGTCCCAAGGGGACTGAGGAAAAAAGGCTTTCAAAAAAAGATAAGTATAAAAGGAGGACATTTACTATGAAGAAGTGGGTCTGCTCTGTCTGCGGCTATGTTTATGAGGGCGAGAATCCCCCCGAGAAGTGCCCCCAGTGCGGTGTTCCCGCCTCCAAGTTCACCGAGCAGAAGGGTGAGCTGAGCTGGGCTGCCGAGCACGTGGTCGGCGTGGGCAAGTCCTTCGGCGAGTCCGTTCCCGCCGAGGTCCAGAAGGAGATCATCGACGGTCTGAACGCCAACTTCACCGGCGAGTGCACCGAGGTCGGCATGTATCTGGCCATGTCCCGCGTGGCGTATCGCGAGGGCTATGCCGAGATCGGCGAGTATTGGCGCCGGGCCGCTCTGGAAGAGGCCGAGCACGCTGCCAAGTTCGCGGAGCTGCTGGGCGACGTGGTGACCGACTCCACCAAGAAGAACCTGGAGATGCGGGTCGAGGCGGAGAACGGCGCCACCCTGGGCAAGTTCGAGCTGGCTAAGCTGGCCAAGCAGTACAACCTGGACGCCATCCACGACACCGTGCACGAGATGGCCCGCGACGAGGCCCGTCACGGCAAGGCCTTCGAGGGTCTGCTGAAGCGCTACTTCGGCTAATTCTATCTACCTTTTAGAGGGTGGGCAGAGATGCTCACCCTCTTTTTGAGTGGAAAAAAGGCGGAACGTCCTGTCTGCGTTTTCCCGTCGAATATAAAAAGTGGAATGTTTAGAGAGGGAACAGATAGGCTGTTCTTCTCTATTACCCATTAGGTATGCGGAAAACATGCAATGTTTTGTCTGCGAAGAATAAGGGGAGAAGCGTATGTATCACTATATTTTCTTTGATCTGGACGGCACGCTGACAGACTCCAAGGAGGGCATCCTCAACAGCCTGCGGTATGCCTTTGACAAGCTGGGGGAGCCGGTGCCGCCGGAGAGCACCCTCATCAAATTCATCGGCCCGCCCCTGCAGGACTCCTTCGCGGAATTCTGCGGCTTTTCGGCGGAGCGGGCCGCGGAGGCCATCGCCGCCTTCCGGGAGCGGTACGAGCCCGTCGGCAAGTTCGAGAACATGGCCGCACCCGGCATGGCGGATCTGTGCGCCCGGCTGAAGGCCCGGGGCTATGTGCTGGCTCTGGCCTCCTCCAAGCCGGAGAGCTTGTGCGTGCCCATCTGTGAGAAGTTCGGCTTCACGCCGTCCCTGGCCGTTGTGACGGGCAGCCCGCCCGTGGGGGACTGGACCAAGGCGGACGTGATCCGGGAGACCATGCGCCGCCTGGAGCTGACGGAGGCCCGCAAGCCGGAGATCCTGATGGTGGGGGACCGGAAGTTCGACGTGCTGGGCGCCAAGGCGTGCGGCATCGCCTGCGCGGGCGTGGAGTTCTTCGGCTACGCCGCCCCCGGCGAGCTGGCGGAGGCGGGCGCCGCGGCGGTGGTCCGGACGCCGGAGGAGCTGGAGCAGTTCATCCTGACCCATTGAATGCGAAAAAAGAGGCGGCGCCCATGGGGCGCCGCCTTTTTCCGGCTCTTCTGTGTTCAGCCGACGGTTTCGGCCTCGAGGACTTCCGGCAGGGTCAGGCCCTCGCCGGTGAGATCGGCGGTGAGGATGGGGTCGATGGGCACCGCCAGATACATGCTGTTGCCGTAGACATAGGCGCCGGAGGTGACGGCCACCACCTGGCCGTAGACGTTCAGCAGGGCGCCGCCGCTGCTGCCTTCGGAGATGTCGGCGGTGCTCATGACGCAGGGCAGGGCGTACCGCTCCACATCCCGCTGCGTGGCACTGACGATGCCGGAGCTGACTGCCAGCCCCAGGCCCAGGGGATTGCCGATGGCGTAGACCGTATCGCCTGCCCGCAGGTCTCCGGTGCCGGAATCCGCGATATCCAGCGTGGCAAAGGCGGAGGTGTCGTGCCCCTTCAGGGCGGTGCGGGAGACGCGGATCACAGCGATGTCGATGTCCGGATCGTAGTAGATGACCCGCTCCACTTCATAAACATCTCCGGTGGAGAGCGTGGCGGTGGCGGAGACCGCGTCCGCGATGGAGTGGTAGTTGGTGACGGCCAGCCCGTCCTCCGTGATGAAGAAGCCGCTGGCCTCGCCGGTGACAAGGCCCTCGTCCCGGTACGCCTCCGTCTCATAGGTGTCCAGACGGAACACGGCGGCCGCGCAGCGGTCCGCCACCTGCCGGGCGGTGAGGGCGGGGGTCAGCAGGCCCAGGGCGTTGGCCGCGGCCCGGGAGACGGTCCCCTGGCTCACCAGGCGTCCGATCACTGTGGCGCTGCCGTCCCGGTAGGAGAAGGACAGGGCGTCCGCCGCCATCTCAAACAGGTCCCCCTGGGTCAGGGTGCCGGTGTAGGCGATGGGGAAGAGGCCGATCCGCTGGGCAAAGCCCGCGGCGTCGGCAATGGTGAAGTCGCCCGCCTTGTCGGAATACCCCAGCATCCGCAGCAGGAAGGCGCTCCAGGCGTTGGCGGTGAGGGCCGCGTCCGGCCGGAACGCTGTCGCCGTGACGCCGGTGATCCAGCCCTGCCGGGCGGCGTAGTTCACCTCCTGGGCGATGGAGGCGGGCACGTCCCGGAAGCCGGCCAGCCAGTTGTCCGCCGCGGCGGCCTGCTCCGCCCCGGCCAGGCGCACCAGCAGCACGGCTGCCTGGGCCCGGGTGGCGGGGGCGTCCAGATTATATGTAGAGTCGATCAGTCCCAGGGTGGAGAGGGTGTCCGCGGCCCGGGACGCCTCCCCCTCCAGAGCGGAGGCGGCGGGGATCACGCTCACCGTCAGGACAAGGACACAGAGGAGCGAAAGAAGTCGTTTTTTCATGGGGTAGCCTCCAAATCTTGAGAATGGCTCCATTTTAGCACCGGGCAGAGCGCTTGGCAAGGCCCGGCTCACTGGACAGGCGGGCAAAAGTCTGCTATACTGAATCTACCTTTTGGAAAGGAAGCGGCCCATGGCGGAGCGATTGGCGGAGGACCTCTGGCGGCTGGACATCCCCCTGGTGGGGAACCCGCTGAAAAACTTGAACAGCTATCTGCTGACCGGAGAGCGGAGCCTGCTGATCGACACGGGCTTCCGCCAGCAGCCCTGCCGCGAGGCCATGGAGCGCCAGCTGGCGGAGACGCACGTGGACCGGGACCGGCTGGACATTTTCTGCACCCACCTCCACAGCGACCACACGGGGCTGGCGCCGGAGCTGATCCGCCCCGGCTGCCGGATCTATATCGGGGAGATCGACGGCCCCGGCGTGAAAAACGCCTCGGATCCGTCCTATTGGGAGCGGCTCTACGGGGAGTATGTGCGGGACGGCTTCACCTGGGCGGAGATGGAGGCCCTGTGGGGAGACAATCCGGCCCAGACGGCGGCCCCGCCCTGGCGGGAGGGACTCTATACGGAGCTGCGGGACGGCGCGGCGCTCCATTACGGCGGCCGCACGCTGCGGTGCGTGCTGACGCCGGGCCACACGCCGGGGCACCTGTGCCTGTATGACCCGGACCGCCGGCGGCTGTTCTGCGGGGACCATGTGCTGTTTCACATCACGCCCAACATCTGCCGCTGGCAGGGGGTGGCGGACTCTTTGGGGGACTATCTCAGCAGCCTGGACAGGACAGCCGCTCTGGACGCGGAGGAGCTGTATCCCGCCCACCGGGCGGAGACCGGGGACCTGCGGCAGCGGACGGCGGAGCTGAAGACCCACCACGCCCGCCGGCTGGAGGACACCCTGCGGACCGTGGAGGTGGCGCCGGGCTCCACCGCCTACCAGATCGCGGGCCGGATGCGCTGGAGCATCCGCTGCCGGGACTGGGCGGATTTTCCCCTGGCGCAGAAGTTCTTTGCCGTGGGAGAGGCCCTGGCCCATCTGGACCATCTGGAGGCCCAAGGGCGGGTCTGCCGCCAGGAGATACACGGAAAACGGGTATATTTCGCCGGCGTGGGCGACAAAATATGAATGATAAAGGAGATGCTTCAAATGGAAGTGAAAGAGATTCTGAGCAAGTGCGACCACACCCTGCTGGCCCAGACGGCCACCTGGAAGGAGATCCAGGCCATCTGCGACGACGGCATGAAGTACGGCTGCGCCAGCGTCTGCATTCCGGCCAGCTACGTCAAGCAGGCGGCGGAGTATGTGGCGGGGAAGCTGCCCATCTGCACGGTGATCGGTTTCCCCAACGGGTATGACACCACCGCCGCCAAGTGCTTCATGGCCACGGATGCCGTGGAGAACGGCGCGGAAGAGGTGGACATGGTCATCAATCTGGGCTGGGTGAAGGACCAGAAGTGGGACGACCTGCTCTCCGAGATCAAGGCCGTGAAGGCCGCCTGCAAGGGCAAGCTGCTGAAGGTCATCATCGAGTGCTGCTTCCTCACCGACGAGGAGAAGATCAAGATGTGCGAGATCGTCACCGCCTCCGGCGCGGAGTATATCAAGACCTCCACAGGCTTCGGCACCGGCGGCGCCACCCGGGAGGACGTGGCCCTCTTTGCCAAGCACGTGGGTCCCAATGTGAAGATCAAGGCCGCCGGCGGCATCGCCGACCTGAAGGACGCGGAGGACTTCATCAACCTGGGTGCCTCCCGCCTGGGCACCAGCCGGATCGTCAAGGCCGTGAAGGCCATGGAGCAGAAATAAGGAGGAAATGAAACATGGGAACTCCCCATAACGAGGCGGCCCAGGGGGCCTTTGCCAAGACCGTTCTGATGCCCGGCGATCCGCTGCGGGCCAAATTCATCGCGGAGACCTTTCTCCAGGACGCGAAGCTGGTGAACAACGTCCGGGGCGTCCAGGGCTATACCGGCACCTACCAGGGCACGCCTGTGTCCGTCATGGCCTCCGGCATGGGGATGCCCTCCATCGGCATCTACTCCCACGAGTTGTTCCACTTCTATGACGTGGACAACATCATCCGGGTGGGCAGCGCCGGCGCCATCTCTCCCCAGCTGAAGGTGCGGGACGTGGTGTTCGGCCAGGGCTCCTGCACGGACTCCAACTATGCCCACCAGTTCGGCCTGGGAGGCGCCTTTGCCCCCATTGCGGACTTCACCCTGCTGGAGACCGCCGTGACGGTGGCCCGGAAGCTCGGCATCGAGCCCCATGTGGGCAGCCTGCTCAGCTCCGACGTGTTCTACAACAAGGCGGGCAACACCCTGGACTGGGGCAAGATGGGTGTGCTGGCCGTGGAGATGGAGAGCGCCGCCCTGTACTGCAACGCCGCCGAGGCGGGCAAGCGGGCCCTGGCCATCTGCACGATCTCGGACAGCCTGGTCACCGGTGAGGAGCTGCCCGCCGCCGACCGCCAGACCACCTTCACCCAGATGATGGAGATCGCCCTGGGCGTTGCCGTGGAGATGGCGAAGAAGTAAGGTGTGTCCAAAAGAAAAGAGCTAGCCTCCGCAACTGCGCGGGGGAAGCATGAAGGGGGGCGCTGAGCCCCCCTTCATATTTGATCATCCCGCCGCAGCGGCGCTTTCGGCGGAGACGAAAGCGGAAGGCCCGGCGGCAAAGCCGCCGGGCGGGGACGCCGAGTCCCCCTTCATATTTGATCGGCCCGCCGCAGCGGTCGCTTTCGGCAAAGACGAAAGCGGGAGACCCGGCGGCAAAGCCGCCGGGCGGGGACGCTGAGTCCTACTCCCCATATTTTTCCATCTCTGCACGGCTGGAACCCACCAAAAAAGACCTGTAACAATGGAAACAGACCGGTGACAAACCGCGGCAAAAATTTTCCGGTATTTGGCCCGTTTTTTACAAAACCGCAAAAAAGATATCCGAATTTCATAAAAAATTCAACAAAATATGGCGAAAAAGAAAACAATTTGGAAATGCGGTTGCAATCCGCAGGAAGAGTTGTTATAATGGGCCTGACCCGTTGAGGTCATCCTGCGCGGAGCGATTTTCGCGCGGATAACAAAACGAAGGAAGGTAGATTCCAATGAAGAAGTTTCTTGCATTGCTCCTGGCATTGGTGATGTCCCTGTCCCTGGTCGCCTGCGGCGGCGGGGATGACGCCGCCGCTGACGGGAGCACCGACGCGGAGGACGGCGGCAGCGCCGAGACCGCCGCTTATCAGGTGGCTATGATTACCGACTACGGCGATATCACCGACCAGTCCTTCAACCAGACCACCTATGAGGCCTGCCAGGAGTTCTGCGACGCCGAGGGCCTGCAGTTCGAGTACTACAAGCCCGCCGGCGACTCCACCGCCGAGCGCGTGGCCATGGTGGACGCCGCTGTGGCCGACGGCTACAACGTCATCGTGATGCCCGGCTACGCCTTTGCCGAGACCATCAAGGAGACCGCTGAGCTGTATCCCGACGTGACCTTCATCGCGCTGGACGTGGCGCAGGGCGACCTGGGTGAGGACTACACCCTGCCCAGCAACGTGTACTGCGCTGTGTATCAGGAAGAGCTGTGCGGCTACATGGCCGGTTACGCCGCCGTGAAGCTGGGCTACACCCACCTGGGCGTGCTGGGCGGCATGGCCGTTCCCGCCGTGCAGCGGTTCGGCTATGGCTTCGTGCAGGGCGCTGACGCCGCTGCCGTGGAGATGGGCATCGCCGACCAGGTCGTGATGGAGTACGCCTACGGCAACCAGTTCTATGGCGACAGCGATATCACCGCCTACATGGACAACTGGTATCAGACCCTGGGCGTGGAGGTTGTCTTCGCCAGCGGCGGCGGCATCTACACCTCCGCGGCTGAGGCTGCTGCCAAGGTCGGCGGCAAGCTGATCGGCGTGGACGTGGACCAGTCCGCCAACATCAACACCTATGGCGAGGGCATGTGCGTGACCTCCGCCATGAAGGGCCTGGCCGAGACCGTCAAGCACATGCTGAGCGAGGTCGTGGCAGGCAACTTCGCCAACTACGGCGGCAAGGTGGAGACCCTGGGCCTGGTGAACGGCGATGATCCCACCGCCAACTATGTCCAGCTGCCCATGGAGACCACCCAGTGGGGCGACGGCTTCACCCAGGACGACTACAAGGCCCTGGTGAAGGCCATGTATGACGGCGAGGTCACTGTTTCCAACGACATCTCCGCTATGCCCGCGACCACCATCACGGTGAACTTCGCCGGCAACATCAAGTAAAGATCAGAGTCTTTGCAGGAAGAGGACGGGAGCAATCCCGTCCTCTTTTTTGCCTCTGGACGAATTTTACAAAACAAACCTCATATTCCTGCATTTTTTCTTTGAAATATTCCTAAAGATATAGTACAATAGATATCACTAACAAGAGGAGGAGGGCGGTAAGCTTGGAACAGCCGTATGCCATTGAAATGCTGAATATCACCAAGCGCTTTCCGGGAATTGTCGCAAACGACAACATCACGCTCCAGCTGAAGCGGGGCGAGATCCATGCGCTGTTGGGAGAAAACGGCGCCGGAAAGTCCACGCTGATGAGCGTGCTGTTCGGCCTG
Source organism: Candidatus Oscillibacter pullicola (assembly GCA_019118935.1). GTDB lineage: Bacteria > Bacillota > Clostridia > Oscillospirales > Oscillospiraceae > Oscillibacter > Oscillibacter pullicola. The sequence continues at coordinate 18,448 of DWXY01000061.1, forward strand.
TACCAGCCGGAGGAGGGCGTCATCAAAAAGGACGGCCAGGTGGTGCAGATCAAGGACCCGAACGATGCCAACGCACTGGGGATCGGCATGGTCCACCAGCACTTCAAGCTGGTGGAGTGCTTTTCCATTTTGGACAACATCATCCTGGGCGTGGAACCCTGCAAGAACGGTTTCCTGCAGAAGCAGGAGGCCCGGGAGAAGGTCCTGGCCCTGTCGGAGAAGTACGGCCTGCAGGTGGACCCGGACGCGCTGGTGGAGGATGTCACCGTGGGCATGCAGCAGCGCACGGAGATCCTGAAGATGCTCTACCGGGACAATGAGATCCTGATCTTCGACGAGCCCACCGCCGTGCTGACGCCGCAGGAGATCGACGAGCTGATGGAGATCATGAAGAATCTGGCGGCGGAGGGCAAGTCCATCCTGTTCATCTCCCACAAGCTCAACGAGATCATGTCTGTGGCGGACCGCTGCACCGTCCTGCGGAAGGGCAAATACATCGGCACGGTGAACATCGCCGAAACCAGCCGTGAGGAGCTGTCCCGCATGATGGTGGGCCGGGACGTGGAGTTTGCGGTCCACAAGGAGCCCTCCAAGCCCAAGGACCCCATTCTGGTGGTGGAGGGCATGACCGTGGCCTCCAAGCTCCACAACAACAATGCTGTGAAGAACGTCTCCTTTACGGTCCGGGCGGGAGAGATCGTCTGCATCGCCGGCATCGACGGCAACGGCCAGACGGAGCTGGTCTACGGCCTGACGGGCCTGGAGCCCCTGGAGTCCGGCAAGATCACCCTCTGCGGCCAGGACATCACCCACGCACCCATCCGGCAGCGGTCTCTGCTGGGCATGAGCCACATCCCGGAGGACCGCCACAAGCACGGCTTGGTGCTGGACTACACCCTGGAGGACAACATGGTGCTCCAGCGGTACTTTGAGCCCCAGTTTGTCAGCAAGGCGGGCTTCCTGAAGCGCAAGGCCATCCGGGAGTACGCCAACCGCCTGATCGAGCAGTACGACGTCCGCTCCGGCCAGGGCCCTGTCACAGTGGCACGCAGCATGTCCGGCGGCAACCAGCAGAAGGCCATCATCGCCCGGGAGATCGACAAGGACCCGGAGCTGCTGATCGCCGTGCAGCCCACCCGCGGCCTGGACGTGGGCGCCATCGAGTATATCCACAAGCAGATCGTGGCTCAGCGGGACGCCGGCAAGGCGGTGCTGCTGGTGAGTTTGGAGCTGGACGAGGTCATGTCCCTGTCCGACCGCATCCTGGTGATCTATGAGGGCGAGATCGTGGGCGAGCTGGACCCCAAGACCACCACGGCGGAAGAGATGGGCCTGTACATGGCCGGCGCCAAGCGGAAGGGGGCTTGAGACACCATGAGACAAGAAAAATCATCCCTCCTGCGGAACAAGGGATTCCAGTCCCTGCTGGCATCCCTGCTGTGCATCGTGCTGGGCCTGCTGATCGGCTACATCGTGCTGCTGATCATCAATCCCGCCGGCGCGGGAGAGGCCATCCGCACCATTGTGGAGAACTTCCTGTACTATCCCAGCGCCGCGGCCCGGCTGCGGTATCTGGGCAACACGCTGGTGAAGACCGCGCCGCTGCTGATGTGCAGCCTGTCGGTGCTGTTCGCCTATAAGGTGGGCCTGTTCAACATCGGCGCCGCCGGCCAGTATGTCATCGGCGCCGGCGCCAGCCTGTACTGCGCCCTGGGCTTCGGGCTGCCCTGGTACGTGTGCCTGCTGGCGGCCATCGCTGCCGGCGCGGTGCTGGGCGCCATCTCCGGGCTCCTGAAGGCGTACCGCAACGTGAACGAGGTCATCTCCTGCATCATGCTCAACTGGATCAGCCTGTATCTGGTGAACGCCCTGCTGTCCCAGGTGAAGGAGACGGCCAGCCCCTACACCTTCACCCTGAGCAGCACGAATCCCGACGCCATCCTGCCCTCTCTGGGCCTGGGCGCCCTGTTCTCCGACAACCAGTATGTGACCATCGCCATTCCCCTGACGGTGATCGTGGCCGCCGGCATCTGGGTCCTGCTGGAGAAGACCAAGCTGGGCTATGAGCTGCGGGCCACCGGCTGCAACAAGTTCGCGGCCAAGTACTGCGGCATGAAGGAGAAGCGGAACATCATCCTCACCATGGCCATCGCCGGCGGCCTTGCCGGCATGGGCGCGGCCACGCTGTTCCTCACCGGATTCGAGCAGTGGCAGGTCACCCAGTCCGCGGTGCCGGCCATGGGCTTCAACGGCATCGCCGCCGCCTTCCTGGGCGGACTGAACCCCATCGGCGCCATCTTCTCCTCGTATTTCATTCAGCACATCACCAACGGCGGCGCGTATGTGGACAAGACCATGTACTCCGCCCAGATCTCCGATCTGATCTCCGCCCTGATCATCTACCTGTGCGGCTTCGTGCTGTTCTTCAAGGTCTTTATGGACAGCCGGCTGGACCGGCGGGATGAAAAGCGCCGGGCCAAGGAAGGCCAGGCCGGCTCTGAGGAAGGAGGGAAGGCGTAATGTTACTGCTGCTGCAATACACGCTGATTTTCGCCTCCGTCCTGCTGCTGGTGGCGCTGGGCGGCTGCTTCTCCGAGCACTCCGGCGTCATCAATATCGGCCTGGAGGGCATCATGGTCATGGGCGCCCTGGGCGGCGCGCTGATGATGAAGTTCCTGCCCGCGGGCACCTCCGCCTTTGTGGTGGTGCTGCTGACGGTGCTGGCCAGCATCCTGCTGGGCATGATCTACTCCCTGCTGCTGGCGGTGGCGGCCGTGAACTTCAAGGCGGACCAGACGCTGGTGGGCACGGCCATGAACCTGCTGGGCACTGCCGCGGCCACCGTGTTCGTGAAGGCCATGAACACCGCCGCCGATCCGGACAACGTGTCCTCCACCATCCAGTACCTGGACGGCCGCAAGGCCTTCCTGGTGAACATCGGCGGCTTTGAGTTCAACTGGTGCATGCTGCTGGCGGTGATCGCCCTGGTGATCGCCTATGTGGTGCTGTACAAGACCCGCTTCGGCCTGCGCCTGATGGCCTGCGGCGAGCATCCCCAGGCGGCGGACTCCGTGGGCATCAACGTCTACCGGATGCGCTATGCCGGCGTGCTGATCTCCGGCGTGCTGGGCGGCTTGGGCGGCATCGTGTATATCATCGCGGGCGTCAGCGAGTGGAAGTTTGAAAACGGCGTGGCCGGTTTCGGCTTCCTGGCCCTGGCGGTGATGATCTTCGGCCAGTGGAAGCCCACCCGCATCGCCCTGGCGGCGCTGCTGTTCGGCTTCTTCCGGGCCCTGGGCAATGTGTACAGCGGCTTCGACCTGCTGAGCAATCTGAACCTGCCCAGCTCCGTGTACAACATGCTGCCCTATGTCATCTCCCTGGTGGTGCTGGCCTTCACGTCTCAGAAGTCCCGGGCCCCCAAGGCAGAGGGTATCCCCTACGACAAGGGCCAGCGGTAATTCCATCACAAAACGGAATTTCGCGACAAAATATGCCTCCCTGTTATCGGCTTCGACAACAGGGAGGCTGTTTTTATCCCAGCACGTAGCCCGCCAGCAGAGCGGCCAGCAGCAGGGAGAAGGCGCTCTGCACCACCTTGCCCAGGAGGCAGTTCCGCAGCCGCAGGCCGCTGCCCTCCAGCACCGCCAGCGTCTGGCACAGGACCGAGAGGCCACCCCAGCCCGCCGCTGCCGCCGCCAGAAGGAAGCCGAAGGCGTCGGCTGTCAGCAGGGGTGTCAGGGAGAAGAGCTCCAGCACCGCCACCAGGACCGCCCCCAGGCGGCCCCCCATGGCGGTGAGAGGCTGCGCCAGCACATAGAAGAACACCACGAAGGCGCACACGGACAGAATCCCGGCAAGAGAGGACCGGACAGCCCCGGTGAAGGCCTCCGCAAAGCCGACGGCCCGGAAAGGCGGACGCCTTGTCAGCCCCTGCCGGGAAGCGGATTTTCCGCCGCCCCGGAACACCAGCCCCGTCAGAAGGGCGGAGAGCACATGGATCAGCCATAGCCACACCCCGGCCCGCACGCTGCCGAACACCCCCACGCCCAGCACGCTGATGAGGAACACCGGATTGGAGTTGTTGCAGAAGGCCAGCAGCCGCTCCGCCTCCTCCCGGGAGACCAGATTTTCCCGATAGAGGTCCGCCGCCGTCTTGGCGCCGATGGGGTAGCCTCCCACCAGCCCCAGCACCAGCGCAGCGCTGCCGGCGCCGGGGACCCGGAACAGCGGCTCCATCAGCCCCGCCAGCCAGGGGGCGGCCAGCTCTCCGAACCCCAGGGCCAGCAGCGCCGAGGAGGCCACCAGGAAGGGGAACAGGGAGGGGACCACGGACCGGGCGCAGAGGGACAAAGCCTCCGCCACGCTGTCCCGCACGGCCCCGGCGTCCGCCAGAAACCACACCAGCAGGCCGCCGAGGCACAGGCAGGCCAGTATCCGCCATCGAATCCGCATCCCGCATCACCTCTCCACACCCTATGCCGGAGCGGGGGGCGCTATGCCCCCGGCATGTTGCGGGGCGTTTGTGCATACAGTCGGGAAGAGGTGAACGTATGGAGCGGAATCGAAAGGACCGGAACGGCGGCGTGCTGGACACGGTGGCGGAGCTGTTCGACCTGCCGGCGGATCTGGTGGCAGGCCTGCCCCACCTGGAGATGGTGGGCAGCCGCCAGCTGTATCTGGAGCACCACACAGGCATCCTGGCATATAGCGACGAGCAGATCGACGTGAACACCACCGGCGGCGTGCTGCGAGTCCGGGGCGCCCGCCTGGCCCTGATGGCCATGACGGCGGAGGAGCTGCGGATCGGCGGGGACATCGCCGCCGTGGAGTGGATGAGGTGACACCATGCTGAATCAGATCGTCAACCGGCTTCAGGGCCAGGTCCGCATCCGGGTGGAGACCCCCTTTCCGGAGCGGGTGCTGAATCTGTGCGGCGCCCGGAACCTGGCCTTCTGGGATATGGAATGGGAGTCCGAGACCGCCTTCACCTGCCGGCTGAACCGGCGGGATTACTACGCCCTGCGCCGGGCGGTGAAACAGCTGGACTGCCGGCTGACCGTGGTGCGGAAGGAGGGCGTGCCCTTCTTCCTGGGCCGGTTCCGGCGGCGGCACGCGCTGCTGGCGGGACTGGCCCTGTGCAGCGCGCTGCTGTTCTTCGGCTCCTTCTTCATCTGGGACTTCACGGTGGAGGGGAACCAGCGGGTCACGGACGAGGAGATCCTGCGGGCGCTGCAGCGGCAGGGGGTGGGGATCGGGACCTTCGGCATCTCCCTGGACACGGAGGATATCCGCAACCACGTGCTGCTGGAGATTCCGGAGCTGCTGTGGATCACCGTGAACGTCTCCGGCTGCCGGGCCTATGTGGAGGTGCGGGAGCGGGTGGAGGCGCCGGAGCCGGTGGACGAGCGGGAGCCCACCAACGTGGTGGCCCGCCGGGACGGGCTGATCCTGGACATCCAGGCGATGGACGGGGTCCGGTGCGTGCTGCCGGGGACGTCGGTGGAGGCGGGCGAGCTGCTGATCTCCGGCGTGGAGGACACGGAGACCGTGGGCGCCCGGGTCCTGACCGGCATGGGAAAGGTGGAGGCCCGGACCTGGTACACCCTCTCCACGGTGATGCCCCTGACCGTGGGGGAAAAACAGTACACCGGAGAGGAGAAACAGGGCTACTCCCTGGTCTTTGGGACAAATCGGGTAAAATTCTTTTTAAACAGTAGCATCGGGACGGGAAACTATGATAAAATAACCGAAAGGACCCAGTGGTCCCTGTTCGGGCTGCCGCTGCCGGTCACCTTTGTGAAGGAGACCTTTCGTTTTTACGAGACGGTCCCCGCCGAGGTCTCCGCCGCCCAGGCGGAGAGCCGGGGCGAGGCGATCCTCACGGACTACCTCCACACCCTGGTGGACCCCTACGGCACCGTCAGCTCCACCCTGTGCACCTCCCGCCGGGAGGGGGACGGACTGCTGGTGACGCTGACGGCGGAGTGTGTGGAGGAGATCGGCCGGACCGTGCCCATCTACACAGACCCCACAGAAGAATCGGGCGGCTGATGCCCGAGAGATACAGGAGTGATACCTTGGAACAGCGAATCAGCATCGAGCGGCTGGAGCAGGCCGTGAACATTTTTGGCTCCTTTGACGAGAACATCCGCCTGCTGGAGCAGGAGTTCTCCGTCACCGTGGTGAACCGGGATGGGGAGCTCCGGGTGGAGGGCGAGCCGGAGGACACCATGCTGGCCTGCAAGGCCATCCAGGCCCTGCTGACCCTCTCCTCCCGGGGGGAGGCCATCGGGGAGCAGAACGTCCGCTACGTCATCGGCCTGGTGCGCAGCGGCAAGGAGGCCCAGATCACCGAGCTCACCGGCGACGTGCTGTGCATCAGCGCCAAGGGCCGGCCCATCAAGCCTAAGACCATCGGCCAGAAGGAGTATATCAAGTCCGTCCTGAAGAACACCGTCACCATCGGCGTGGGCCCGGCGGGCACCGGCAAGACGTATCTGGCTGTGGCCGCCGCCGTCCAGGCCTTCCGGGACAAGCAGGTGAACCGCATCATCCTGACCCGCCCGGCGGTGGAGGCCGGCGAGCGGCTGGGCTTCCTGCCCGGGGACCTGCAGAGCAAGGTGGACCCCTATCTGCGGCCCCTGTACGACGCCCTCTTCGACATGCTGGGGGCGGAGACCTATCAGAAGTACCTGGAGCGGGGCAACATCGAGGTGGCCCCCCTGGCCTATATGCGGGGCCGGACCCTGGACGACAGCTTCATCATCCTGGACGAGGCCCAGAACACCTCCCGGGAGCAGATGAAGATGTTCCTGACCCGGCTGGGCTTCGGGTCCAAGATCGTCATCACCGGCGACGTGACCCAGATCGACCTGCCGGACGGCAAAGCCTCCGGATTGAAGGAGGCCATGCGGGTCCTGCGGGACGTGGAGGGCATCGGCATCTGCGAGCTGACCAACGCCGACGTGGTCCGCCATGTGATGGTCCAGCGGATCGTGGAGGCCTATGAGCGGTACGAGACCGCGAAAAACGGCGGAAAGGGGCGGAAGTGATGGCGAAGCGGCATTATATCCCCGTCACCGCCGACGTGCCCGGCGCCGCCAGCGAGGGCAACTGCGCCCTGATCCGCAAGGTGATCCGCACGGCCCTGGCGGCGGAGGGGGTGGACTTTCCCTGCGAAGTGGACGTGCTGCTGACGAATGACAGGGGCATTCACGAAATCAACCGGGAGATGCGGCAGGTGGACGCCTCCACGGACGTGCTGAGCTTCCCGGAGTTCGACCTTCGGCCCGGGGAGCTGCCCGCACCGGAGGACGCGGACCCGGGCACCGGCCTGGTGCCCCTGGGGGACATGGTGATCTCCATGGAGCATGTGGCGGCCCAGGCCAGGGAGTACGGCCACTCCAAACGGCGGGAGCTGAGCTATCTGGTGGTGCACTCTGTCCTGCACCTGCTGGGGTACGACCATCTGGACGAGGGGCCCCAGAAGGCCCGGATGCGGGCGAGAGAGGAAGCCATCCTGGGGGAGCTGGGCATCGGGCGGTGAATCACTCCCGGGGCAGGCCCCGGCCGGTGCGCAGGCCCAGCAGGAAAGCGTGGATGGCGGTGAACTCCAGGTTTTTTTCATGGCTTTCCAAGGCATGATAACCCAACTCGTTATGAATCATATCCATGTGGAAGTTATAGTCGCCCGCTGGGACAGTGTCCAGGTAGGGCTTGATGTAGTGGAGATAAAGCCATATCATAAAGTCTGACATAGAAACCACCTTTCAAAACACTAAAATTTTGTAGTGCACGACAAGATAATAACACTAAAAATTTTTAGTGTCAAGAGGAGCATTCAATGGAAATCATTTTTAAGGACCGGATACGTGCACTACGTCAAGAACGAGGCGAAACACAGGTGCAGGTAGCGGAAGCTATTGGGGTTGCGGAATCACATTATCAGCGGTTTGAAAGAGGGGCCAATCTGCCGAATTTGGAAAACGTCTGGAAGCTGGCGGACCACTTCGGCGTCACCATCGACTATCTGGTGGGGCGCAGCGACCAGCGAGGGTAACATGAGATGGGCCGCCGGACGGCGGCCACGGGGATCTCTGCTCGCGCAGGGGGCTTGTCCGGCGGGATGCGCCCCCCATTCTCTTTTTGGTTGCGCCAAAAAGAGAATGCGCCGCGCCCGGTGGAAGAGAAAAAGCGCTTCGGCGGGTCGGTCTGCGCCAGCGCAGACCTCCTGCCGCCGGCGGGGGATGGTTGGCACTCCCTTGCAGAAGTCAGGGACGGAAACGCGCCGCTCTTGGGGAATCCTTAGGCCCGGGGAGGTTCAGGGATACCCCTGCTTCGCTTTCCGCTGCCGCTCACGCTTCCGCGGAGAACCAGCCAGCGCGTAGCGAAGCGGAACGCGCGAAAAGAGAAGCTGGTCAAATGCGATCTTGCACCCCGACGACCTCCGCACCATCCGCCACGGGTCGGCAGTTGGGGGAACCGCAGAAGACCTAAGCGTGCCCGAAGGCTAGGCAAAATCGGAGCAGGCGCCGGTACGCCGACCCCCGTCAGCGCGGAGGGCCACTGCACCGGAGCGCGTCCAAGCGGCCTTTTCTTTTGGACCGTGCACGGCCTGTTTTCTTTTCGGCAAGACCGAAAAGAAAATGGGGGGTGCATTGCCCAGCTATCATCATAGCTGCCATTCCGCGTCCAATGGGACGCACCCCAAGCACTCCCGCCCCGGAACACCGAATCTGCCCCCTTGCATACACTATCCCGAGGTGATTTGGGATGACATTGCTGCAAGACGGTTTGATCGCGTTCCTCTCCGCGGTGGGTGTGACCACCCTGGTGTGGATCGTGGCAGGGGCCTTTTTCCGGGCGGGGCGGCCGGCAGTGCCGGGGCTGCTGCTGGTGCTGCCTCTGCGGGGGGAGGCCCTGGCCATGGAGGCGGACGTGCGGGAGCTGCGGCGTCTGCGGGGGCGTCTGCCCGGGGCCAGGATCGTGCTGGCGGACTGCGGACTGACCCGGGATGCCCGGGCGCTGGCGGCCTATCTGGCGGACCGGGAGCCGGGGGTGGCGCTGACGGACGGCGCCGTGATCCGCCTGGACGAAAACGAGCATACGAAAGAGGAAGAGCATGGAAGAGCTGGTCACCTGTGAGGGAACGGTACATAGCATCATTTTTCAAAACGCCGAGAACGGCTATACGGTCCTGCGCCTCCTGACGGAGGAGGGCGAGGTGATCACGGTGGTGGGCTGTATCCCCTGCGTGGCGCCAGGAGAGCACCTGGCGGTCTCCGGCCTGCTGGAGACCCACCCCCAGCACGGGGATCAGCTCCGGGCGGTGGAGCTGGAGCGGAGCCTGCCGGAGGACGAGGAGGAGATCTTCAGCTATCTCTCCTCCGGCATCTGCAAGGGTGTGGGCCCCGCCACCGCGCGGCGGATCGTGGAGCGGTTCGGGGCGGAGACCCTGGATGTTCTGGAGCGGGAGCCGGAGCGCCTGACCACGCTCAAGGGCGTCACTGCCCGCAAGGCTCAGGAGATCGGGGAGAGCTTCCGCCGGCACATGGGCCTGCGGCGGCTGATGGCCTTTCTGGCCCAGTACCAGCTGCCCCCCGTCCTGGCCATGGAGCTGCGGCGGCAGTACGGCGACGCGGCGCTGGAGAAGGTGCGGGAGAACCCCTACCTCCTCTCCGGCGAGGCGTGCGGGGTGGAGTTCTCCGTCACCGACGGGATCGCCATGGGCATGGGGCTGGCCGCGGACAGCGACCAGCGGCTCCAGGCGGCGGTGACCTTTGAGCTGAGCCACAATGAGAACAACGGCCACGTGTTCCTGCCCCGGAACAAGCTGATCTCCGCCACGGCCCAGCTGCTGGACAGCGGGACGGAGCTGGTGGAGCAGGCTCTGGACAGCCTCATTGAGCGGGGCGCGGTGGTCCAGGAACAGGTGGCCAATGTGGAGGCCTGCTACCTCCGGCGGCTGTGGGAGGCGGAGTGCTCCGCCTGCATCCGCCTGGCGGGGCTGCTGGCCGCGGATACAGACCGCAGCGCCCAGGCGGACCGGGCGGTGGACGAGCTGGAGGCCCGGCAGGGCATCACCTACGCCCCCCTGCAGCGGCAGGCGGTGGAGCTGGCCGCCCGGACGGGGGTGCTGGTCCTCACGGGAGGCCCCGGCACCGGCAAGACCACCACGGTCCGGGGCATCGTGGCCTTGTTCCGGCGGATGGGCCTGGAGATCGTCCTGGCGGCCCCCACCGGGCGGGCGGCCAAGCGCATGAGCGAGCTGACCGGCATGGAGGCCCAGACGGTCCACCGGATGCTGGGGATGAGCTGGAACGACGTCACCCATCAGGTGACGTTCCAAAAGACGGAAAAGGAGCCGCTGGAGGCGGACGCGGTGATCGTGGACGAGATGTCCATGGTGGACCTGGCGCTGTTCTCCGCCCTGCTGCGGGCCCTGCGGCCCGGCACCCGGCTGGTGCTGGTGGGGGATGCGGACCAGCTGCCCTCCGTGGGGGCGGGGAACGTGTTCTCCGACCTGATCCGCAGCGGCAGGGTGGAGACGGTGTTCCTCCGGGAGGTGTTCCGCCAGGCGGAGCAGTCGGCCATCATCCGCAACGCCCACGCGGTGAACCTGGGCCAGCCGCCCCAGCTGGCCAACAACCAGGGAGACTTCTTCTTCCTCTGCCGCCGGGAGGGGGAGCGGACCCTCTCCACGGTGGTAGAGCTGTGCAAAACCCGGCTGCCGGATCACATGGGCATCCCGGCGGACCAGATCCAGGTGCTGACGCCCACCCGGAAGGGGCCCAGCGGCACGGAGAATCTGAACCGCTGCATTCAGGCGGCGCTGAACCCGCCGGCGGCGGACAAGCGGGAGATCCAGTGGGGAGAGCGGCTGTTCCGCACCGGGGACCGGATCATGCAGACGAAAAACAACTACAACGTGGTATGGGAAAAGGCGGACGGCACCGTGGGCACCGGCATGTTCAACGGAGACGTGGGAAAGATCGTGGAGATCGATCCGTCCGGGGAACTGCTGGTGGTGAACTTTGACGACCGGATCGCCACGTACACCCTGGAGATGCTCAATGAGATCGACCTGGCCTATGCCATGACCGTCCACAAGGCCCAGGGCAGCGAGTACCGGTGCGTGGTGCTGGCGGCCATGCCGGCGGCGCCGTCCCTGATGGTGCGGGGGGTGCTGTACACGGCCCTGACCCGGGCAAGGGAGCTTCTGATCGTGGTGGGGGATGATGCGGCCATCCGGGCCATGGCGGCCAACGACCGCCAGCAGCGGCGGTATTCCGGCCTCCGGTGGAGGCTGGCGCATTCGGCGATGCCGCCGGAGGAGGTGTAGGGGCGGTTATCAACCGCCCGGGGAAATGCGGGCCGCCGAACGGCGGTCTCGGGGCTCTCTGCTTCCGCAGGAGGCTGGTCCAGCGGGATGCACCCCCCATTTTCTTTTCCGTCTTGCGGAAAAGAAAACGGGCCGTGCACGGTCCAAAAGAAAAGGCCGTTTAGGCGCGCTCCGGTGCAGTGGCCCTCCGCGCGCAACGGGGGTCGGCGGATCGGTGCCTGCGCCGATTTTGCCTCGCCTTCGGGCACGCTATTCTCTTCTACGAGGTCGATACTGCCGTCCCGTGGCGGATGGTGCGGAGGGCGTCGGGGTGGTCGTCGCATTGCCTCTGCTCCTATTTTCGCTGCCGCTGGCTTGGCGGTTGACGGGAGCTGGTGCGGCGGGCGGATGTGGGCATCCGCCCGAAAGCACAAGCCCCCACGCCCGCACCGGGCAGCGCGTAGCGAAGCGGAACGCGCGGAAAGAGGAGCGGGTCAAATGCGTTCTTGCACCCCGGCCTAAGACGCACCGTGCCGCGGGAACTGACTGCCAAATCTGCACCGCGCCCCGCCGCGCCCGTCGGCCAGTCCTCACAAATACGCAGGCACCATCTCTCGTCAACTCCCGTATAGCGCGGAGGCACGAAGGTGCCGGAGCGCGCCTAAGCGTTCTTTTCTTTTGGCCCGTGCACGGCCCGTTTTCTTTTCGGCAAGACCGAAAAGAAAATGGGGGTGCATTGCCTAGCCGTCATCATGGCAGATTCCCACCACCCAAACGGGTGGTTTTTTGTTTTAGACAGTGATTCCAGTATAAAAAAGGACAAATAGTCCAATATAATACAGTACAATATGTCCTACGCATAAAATCACCTCGGTGATAAAAATGAATTTGAGAATTCGAGATCTGCGTGAGGATCAAGACCTGAAGCAAAAACAGATTGCGGAATATTTGCTGTGCGATCAATCACTCTATTCTAAATATGAACGGGGAGAGCGGGAACTGCCCCTGCGGCTGGCTGTGAAGCTGGCGGAATACTATGGTGTCAGCATGGACTATCTGTTGGGATTGACGGATGTTCGGACACCGTATCCGCGAAAGGGGAAGAAACGATGAGCCTGCTGTCTAGCTTCCTGGACCTCCTCTTCCCACCCAAGTGCCCCTTCTGCGGCCGTGTTTTGGACAAACCGAGCATCTGCGACGCCTGCCGCGGGGAGCTCCCCTGGACGGAGGGGGCCGACGCCCTGCGTCGGGGCCCCGGCGGTTTTCGCTGTGCGGCGCCCCTGTGGTATCAGGGCTTGGCCCGGGAGGGGCTACACCGCTTCAAGTTCCAGGGGATGTCCTCCGCCGCGGTGCCCCTTGGAGAGCTGATCGCCGGGTGCGCGGCGGAGTACTTCTCCGGAGCGTTCGACACCGTGACCTGGGTGCCCGTCAGCCCCAGGCGCCTGCGCCAGCGGGGGTATGACCAGGCCCGCCTGCTGGCGGAGAGCGCCTGCCGCCTGTGGGAGACGAAGCCGCTGCCGCTGCTGCGCAAGACCGTTCACAACCCGGCCCAGTCGGGGCTGAAAGAGGCCGCCGCCCGCCGGGCCAATGTGCTGGGGGTCTACGAGGCGGTGGACCCGGAGCGGATCTCCGGGCGTCATATCCTGCTGGTGGACGACATCTGCACCACCGGCGCCACCCTGGCGGAGTGCGCCCGGGTGCTGCGGGAGGCCGGAGCGGCGGATGTGGCCTGCGCCGCAGCGGCCCTGACACCGCTGGAGAGGGACGGCGGGAAAAAGGCCTGAATCGATGGAAATTGTTCACAAATTAGTGTTGCATTCCCAGGAAACTGCCAGTATAATAAAGACTGTATGATTGTTCGCGGGAAAACCGCTTATACTATAAGACAGAAAGATCAAATGAGGTGGAGTCAGTATGTCCATGACGAAGGATATCGGTATCGACCTGGGTACCGCGTCGGTTTTGGTATATGTAAAGGGGAAGGGAATCGTCCTGAACGAGCCGTCTGTGGTGGCCATGGACAAGACGACCGGCAAGCTGCTGAAGGTGGGCGCGGAGGCCCAGGCCATGCTGGGCCGGACCCCCGGCAACATCATCGCCATCCGCCCCCTGCGGGAGGGCGTCATCTCCGACTACGACATGACGGAGCGGATGCTGCGGGAGTTCATCCACAAGGTGGCGGGCGTGTCCTTCTTCAAGCCCCGGGTCATCATCTGCGTGCCCTCCGGCATCACGGAGGTCGAGGAGCGCGCCGTCATCGACGCGGGCATCCAGGCGGGCGCACGGAAGGTCTACCTCATTGAAGAGCCGGTGGCTGCGGCCATCGGCGCCGGCATCGACATCACCCAGCCCGACGGCCACATGGTGGTGGACATCGGCGGCGGCACCGCGGACATCGCGGTGATCTCCCTGTCCGGCGTGGTGGAGAGCGCCTCCATCAAGATCGCCGGCGACCAGCTGAACGAGGCCGTGGTCAAGTACATGCGCCGCAAGCACAACCTGCTGGTGGGCGAGCGCACCGCCGAGGAGATGAAGAAGCAGATCGGCTGCGTCTTCCCCAAGGACGAGGAGGAGACCATGGACGTGAAGGGCCGCTGCCTGCTGACCGGCCTGCCCAAGGTGGTCACCGTCAGCTCCACGGAGATGATGGACGCCTTCGAGGAGCCGGTGGAGCGGATCATGGAGGCCATCCACTCCGTGCTGGAGCGGACGCCGCCGGAGTTGGTGGCGGACATCTCTACCAACGGCATCGTCATGACCGGCGGCGGCAGCCTGGTCTCCGGTTTTGACAAGCTGGTGACCGCCCGGACCGGCATCCACACGGTGATCGCCGACGACGCCATCAGCTGCGTGGCCCTGGGCACCGGCAAGAGCCTGGACTCCCTGAACTCCATGCAGGACGGCACCATGAACTTGAGCCGCCGCAAGCAGATGAACTGATGTGTGACGCAGCGGCCGCGGGTGCCAGCCCGCGGCCGCTTTCTCCGCTGACAGCCCGGAGAGCTGTTGCGAAAGCGACTGCACCCCGGCGGAGCGGGGCATATACTTTGCGGGAAGAGTATGAAACGGCACGGGCATATCCCGCGCTTTACGATCAAGGACAAGGAATGAAAGTATGCTAGAGTTCAAACCAGTGACAAAGCAGGAGGCCCCCCGCCTCCGGCGGTATTACCAGACCTGTGATTTCGGCCTGTGCGAGTATTCCGTGGGCACCAAGCTCATGTGGAAGGCCGCGCTCCACCCGGCCTGGGCGGAGATCGCCGGCTGCCTGGTGGTCCGCAATGAGATCGACGGCCAGGTGGTCTTCGACTACCCGGTCCCCGGCCCGGAGGGGGACGAGGACGCGGCCCTGGAGGCCATTGAGAACGACTGCCTGGAGCGGGGCATCCCCCCGGTGATCTCCGTGGTGCCGGAGTGCAGGGCCGCCAAGCTGCTGGGCCGGTACCCCTATGTGCGGGTCAGCGATGTGCGGACCTGGCGGGACTACGTCTATTACCGGGAGGATCTGCAGTTCTTCGCCGGGCGGCGGTACTCCGGCCAGCGGAACCACATCAACAAGTTCCGGTCCAAGTGGCCGGATGCGGAGTTCCGCCCCCTGACGGCGGCGGACGCACCGGTGATCGAGCAGTTCTGGCGGGACTATGAGGCGGAGTTCCCCAAGGAGAGCAACGCCAAGGCCAAAAACGAGCTGGAGCTGGCCAAGAAGATGCTGAAGATGACCGGCAAGCCCTACTTTTTCACCGGCGGCATGTTCGACGGGGAGAAGCTGATCGCCCTGTCCCTGGCGGAAAAGTGCGGGGACACCCTGATCATCCACATTGAGAAGGCCCTCTACTCCTATACCGGCGTGTATCCCACGCTGGTCCAGGCCTTCGCCGATGCCTTTGGCGACGGCTGCCAGTGGATCAACCGGGAGGACGACGCGGCGGACAAGGGCCTCAGGACCTCCAAGCTCCAGTACGGCCCGGCCAAGCTGGCGCCCAAGTACCGCTTCGATCCCCAGAATGAGCTGCTGAACCATGTGCAGGCCATTCCGGAGCTGAAGACGGAGCGGCTGACCCTCTCCGCCCTGACGGAGGCGGATATCCCCGCCTACAACGCCCTGGTGCTGGACGCCGACCGAAACCGCTGGTGGGGCTATGACGACGTGGGCGGCCTGGGCGGCCCGGTGGAGGAACGGAGCTTCTTCGACGTGGCGAAGCGGGATTTTGAAAACCGGCAGGCGGTGAACTTTGCCGTCCGGCTGGACGGAAAGCTCATCGGCGAGGCGGTGCTGTACCGGTTCGACTGCCGGGGCGGCGCGGAGCTGGGCTGCCGGATTGACAAGGCCTATGCCGGAAACGGCTACGGTACCGAGGCCTTCGCCGCCGTGGCGGAGTGGGGCCTGTACAAAATCCACCTGAGCCGGGTGGTGGCCAAGTGCTACAAGGAAAACCAGGCGTCCTACAAGATGCTGTCGGCCTGCATGCGGAAGAAGGGGGAGGACGACACCTTCTTCTACTTTGAAAAGCTGGTATAAAAGGCAATGCCGCCGGTGCATCAGCACCGGCGGCATGTTTTGATTCAGATGTGCAGATCCGACCGGCGGCAGAAACCGCCTGGGAAAAGGCCCAGCTCCGCGGCCCTGGCGGCTGGGATCCGGCGGGCGAGGCGCTTTCCGGTCCGGTCCTCCGCCAGCACCCACACCTGGGGCTCCGCCAGGACCTCTCCGCAGCAAAAGTCCACCGGCTCCAGTTCCAGGATGCGCAGCGCCTCTTCGGCGGGAGCCGTCATTGCAGGTACTCCGGGCCGAAGCTGTGGGGCAGCAGCTCTTCCAGGGTGAAGGTCCGCTCCTCTCCGGCGCCGTTGAGGCAGATGATCTCGATATTGGGGGCAAACTCCCGCAGCACCTGGCGGCACACGCCGCAGGGGACGCAGAGCTCCCGGCTCCGCCCGGCGATCACGATGCGGACGAAGTCCCGGTGCCCCTCGCTGACGGCCTTGGCCACCGCGGTCCGCTCGGCGCAGATGGTGGGGCCGAAGGCAGCGTTCTCAATGTTGCAGCCGGTGAACACCGTGCCGTCGCTGCACTCCAGGGCTGCGCCCACGGGGAAATGGGAGTAGGGGATGTAGGCCCGGTCCAGCATGGCGACGGCCGCGGCCTTCAGTTCGTCTCGGGTCATAGAAATGCTCCTTTGCTGTGTGGTGATGCGGCAGTCTCATGGGCGGCCGTATGGCTTTTTCAGTTTCGGAAGGTCTTTTGGATCGATCCATTCCTCGGAATAACCGCAGGCACAGCAGACATAACGGGGGACCTGAATACCGCAGAGCGAAACAGGCAGCGTATTATCTGTCAAAATGACATCTCCGCCGCCGAACCGGTTGGTGTAACTGAGAACTTTCAAAATGTCCCTGCTGCCGCACTTGGGACAGATACCGGCATTTTTCATGGCGGCTCTCCTCCCTTACGCCCAGTCGATCTCCCGCTGGGGACGGACCGCTACATCCATGATATCCTTTGCGTCGTAAAATTGCAAGTACCGGTCTCTGGAATGGCGCAGGGTGGTGCCGTCCGGGTGGAGCCGGTCGCAGATGACGGCACAGATATCCTTCTTGATATAGCTGAAGCTCTCGATGCCCACGGAGCAGAACACCCGGAAGCCCTGGCTCTGGAGGTACCGGAACACGGGGCCGGTGTTCTGCCAGTCGTTGCCGTCGGGCCGCTCCCCGTGGGGGTAGAACAGGATGGTGGTGGGGCCCACCAGGCTGCCCACCTCGTCCAGCCACCGCTGGGTGTCCTCCTGAATGGTCTCCAGGCTCTTGCTCCCCAGGCGGATATGGCCCCAGGTGTGGCTGCCGAAGGTCCAGCCGGTGCGCTTGAGCTCCGCGATGATGGGCTTCACCGCCTCGATCTCCTTCTGGCGGTTGGCTTCCTGGGCGGCGGTCCAGCTTTTCGTGTCCGTCTGGGTGCGGTAGCCCAGGATGCCCTCATAGCCCGTCAGGCTCAGGCAGCCCTTGGCGCCGAAGGGGGAGAAGTCCGGGTGCTCCTCCACGAACTTGTCCAGGATGGGGATGGCGTCCAGGTCCCGGGAGGTCACCTCATTGCCCTGGGGGTCCTTGCCCCAGGAGGCGATCTTGCCGTCCTCCCCGATCACCAGCTTGTAGGTGAAGCCGTTGGTGAGCATATACTCATAATAATTGGTGTCGTCGAAGGAGAGAATCAGGGGCTTTTTGCCCTCCGGCAGGTAGAGGGTGTTCCTCACCATCTTGGGCGCTCCGTCCTCGCCGGTGGTCTCGCTCCACACGTCGCCGATGTCCACCAGCACGTACCCCTTGTCATAGACGCTCTGGAGGATTTTGTTGTACTCATCCACCGTCACCATGTAATCATCGATGCCGTTGGCCTGGGCGTCCCCGTCAAAGGCCAGCTCCGGATAGGCCACCACCGGGTGGAAGAACAGGTGCTCCACGATGCCGTCATAGGCCGCGTAGGTGACACCGTCCCGAACGCCGTCCTCCGGCATGACCGTGGGGTCTGAAATCTCATAGGGTTCCGGCTCCGGTACCTCCGGGGTCTCCTCTTCCGGAGCCTCCGCGGACGGGTCCCCGGCGGCATTTTGAGCGGAGCCGCCGGTGGAGGCTCCCTGCCCGCAGGCAGCCAGGGAGAGCAGCATCAGTGCGGCAAGCAGCAGTGCGGTAAAACGGCGCATGATCGGATGTTCCTTTCTGTCGATTTTTGTCGGTGACCATAGTATAGCAGGAAACCGGACAGGAAAGAACAACAAAAAAATGACAAAATAAGAACAGGGCGGCAACGGCCGCCCTGCGGGAAAAGGCGCGTCAGCGGATCACCGCTTGTCCCCCGGCCGGAAGATGGCGGCCATGATCACGCCCGCCACCACGGCGGCCGTGACGCCGCCCGCCGCGGCAGTGAGCCCGCCGGTGAAGATGCCGATCCAGCCGTCGGAGGCCACCGCCTCCCGGACGCCCTTGGCCAGCGTGTGGCCGAAGCCTGTCAGGGGCACCGTGGCCCCGGCGCCGCCCCACTGGACCAGGGGCTCATACAGCCCCAGGGCGCTGAACAGCACGCCCGCCACCACATAGCCCGTCAGGATGCGGGCGGGGGTCAGCTGGGTCTTGTCGATGATGATCTGTCCCACGGCGCACAGGATGCCGCCGCAGAGAAACGCGTTGAGATATTCCATGGCAGATGCCTCCCAAAGAAAAAGGTGGATCAGGGCCGTCACTTGACGGCGCTCAGCCGCACGGCGTGGCAGATGGAGGGGATGGACTCCCCCTGGCCGGAGGAGGTGGGGGAGAGCAGCGCCCCGGTGGGGGCGAAGAGGATGGTCTTCCACTTGCCCTCCCGCATCTTGCGCAGGAGATAGCCGTTGAGGACGGAGGCAGAGCAGCCGCAGCCGGAGGCTCCGGCGTGCATATCCTGGTGCTTCCGGTCGTAGAGCAGCAGGCCGCAGTCCTGGAACTGGGGACCCATGTCCACGCCGTCCCGCTGGAAGAAGTCCCGGACGATGGCGTGGCCCAGCTCTCCCAGGTCGCCGGTGAGGATCAGGTCGAAATCCGTGGGCTTGTATCCGGTGTCCCGGAAGAAGGCGGAGAGGGTGTCGTAGGCTGCCGGGGCCATGGCGGCGCCCATGTTGTTGGCGTCGGCAATGCCCTTGTCCACGATCCGGCCGCAGGTGACGTGGGTGACGTAGGGGCCGGGGCCGTCGCTGCCCAGGATGGTGCACCCGGCCGCGGTGGCCGTCCACTGGGCGGTGGGCGTCCGCTGGCTGCCGTAGGGCACCGGCATCCGGTACTGCCGCTCGGCGGTGCAGAAGTGGGAGGAGGTCAGGGCGGCGGCCCGGTCGGCGTAGCCGCCGTCGATCAGCAGGGACGCCAGGCTCAGGCTCTCCCCCATGGTGGAGCAGGCGCCGTAGAGCCCGTAGAAGGGCACCCGGAAGTCCCGCAGGCCGAAGGAGGAGCCGATACACTGGTTCAGCAGGTCTCCGGCCAGGATATAGTCCAGGTCCTCCGGCGTCAGCTCCGCCTTCTCCAGCGCCCGCTGGAGGACCGTCTTCTGCATGGCGGACTCCGCCTTCTCCCAGGTCTTCTCTCCGAAGAAGGAGTCGTTGCTGATCTCGTCAAAAAAGTCCGCCAGGGGGCCCTGGCCCTCGAACTTCCCCCCAATATTGGAAAAGGAGAGGACGGAGGGGGGATGGGCCAGGGCCACGGTCTGGCGGCCCAGACGCTTGTCGTTCATGGTGCGCCACCTCGCAATTGAAGAGAGTTTTCGTGGTTAGATTGTCCCAAAGAGGCAAAAATATGAGGCCCGGCGGAAGCCGGGCCTCTGAAAGGTCATTCATGTTCATATCGAAACGGCAGCCCGCAGGCGTAACAGGCGTCCCGGCCGCCCTTCTGGCGGCGGCCGCACCGGGGACAGGCGATGACCTCCTCTGTCCGGGCGGGAAAGACGGCGGGGGTGTCCGGCGGGGCGGCATCAGAGGCTGCGGGACCGAACGATTCCTGCGAAGAGGGAGCGTGTACTGCATCTGCATTCTCCAGGGCGGAAAGCCGACGTTTCAGAGCGGCGATTTCCAGCTCCTGGCCGCGGGCGCGTCCTGCGGCGTCCGCCTGGATGCGTGCGAGATCCGGCAGCAGGAGCACCGCCAGCAGACCGATCAGCTGCCCCAACAGGCACAGCAGGAAACAGAGCCAGAACGAGTAACCCTTTTCCCGGCCATAGCGGCCGCAGAAAAAGCTGATGACTGCCCAGGTCATGACGATCAGGAGGGAGAGGATCGAGGCGTCAGTAGCGTCAATATCCAGAAGAGCAATCATGGCGGCACCTCCTGTACTTATCTATTTTCATACTGGAAGGGCAATCCGCAGGCATAGCAGGCGTTCCGGTTGCCCTTCTGGCGGCGGCCGCAGCGGGGGCAGGCGATGACCTCCTCTGTCCGGGCAGGAAAGACGGCAGGAGTGTCCGGTGGGGCGGCAGGCATAGGGGGGACTGGCTTCACAAGGGAAACAGGCTCTTCTGAGGATTGCTGCATACGCTCCAGTGCCGCCACTCGCTGACGTAGAGAGGACAGTTCCTGGTCCCGCTGGATGAAATCTTCCTGCTCCTGTATGCGGTCCGGCAGGACCAGAATAAAGACCAGGCCAAAGATTCCCCCGACGACACCGGCAATCACACCGATTGCCGCAGAATACCCCTTATGACGGCTCATAATGGAGCAAAGGGCACCGAACATAATCCAGGACAGCAGAAACATAAAAACCTCCTGCCATCAGGCATTCTCATATTGAAAAGACAATCCGCAGGCATAGCAGGCGTTCCGATTGCCCTTCTGGCGGCGGCCGCACCGGGGGCAGGCGATGACCTCCTCTGTCCGGGCAGGGAATATGGCGGGGGCATCCGGCGGACGCTTGGGGGTGTTCTTTGCCTCCGGAGGCTCCGGCGCCGGAGGCAACAGACCCTGGTCTGCCAGAATTTTTTCCAGCGCCAGCAGCTGGTTTTCCAGTTCGGTGACCCGCGTTTTCAGCCGCTCGATCTCCTTGTCCTGCCGCTGATCGTCGGCCCGGGAGCTGCTGGAGGAGCCCTCCAGCATATCCAGCCTATCGTGAAGATCCCACTCCCAAAGGGGATTCAGATACCAGGGCAGTCCCATACAGCTCCCTCCTTTTGCCCCATCATAGCACAGAAAAAACGACTTGAACAGACCTGTTTTCAGGGAAAACCGGCGGTTAGCCTCTGCTAATGTTCAAAAACCCTCTGTACAACTCCCCCGTGGGGTGGTATAATCTTCATCTAATGGAAACATCCCAGCCAGGAGGCGCATACCATGAAGGAAGAGATGCGGACATTCGGATACCTCTGCCCCCAGTGCGGCAAGACCGTCATGGGGACCCGGTCTGTCTTTGCGCTGGAGGCATCCAACGCCGAGGTGGAGTGCGCCTGCGGCAAGTCCGCCCTGAAGGTGGAGTTCGACGGGGAGACCTATCATATTTATGTGCCCTGCGGCATCTGCGGCGAGACCCATGAGGCCCACTGCCCGCCGGAGCGGGTGCTCCGCGGCGCCACCGCCCTGGGCTGCGCCAAGACCAAGCAGTTCTGCTGCTTCATCGGCCCGGAGGGGACGGTGGAGAAGAACCTGCGGGACCTGGCGGTGCTGGCGGAAAAGGAGCACCAGCAGCAGGAGGACGGCGAAGAGGCCTTTGTGGACAACGTCATCATGTACGAGATCCTGTCTGAGCTGAAGGATATCGCCGCCCGGCCGGACGGCATCACCTGCGCCTGCGGCAGCAAGCGGTACGGCATGGAGATCCGCCGCAGCGCCGTGGACCTCATCTGCCGGGACTGCGGGGCCAAGCTGCGGATCCCGGCCGCCACGGACCGGGACCTGGATGATCTCTGCTGCCACATGAAGCTGGTGATCCCCGGGAAGCGGAACTGATCCGCTCCACCGGTCCGGCCATGGGGCGGAAAAGCGCACCCTGCCCCAAAACCACGCCGCCGCAGGGCGGCTTTTTCCTGGCCGGAGACACCCGGCCGGACATGGACACCGGGGCCGCGGCCCCATGGAAAGGAAGGAATCTGCTTTGATCTCACTGCTGGCGCGGCTGTTTATCAAACCGGACCCGGCCCGGGAAGAGTCGGAGACCCGCAGGGCCTACGGCGTCCTCTGCGGGATCGTGGGCATCTGCCTGAACGTGCTGCTGTTCGCCGGAAAGTTTCTGGCGGGGACCCTCTCCGGCTCCATCGCCATCACGGCGGACGCCTTCAACAACCTGTCGGACGCCGGGTCCTCCTTCGTGACGCTGGTGGGTTTTCAGCTGGCGGGGCAGAAGCCGGACTCCGAACACCCCTTCGGCCACGGGCGGATGGAGTACGTCTCCGGCCTGGCGGTATCGGTTCTGATCCTGCTGATGGGCCTGGAACTTGGGAAGACGTCCATTGAGAAGATCCTGCATCCGGAGCCGGTGGACTCCAGCCCGCTGATCTTTGCGATCCTCTGCGCGTCCATTCTGGTGAAGCTGTATATGTTCCTCTACAACCGGCGGCTGGGGAAGAAGCTGGGCTCTCCCGCCATGGAGGCCACGGCCATGGACTCCCTCAGCGACAGTGTGGCCACCGCCGCGGTGCTGATCGCCACGCTGGTGGGCCGTTTCACGGGGCTGAAGATCGACGGCTGGTGCGGCGTGCTGGTGGCGGCCTTTATTCTCTGGTCCGGCATCAACGCGGTGCGGGACACGCTGGACCCCCTGCTGGGCACGCCGCCCACCCATGAGTTTGTCCAGCGCATCCGGGATCTGGTGATGGCCCACACCACCATCCTGGGCATCCACGACCTGATCGTCCACGACTACGGCCCCGGCCGGGTGATGATCTCCCTCCACGCGGAGGTGCCCGCCAACGAGGACGTGCTGGCCCTCCACGACGAGATCGACAACGTGGAGAAGGAGCTGCGGGAGAAGCTGGGCTGCGACGCAGTGATCCACATGGACCCGGTGGTGACGGACGATGGCGTCACCGAGGAGACCCGGCGGCGGGTCCAGACCCTGGTCCACTGCATCGACGACGCCATCGACATCCACGACTTCCGCATGGTGTCGGGGCCCACCCACACGAATCTGATCTTCGACGCGGTGGTGCCCTTCGGCTTCCGCCTCACAGACCAGGAGGTGGAGCAGAAAATCCGCAGCGCCGTGCGGGCGCTGGACGGCAATTACTACGCCGTGGTGAACGTGGAGCGGTCCTATACGTAAGAGAAAACAGAGCGGCGGGCGCATAGCGCCCGCCGCTCTGCTGCGTCAGTCAGGCTGGATTTGTGCCGAACTCCATATTGGCGTAAATGTGCTCCATGCGGCTGTCCGGGAAATGCTCGTCGAAAAACACGTCCACGGCGGAGACGGGGGCCTCTCCGCGGACCCGTTCGGACCAGCGGTCCACCGCCAGCAGGCTCATGGCGCAGTCGAAGATCATGAAAACGGTGAGGGCCCAGGTGAGGATCTTGCCGAACCGGTTGGGGATCTTCAGGATCACCTGAGCGACCCGGGGATAGAGGCTCTTGATCCACAGGACGCCCAGAATACCCCAGAACAGGGAGTAGAGCAGGCAGATCCGGCCGTTGAGGTTGAAGGGCATGTGGCTGTAATCCCAGGAGGTGGAGCCGAACAGCGTCTCCTGGCCCCAGGAGAGCAGGTACTCGATGACACTGCCCACCACGGCCCCGCCGAAAAAGGAGATGGAGGAGCTGCGGTTGCGGTAGCGGTACAGGGCCAGGGTCATCACCACCGCGCCGATGCCGTAGACAGGGTTGAAGGGACCGTAGACCAGGCCGGAGCGGCTCTCGATATACCCGTTGCGGAAGAGGCACCACAGGATCTCCACCACCACGCCGGCAAAGCTGCCGGCGATGCAGATCAAAGCGACCTTGTAAAAGTTGACGCCGGAGGCGAAGCTGTCCGCCCGCTCCTCCTCCAGGTCGATGACGGAGTTGGCGGGGGCGTGGCGGAACAGGCCCTTCCGCCGGGAGCTCTCCTGCCCCTCCCGCAGGCGGGTGGTGAGCTCGTCGGCCTTGTCGGAGGCCCACTGGTGGGCCTGACGCAGGCAGGAGGAGGCCTCTTTCAGCGTCTCCACCTCCCGGGTCACGTCGCTGCGCAGGGCGGCCTGTTCCTCCGGAGAGAGGCTTTGCTGATCGGCCAGCTGTTCGTAATACCCCTCATACCGCAGTTCCAGCGTCTTTTCACAGCGCAGGACGTCCTGACTGTAATCCAATAGATCCTTTGTCTGCATAAAAACCTCCTGTCGAAATTTGCCATTGTGGGATATAGTAGCACAAGGAGGGCGTGAAGGCAAGTGCCGCTCCGTTGTGCAGGGGCTGCAGGAGTACAAGAAAAAATCCCGCCACATTGCTGTGGCGGGATTTTTGAAAGTGCAATCGAAGGATCAGCGCTTGGAGAACTGGGGAGCCCGACGGGCAGCCTTCAGACCGTATTGCGCTCGTTTTTGAGCCGTTTTTCCTTGGTATTTCGGGCTTTTCCGGACTTTTCGCTGTTCAGTTATCCTATGTGG
>DWXY01000062.1 GCA_019118935.1 Candidatus Oscillibacter pullicola
CCCAGCTCTCCCGCCTGGATGCGGCGTTTCAGGTCCAGCACCTTTTCTTCGATCTTCGCCATCGTGGCCAGAAAGGCCCCGTCGTCCTTGCCGCTGGGGTCGTCCAGCCCCCAGTCCTCCCGGTGGGAGCAGGGCAAGGTTGGACACTGGACGTTGCAGCCCATGGTAACCACAATGTCCACGGGCGGCAGCTCCGAGAGCAGTTTGCTGTACTGCCCCTCCTCCATGTCGACGCCGTAGACCTGTTTCATCAGGCGCACCGCGTCCTGGTTGATCTGGGGCTTGGTCTCGGTGCCGGCGGAACAGCTCTCAAACACATCGCCAGCCAGTTTTTTGCTCAAAGCCTCCGCCATCTGGCTGCGGCAGGAGTTTTGGACGCAGACGAAAGCCACTTTGGGCTTGGCCCGGCTGGCCGCCGAGAAGGGGCACCGGCCGCCGATGCACTGGCTGTTCTGACCGCTGTAGGAGCAGATTGGGACCGTCCGCTCCATCTCCACCCCCAGCTGCTCCCGGACAAAGTCCACCGCGGCCAGGACGGCCAGAAAGGAGTCCCGCTTACAGCACCGGGGCCCACCCACTTTGCCGATGCTGTCCAGGGCATGGGCGGTCATCTGGTTGCTCAGCCCCCAGGGCTCCGCCGCCAGCGGGGTGGACTTTGTGGCGATGGCCAGAAACTGCCCCGCGCTGATCCCCGCCCCGCAGGCCCCCCAGAAGCCGCAGGCCCCGCCGGGGACCTCCTTTCCCCGGCGGTACATCTCTCCCAGAGCCCGCTCCAAGTCCAGGGGGCCGCCGGCATTTTTGTATGCGGTGAGCAGGGCCGCCCCCACCATCACATGGTGCTCCGGGCCGTGCATGTGGCAGAAGGGCAGGTCCATCATCTGCCGGAGGATGGCGATCGGGTCGGCGGAGGTCTCCGCAAGGCACAGGCCGAAGATGCTGTCCATCCCCTGGGTGTGGCAGTCATTGCACACATAGTGGCCATTTACACAACGGGTCTTGCTGGCCTCCCGCCTATGACAGACGGCGCACTCCATCTCCTCGTCCTGGAGCAGATACTCCAGCGGCGCTTTGCAGATCAGGCATTCTTCTCGGTTCAAGCTTCTCTCTCCTCCCACTCCCGCAGCGCGGACAGCTGTTCCGGCGTGTGGAACCAGTGCTCCCCGCCCTCCAGCACCGTGAGCCGGGCGCCGTGCCGACGGGCATACTCCTCCACGGTTCGGCGGGGCGTCATATTATCTTCGCTTCCATAGAGGATGCGGACTGGACAATTCCAGCTGTGGACCGGGTGCTCCCGCACCCAGCACAGGTACTCCCAGGATAAGGTCTGACCGAAGGAGGCAGCGATCTCGCCCCGCTCCCGCAGCTCCTCCTCCGTCACCCCGGCCCAGCCCATCATGGTCAAGATCAGCCCCTCCATATCCAGAATGGGCGAGACCAGCAGGGCGCGGTCCAGCCGGTCAACAGCCAGCATGGCAAAGTAGGCCCCGATGCTGTTGGCCCGGAGGGAGACCGTGTTCCAGCGGCGCTCCGCCCACTCCCAGGCCGCCCGGACGTCAGGCGCAGCCGTCCAGGGAACCAGCTCCTCCCCTCTCCCCTGGCGCTCCCCGTGGGCGGGCAGGTCGATGGACAGCACCTGGTATCCCTTGGGGCAGACCGCCTGGGCGAAGGCCTCCGCCTCCTCCTTCCGGCCCATCTGGCCGTGGAGGAACAGATAGCCCCGCTCCGCGGGCGCTCCATATAACAGGGCGGGAATCCCGCCAATTTGTACTCGTTCGGGTCTCATATCTCTGCCTCCCAGTCGCATAATACGGCGGCCATCCGCTCCAATCCCGTCCCCAGCCCCTCAAAGCCTGCGCACCGGCTGGGGCGGGTGTTGACGGCGTGGTCCAGCAGAGGCTGGGCCTGCCGGCTGGCATCCAGGCACAGGTCCAGCTCCAGCACATCCTCCCAGGCCCGGTTGAGGAAGGCCACCTCCCGGCGGCCGTGGGTGCGGGTGAGCTCAATGCGGCCCGCCCGGCGCAGGTAACCCTCCCCCTGGGCCTGTGAAAAACCGGCGGCGGCGAGGCTCTCCAAAAGCCCCTCCCGGAACAGGCCGGGGAGGTCCTTCCACTGAAGGGACGGGACGTCATAGCGGACGAAGGTGTACCGGCTGCGGCAGTGGACGGCCAGCAGGCACCGGCACCCCCGCAGCTGGATGACATGGAGGTCCCAGCAGAAGCGCCGGTCCGGCTGGGTGCCATAGGGCGGCGTCTTCTGCTTCAAAAACCGCTGGAGGGGAAAAGTCAGCCCCAGTTCCATCACATCGCCTCGTGTGGGATGACGATCTTCTCCACCTGGAGTTTTCCGTCCTTCGCCTCCGCCATCATCATGGTGATCTCCTGATGGAACCGCCGGGGACCGCAGGAGCCGGGGTTCAGCCAGAGAACGCCGTCCTTCTCCTCCAGCAGATACTTGTGGGAGTGGCCGAACACCACCGCGTCGACCCCGGCCAGGTCCGCCGGGACCTCCTTTTTGTTGTGGACCATATAGAAGGTCACGCCTCCCAGTGTGACGGTGAGGTCGTGGGGGATCTGCTCCGCCCACTCCTTGTCGTTGTTGCCCCGGACAACGTAGAGGGGCGCGTACTGCTCCAACTGCTCCACAATGCCCGGTTTATTGATGTCTCCGCCGTGGAGAATGGCGTCGGCGGTTTTCAGAAGCTCCGCCACCTCCGGCCGCAGCAGGCCGTGGGTGTCGGACAAAATGGCCAGTTTCATAGGACACCGCCTCCCGCTCAAATGATGACGCCCTCGCAGTGGTCGATCTCGTGCTGGATGATCTGGGCCGACCAGCCGGTGAAGGTTTTCAGCCGCTCCTGGAACTTCTCGTTCTGCCAGCGCACCTTGATGGACTTCCATCGCTTGGCCGGGCGGGTGCCGGTGAGGGACAGGCACCCCTCCTCCGCCTGATAGGGCCCGGACTGTTTGACGATCTCCGGATTAAACATGACCATGTAGGTTCCCTCGTTGTCAAAGGCGATGATGCGCTTGCTGACGCCGATCATGTTGGCCGCCATGCCCACACAGCCGGTCTTGTGGTGCTCCAGCGTCTCCAGCAGGTCAGCCGCGATAGGCAGGTCCTCCGGTACGGCGGGCTCCGCCTTCCGGGCCAAAAAGGCCTCGTCTTTACAAATCTCTCGAATCATGGGTTCGATCTCCTTGTGTTTTAACGTAACTGCCCCGGAACTCCGGGCCGTTTTGCTTCCACCTGCATTATACACGGCCGCCCGGAACCAGACAAGCCCCGGATGAACTGGGGCCCCGCTCCCAGGCACGCGTCGGGCCCCCGGCTTTCCGCCGGGGGCCTGACACATAAGGGACGCTTTATTTCTTTTCCACCGGAATCCAGACCTCACAGTAGTAGTCCTGATCCTGGGTGCCCTGTTCAAACCTGCTGGCATCGCTGTACAGCTCCACATTGATGCCGGCGGCAATTTTATAGTCGGGGTTCGTGGGCAGCCACTGGGAGAAAATCTGCTGGTTCAGCCCCTGGAGGGCCTGGGGCATCTTTCCCGTACAGGGGAACACCACCCAGGTGTGGGCCGGGATGGTGCGGGTGGCGAAGCCCTCCGGAATCTCCCGGGCGGGGTCATAGTTGTCGGCGATGAGATATTCAAACTCGTTGCCGCCCATGCTCTCGTCCAGGTTGATGCCGTACACGCCCCGCACCACCTCGCCTCCTCCGGTGCGGAAGTGCTCCGCCCAGAACTGGGGCACCTGGACGGCGGCGCCCTCATACTTGAATGTCTTGGCCCGGCACAGCACCGTAAACGTCTCTTTTTTCATAATCCTGCAATCCATGTTTTGACCACCTTCCAATGTCACTTTGATCCTCAGCGGAGCAAAGGAGCGGGCCGCGCCTCCGCTTTTTCTCAGTGCGGCAGGTGTGAGGCCGTGGAAGCGGGTAAAGGCCTTGGTGAAGCTGTCCGGCGAGTCATAGCCGAACTCCAGCGCAATGTCGATGATCTTCCGGTCCGTCGTGAGGACCTCCAGCCCGGCGGCGGAGAGCCGGCGCTGGCGGATGTAGTCGCCCACCGTCATGCCGCACAGCATGGAAAACCCCTTCTGAAAATAAAAGGGGGACAGGGCCGCCTGCTGTGCAATCTCCCGGATGGTCAGCTCCTCCCGGAGATGTTCTTCAATATACTGAATCGCCTGATGAATGCTTGTTACCCAATCCATTGGTCACACCGTCCTTCTGACATCCAGCATACCGGAGAACTGCGGCCTCTGCCCGATTTTTTGTGCTTATGTTTGTCCGGCCCGGGGATTTTGTGGTCTATGGTTTCTCTTTTAGGATACGCTCCTGCCAAGCACGGCACACTTCGTCAGTTCTTCCCTTGAAACGACAAAGGGCACCCGATATTAAAAGCAAGGCCACGCGCCCATCCTACAGGTACCGCCCGGTGATGCTCCGGGGATTCTGCCTCACCTGGGCGGGCGTACCCGCCGCCACGATTTCGCCGCCGGACTCGCCGCCGCCCGGGCCCATATCCACCAGGTAGTCGGCGCTGCGGATCACATCCAGGTCGTGCTCAATCACCACCACAGTGGCGCCGCTGTCCAGCAGAGTTTGGAACACGCCCAGCAGCGTCTGCACATCCAGCGGGTGCAGGCCGATGGTGGGCTCGTCAAAGACAAAGACCGTGTCCTCCTGGCCCCGGCCCATCTCGCTGGCCAGCTTCAGCCGCTGGGCCTCCCCGCCGGAGAGGCTGGGGGTGTCCTCCCCAAGGGTCAGATAGCCCAGGCCCAGATCCTCCAGCACCTGGAGCCGCTGACGGACCACCTTCCAGTCGGTGCAGGCGTCCAGCGCCATGTGGATGTCCATATCCATCAGCTCCGGCAGGGTAAACTCCGCCCCTGACCGGGTCTTGAGCCGCACCCGGCCCGCATCCTTTCCGTATCGGGAACCCCGGCACTCCGGGCAGGGGATGTCCACATCGGGCAGGAACTGGACATCCAGGCTGATGGAGCCGGTGCCGTCGCACACCGGACAGCGGAGCTTTCCCGTGTTGTAGGAAAAATCCCCCGCCTTGTACCCCAGGGCCTTGGCCCCCGGGCTCCGGGCGTAGAGCTTCCGCAGCTCATCGTGGACATTGGCATAGGTGGCCACAGTGGAGCGGACATTGATGCCGATGGGGGTGGCGTCGATGAGCTTGACCCGCTGGATACCCGGCGCCTCCACCGCCTTCACATGGGCCGGCAGCGGTTTCCCGGCCGCCATCGCCTCCAGGCCAGGCACCAGGCTCTCCAGAATCAGCGTGGTCTTGCCGGAACCGGACACCCCCGTCACCACCGTGAGCCTGCCCTTGGGAAGATCCAGCGCCAGGGGTTTTACTGTGTGGATCGCGCCGGTCTCCAGGTGGATGGTCCCCTCCGCAAACACCGTCTCCGGCCCAGCCTGGGGCCGTGCGATGGGTTTACTCTCTCCCGACAGGAAAGGGCCGATCTGGGAGCTTCCATTGGCGGCCAGCTCCTCCACGGTGCCCTGGGCGAT
>DWXY01000063.1 GCA_019118935.1 Candidatus Oscillibacter pullicola
GCAGGAGGTCAAGTTCTCCGACCCGTTTGACGCATTGGCCGCCGGCATCGGCATGGTCCACCAGGAATTTTCCCTGATCCCCGGCTTTACCGCCGCCGAAAACATCCTGCTCAACCGGGAACCCACGAAAAAGAGCATCGTCGCCGAGGCCTTCGGCCCCCGGCTGAATACGCTGGATTATAAGGAGATCCAGGAGCGCTCCGCCAAGGCCATCGACAAAATGGGCGTCAAGATCAGCGGAGACATGGTCATCAGCGATATGCCGGTGGGCCACAAGCAGTTTACGGAGATCGCCCGGGAGCTGAGTAAGGAGAATCTGAAGCTGCTGATCCTGGACGAGCCCACCGCGGTCCTGACGGAGAAAGAGGCCGAGGCACTGCTGCAGTCCATCCGGAACATGGCGGCCCAGGGGATCTCCGTGATCTTCATCACCCACCGCCTGCAGGAGATCCTGTCTGTCTGCGACAAGGTCGTCATCATGCGGGACGGGTATGTGGTCAAAGACAGCCCGGCCAGCGAACTCGATGTGCCTGAGATCACCAGATGGATGGTGGGGCGGAATGTGGAATCCGCTCACGCCGCCGAGGCGCGGGAGCTTCCCGACGCCCGGACCATCCTGTCCATCCGGAAGCTCTGGGTGGACATGCCCGGCGAGATCGTGCGCAATGTCGACCTCGACATCAAAGAAGGGGAGATCCTGGGCATCGGCGGCCTGGCAGGCCAGGGCAAGCTGGGCATTCCCAACGGGATCATGGGCCTGTACGAGGCGGGCGGCACCGTGGAATTCGACGGCAAGCCCATCCCCCTGAACAACCCCAGAGCGTGCCTGAGCGCGTCCCTGGCGTTCGTCTCTGAGGACCGGCGGGGCGTCGGCCTGCTGCTGGACGAGTCTCTGGAGTGGAATGTGGCGTTCTCCGCCATGCAGATCCAGAACAAATTCCTGCGGAATTTCGGTCTGTTCAAGTGGCGGGACGATGGGGCCATCCGCGCCGTGACCAACAAGTATATCGATGAGCTGAAGATCAAATGCACCGGATCCCGGCAGAAGGCCAAGGAGCTCTCCGGCGGCAATCAGCAGAAGGTATGTCTGGCCAAGGCTTTTGCGCTGGAACCCCGGTTCCTGTTCGTGGCCGAGCCCACCCGCGGCATCGACGTCGGAGCCAAGGCTCTGGTGCTGGAGGCGCTGAAGCGGTTCAACCGGGAATTCGGCGTCACCGTGGTGGTCATCTCCTCCGAGCTGGAGGAGCTGCGCCAGACCTGCGACCGAATCGCCATCGTATCGGGAGGAAAGATCGCCGGGATCCTACCGGCCAGCGAGTCCTCCGAGGCGTTTGGCACGCTGATGGTCAGCCAGGTGGTATAAGGAGGGCATCATGGGCAAAACGTTAGAGAATCAATCCACAGTCCGGGGCTTTATCGACCGGTTCGGAATGCCCCGGCTGATCATCGCCGCGTTTGTCGTGCTGCTGTTCGTCATGGCGCCCATCGTGGGTGCCGACCTGACGATGCAGATCGGCAACGTGATCAACCGCTTCAGCTGGAACGCCATCCTGGTGCTGGCCATGGTCCCCATGATCCAGTCCGGCTGCAGCCTGAACTTCGGCATCCCTCTGGGGATCCTGTCCGGTC
The DNA here is from genome assembly GCA_019118935.1 of Candidatus Oscillibacter pullicola. GTDB lineage: Bacteria > Bacillota > Clostridia > Oscillospirales > Oscillospiraceae > Oscillibacter > Oscillibacter pullicola. The sequence continues at coordinate 1,630 of DWXY01000063.1, forward strand.
TGCTGGGCGGCACGCTGTCCATCCAGCTGGGCTTCACCGGGGTCACCAGTTTCTTCATGGCCATCCTGCTGGCCACCCCTTTTGCCGTTCTGGTGGGCGGCGGCTACGGCTGGCTGCTGAATAAGATCAAGGGCGGCGAGATGATGATCGCCACCTATGTGGGCCTGGCTTCCATTGCATTCATGTGCATGATGTGGCTGCTACTGCCCTACACCAGCCCCACCATGGTGTGGGGCCTGTCCGGCAAGGGCCTGCGTACCACCATCTCTCTGGAGGGCTTTTACGACAAGGCACTGGCCAACTTCCTGCCCATCCCCATCGATCCGGAAAACGGCCTGTATTTCCCCACCGGGAGTATCCTGTTCTTCGCGATCCTGGCGCTGGGGATCTGGGCCTTCTTCCGCACGAAAACCGGCACGGCCATGACCGCGGTGGGTTCCAACCCGCTGTTTGCCAGAGCCGCCGGCATCAATGTGAACCGGATGCGCCTGCTGTCAGTGATCATGTCCACCTGGCTGGGCGCAGTGGGCATCCTGGTCTATCAGCAGGGATTCGGCTTTATGCAGCTGTACATGGCGCCCAACAACATGACGCTGCCCACCGTGTCCGCGATCCTGATCGGCGGCGCTGCTGTCAACAAGGCGTCGATCCCCAACGTGATCATCGGCACGATCCTCTTCCAGAGCATCGTGACCCTGACGCCCACCGTGGTGACGGCCATGATCCACATGGACATCAGCGAGGTCGTCCGCATGATCGTCTCCAACGGCATGATCCTCTACGCACTGACCAGAGTTATGAAGGGGGAGGGCTCAAGATGAAGAACAATCAGCGCGCGAAATTCAACTTGGGCAGACTGCTGCAGGACAACATTGTCCCCGTCATGTTCATCGTGATCTGCATCATCTGCTTCCCCATGTCCGGCTATTCCCCGACCTATCTGCTCAACGAGCTGGTCACCCGCATGGGCCGCAACACCTTCCTGGTCCTCAGCCTGCTCATCCCCGTTATGGCGGGCCTGGGCATGAACTTTGCCATGACGCTGGGCGCCATGGCGGGTCAGATCGGCCTGATCCTGGTGTCCGACTGGCAGATCTGGGGCATCCCCGGCATCATTCTGGCGATGATCATCTCCATCCCCATCTCCATCCTCTTCGGCATCTTCTGCGGCAACCTGCTGAACAAGGCAAAGGGCCGGGAGATGATCACCAGCTATATCATCGCCTTCTTCATGAACGGCGTGTATCAGCTGATCGTGCTCTTCATGATGGGGCCCATCATCCCCATCATTCATGACACCCTGAAGCTGCCCCGGGGCTATGGCATCCGCAATACCGTCAGCCTGCTGAACATGCGGCAGCATCTGGACAACCTGCTGGCCATCAATGTGGCAGGCATCAAGATCCCGGTGCTCACGTTCCTCATCATCGGCGTGCTCTGCCTGGTGATCGTCTGGTTCCGCCGGACCAAGCTGGGCCAGGACATGCGGGCTGTGGCGCAGGATATGGAAGTGGCCCGCAATGCCGGCATCAACGTGGACCGCACCCGCATCATCGCCATCGTCATGTCCACCGTGCTGGCGGGCTTCGGCATGATCATCTATCTGCAGAACCTGGGCAATTTCCCCACTTACAGCGCACACACCCAGATCGGTACCTTCAGCATCGCCGCGCTGCTGGTGGGCGGTGCCTCGGTGGAGAAGGCCTCCATCAGCAACGCCTTCCTGGGCGTGTTCCTGTTCCACCTGATGTTCATCATGGCCCCCGCTGCTGGCACCGCCGTCACGGGCGACTCCATGATCGGCGAGTATTTCCGCACCTTCGTCTCTTACGGCGTCATCACCGTGGCGCTGATCATGTATGAGGCACGGAAGCGCAGGACCAGGAGCGCCACCAGCCATCTGCTGGCTCTGGCGCAGCAGGAAGAGGAGGCAAGAGCGAAATGAAAAAGCGCAATGTTATGTTCCTCTGCCTGCTGGGCCTGATCCTGGTGGGGATCGGCGGCGTCATGATGGTCATTGGCCGTGGACACACGGTGTACTTTGACAACAAGTCCCTGGATTACGAGGGCAAGACCTGCGAATCCCCCTATAAGATCGAAATCTATCAGGGCGACAATGCCGACGGCGAAGCGGTCGCGAAGCTCTACGACGGCGAGCGCGGCTCCGCCACGCAGATCGGTCAGAAGATCACCGTCACCCTGGTCGTTACGCAGGAGAAGGGCGGAGATGAAGAGGAGCCCGCGGTCTATACGATCGATCTTCCCTACAGTATGGACGGCCCCGTGATCAATCTCCCCGCCTACCTCGCGGGGCTGCCCGAGGAGGCCTATCTGTCTGAGTTTATCCCGGTCGTCACGGAGGAACCCGAAGAGGAGACCACCGACGATGAACTGGGACTGGGCGACGAAATGATGCTGGGCGATTTCTGATCCGGCTGAAGGACCCACGTACAGCCCATGCTGCAAAGCATGGGCTGTACTTCATGTAAACAGAGACCCGCCGGCGTGTCCGGCGGGCAAGAATGAGGAGGCATTTTATGTCCGTTCTATCCGGCCTGAAACCGGCCGATGTGTTCGACTATTTTGAAAAGCTGTGCGCCGTGCCGCACGGCAGCGGCAACACCAAGGCGATCAGCGACCTGTGTGCGGGCTTTGCCCGGGAGCTGGGCCTGAAGTACCGGCAGGACGATGCCAACAACCTGGTCATCTGGAAGGAGGCCTCTCCGGGCTATGAGGGGGCTGCTCCCATCATCCTCCAGGGCCACATGGACATGGTCTGCACCAAGACGGAGGACTGCACCAAGGATATGGCGGTGGAGGGACTGGACCTGATGACCGACGGTGAGTGGGTCTGGGCCAAGGATACCACGCTGGGCGGAGACAACGGGATCGCCGTGGCCATGATCCTGGCCATTCTGGCGGACCCGACCCTGGCCCATCCCCCCATCGAGGCGCTGCTCACCACAGATGAGGAGACGGGCATGGACGGGGCCGTGGCCCTGGACTGCTCGGACCTGAAGGGGCGGAAACTGCTCAACCTGGACTCGGAGGAGGAAGGGGTGTTTACCGTCTCCTGCGCCGGGGGCGTCCGTCTGGACTGCCTGCTCCCCGGTACGGCGGAGGGAGCCGCCGGCCTGGCGGGCTATGAAGTCCTTCTGGACGGCCTGCAGGGCGGCCACTCCGGCTCTGACATCGACAAGGGCCGCGGCTCGGCCAACCAGCTGATGGGCCGCGTGCTCTACTCCGCCATGGAGCGGATGCCGGGCATCCGCCTGGCGGACATCCGGGGCGGCCGCTTTGACAATGTGATCTGTTCCAAAAACTGTGCCCGGGTGGCGGTGCCCCTGGACCGGAGCGCCGACTTTGAGGCGTTTGTCCGCGACTTTGCCCGCGTCCTGAAAAACGAGTACGCGGCCAGCGACGGGGGGCTCTCCCTGACCTGCCGGAAGGCCGAGGTGCCGGAGGCGATGGACGTCCCGGCCACCGAGCGGATGCTCCATGTCCTGCTGGCCCTGCCCCAGGGCGTCCAGGCCATGAGCATGGATTTCCCCGGCCTGGTCCAGACGTCTCTGAACCTGGGCGTGATGGGCATGGAGGCGGACGGCCTGCGCATGACCGTGTCCGTCCGCTCCTGCATCGCCTCCCAGAAAGCCATGATGGTCCAGCGGGTGCGCTCCATTGTGGAGTATGCCGGCGGCACCGTGTCGGCGCGGAACGACTATCCCGGCTGGCAGTATGTAAAGGAATCCGCTTTCCGGGATCTGGTGCTGGAGGCCTATCGGGATGTCAGCGGAAGGGACGGCGCGCTGGAGGCCACCCACGGCGGCCTGGAGTGCGGCCTGTTCATCGAGAAGATCCCGGGCCTGGATGCCCTGTCCATGGGACCGGAGCTCCATGACGTGCACTCCGTCCGGGAGCGGCTCAGTGTGCCTTCTACGGAGCGCGTCTATCGTCTGGTGTGCGAGATCCTGAAAAGGAGCAAGTGACTGCCGGAAGTTCCCCAGTGCGTGCGGCAATGTCATTAAATTATTGTTCAAGACAGGCAAAAGCCCCACCCTTCTGTTATTTGAACAGAGGGGTGGGCTTTTTTGCCAAATTCTGGGGAAATGCAATTGCAATTGCGACGCTATCGGTTAGAGTTGGGTCGGAAACACAAATAGCGGGTTGCCGCCTGCGGCCAAGGACCGAAGAGCAGAGAGAAGGAATGCGCTTTTGCTCAATGCCGAAATTGGCGATGCCGTTGACAAAGAGAACGCCGTCTCCCGGAGGGCAGAGAAAACGACCCCCGTTGGCCCTGCGAGCCGCTGCGGGCCTTCTTCCGGAATAGAATCTAAGCCCCTCCTTGCCTTTTTAAAGCAAATTGGATCTGAATTTTGACAAAAGATATAATTTGTCTCAAATTCTTTTTTTCATAAAGCATCATCAGATGGTAGGAAACTGCTAAATCCCTATAATTGTCGCAATGGATATGCGTACCATCTATAAATTTTGATAAAATGCACAAA
>DWXY01000007.1 GCA_019118935.1 Candidatus Oscillibacter pullicola
AGTCCACGATGGCATCCAGCAGCTTCTGCACGCCCTTGTTGCGGTAGGAGGTACCGCAGGTGACGGGCACCATCTCGTTGGCGATGGTAGCCTTGCGGATGGCCGCCCGGATCTTGGCCTGGGGAACCTCCTCACCGGCCAGGTACGCCTCCATAATGGACTCGTCCACCATGGACACGGCATCCATCAGCTTCTCGCGGTACTCGTTGGCCAAATCCACCATGTCCGCGGGGATGGGCTCCACCCGCATATCCTTGCCCAGATCATCATAGTAGATGTCGGCATCCATCTCGATCAGGTCGATGATGCCCTTGAAGGTATCCTCGCTGCCGATGGGGAGCTGGATGGGCACAGCGTTGCACTTCAGGCGCTCCTCGATCATGCGGAGCACGTTGTAGAAGTCGGCGCCCATGATGTCCATCTTGTTGACATAGATCATCCGGGGAACCTTGTAGTTATCGGCCTGGCGCCACACAGTCTCAGACTGGGGCTCCACGCCGCCCTTGGCGCACAGCACGGTGACAGAGCCGTCCAGCACGCGCAGGGAGCGCTCCACCTCCACGGTGAAGTCCACGTGGCCCGGAGTGTCGATGATGTTGATCCGGGTGGGCTTGAACTGGTTCTTGGAACCGGACCAGTAGCAGGTGGTGGCGGCGGACGTGATGGTGATGCCGCGCTCCTGCTCCTGGGCCATCCAGTCCATGGTGGCGGTGCCATCATGGGTCTCACCGATCTTATAGTTCACGCCGGTGTAGAACAAGATGCGCTCGGTAGTCGTCGTCTTGCCCGCATCGATGTGAGCCATAATGCCGATATTACGGGTATTTTCAAGAGGTGTTTTTCTCGGCATACTGTTTCTCCTAACTTACCAGCGGAAATGGGCGAACGCCTTGTTGGCCTCGGCTGCCTTGTGGACTTCCTCGCGCTTCTTCACAGCGCTGCCGGTGTTGTTGGCGGCGTCCATGAGTTCGCCGGCCAGGCGCTCAGCCATGGTGCGCTCGCTGCGGGAGCGGGCGTAGGCCGTCAGCCAGCGCAGACCCAGGGTCGTGCGGCGGGCGGGACGGACCTCCATGGGGACCTGATAGGTGGCGCCGCCCACACGGCGGGCCTTGACTTCCAGGCTGGGCATGATATTCTCCATAGCCTGGTTGAACACTTCGATGGGGTCTTTCTCGGTCTTCTCCTTGATCTGGTCGAAGGCACCGTAGACCACCTTCTGGGCCACGCCCTTCTTGCCATCCAGCATGACGCTGTTGATCAGCCGGGTGACCAGGACGGAGCCGTAAACGGGATCCGGCAGGATCTCTCTCTTGGGAACATTACCTCTTCTGGGCACTATGCTTCCCTCCTTCATAATAATTCTATGATCTCATAGGTACTCAAAAGGCGTATTGCAGCCTTCCGTGGATGCCTGCCAAAGAGGTCGTCCCGGCGGCCCGGAGGCCGCCATCTATATAAACCTATTCGGCAAAGCTCTCAGTTCGCAGACTTACTTCTGCTTGGGCCGCTTGGCACCGTACTTGGAACGAGCCTGCATACGGCCGGAGACGCCCTGGGTATCCAGCGTACCGCGGATGATGTGGTAACGGACACCGGGGAGGTCCCTGACACGGCCACCGCGGATCATCACGACGGAGTGCTCCTGCAGGGAGTGGCCCACGCCGGGAATGTAAGCGGTGACTTCGTAGCCGTTGGTCAGACGCACACGGGCGATCTTACGCAGGGCGGAGTTGGGCTTCTTGGGGGTCGCGGTTCTCACGGCGGTGCACACGCCTCTCTTCTGGGGAGAAGGCAGATCGGTGGTCTTGTTCTTCAGGGTGTTCAGACCAAACTGCAGAGCGGGAGAAGTGGACTTGTAGGAAGCCTGTTCTCTTCCTTTACGGACCAGCTGGTTAAAAGTAGGCATTCGGTGTATTTCTCCTTTCTTTCATAATTTCGCTGCCGTGTAACCACGACAGCCCTTATTTTTTACGGAACGCGGTGAAGCTATTCCGAAAAAAACCATTTCTTTATGCGGAGAGGACGGCCACCACGGACGCGCCCACGCTGATCCGGCACGCCTGGCCCAGCTGGGACAATGTGTAGTCCGTCTCCACGGGGATACCGGCCTCCGCACAGCTGGCGGCCACCGGCCCGGTGATGGCGGGATCGGCGTCACAGGCGAGATAGACCCGCTTGGCCCGGCCTTCCCGGATCGCCTTGCGGGACTGCTTCACGCCGATGACCTTCTCCTGGGAAGCAAGCTCCGAGATCACGGGAAATTCCTCCTGAAACGCATGGCAAAATCCGCAGAATCCTAATATCCGCGCATTTTTGGATTATACCATGGGGAAACATATCCGTCAAGACGTTTTTCGGTAAAAATTTTCCATGATCTGCAAACTTTTGGGCACTTTCCCCATCTCCCGGGCGCGCCGGATGCCGGGAGGCGTCTCCGGGAGAACCTTTCCCTGTTCCCGGGCCGTTTCCAGCCGCCGTCCGGATACGGCGCAGTGCGCCTGGGGGCAGCAAGGTTTCTATATTCTAAATAAGGAGGGGGCATCGGTCATCTGCTTCTCAGCAGGACCGCCTCAGGCCCGGGCTGCGGGGCGGATCCTTCCCCCTGCCCCTGGATGCCCGGCATCCGAAAAAAGAGCCTGACCGCAAGCGGTCAGGCTCTCCTGGTTTTATGTCTGCGGGGCGGCCGGCAGATCACAGCTCTGCGGGAACGGGCTCCGGGGTGGCCTCGACAGGCGCCGGGCCGGGAACCAGCTCCTCGGCAAAGGTGTGGTAGGCCGTCAGGCCCGTGCCGGCGGGGATCAGCTTGCCGATGATGACGTTCTCCTTCAGGCCCACCAGATGGTCGGCCTTGCCCTTGATGGCGGCCTCCGTCAGGACCTTGGTGGTCTCCTGGAAGGAGGCGGCGGACAGGAAGGAGTCCGTGGCGAGAGATGCCTTGGTGATGCCCATCAGCAGCTGGGTGCCCACGGCGTGGCGCAGAGGCTCGCCGTTCTCCTGCCGCTCACCGGCGGCGTTGCGGCGGTCGATCTCCTCGTTGGCGTCGTCCAGCTCCAGGACGTCCACCATGGAGCCGTCCAGCAGCTTGGTGTCGCCGGCGTCCTCCAGACGGACCTTGCGCATCATCTGGCGGACGATGATCTCGATGTGCTTGTCGTTGATATCCACGCCCTGCTGGCGGTACACCCGCAGGACCTCCTGGATCAGGTAGTTGTACACCGCGTCGGCGCCGCGGATGCGCAGCACCTCGTGGGGGTTCAGGGCACCGTAGGTCAGCTGGTGACCAGCCTCGATCACGTCGCCGTCCTTCACCAGCAGGCCGGTGTGGGGCACCGCGTAGGTGCGGGTGTCCCCGTCGGGGGCGGTGATAACGATGTTCACCAGGCTGCCCTTGCTGGTCTCCTCGAACTTGACCGTGCCGCCGATCTCCGCCAGGGTGGCCATCCGCTTGGGCTTGCGGGCCTCGAACAGTTCCTCGACACGGGGAAGGCCCTGGGTGATGTCGCCGCCGGCCAGGCCGCCGGTGTGGAAGGTACGCATGGTCAGCTGGGTGCCGGGCTCGCCGATGGACTGGGCGGCGATGATGCCGACCGCCTCGCCCGGGCCCACAGGCTGCTGGGTGGCCAGGTTCATGCCGTAGCACTTGGCGCACACGCCGCTGTGGGCCTTGCAGGTCAGCACGGTGCGGATCATGACAGTGGGGTGCTCGTCAACCGCCGGGTCGAAGGTGCAGCGGTCGCCGTCGCGGTAGTTCTCCTGGACCCACTTGTGGGTCTCCAGCAGCTTGGCGTCGCTCTCGTCCATCATTTTGTTGCTGGACAGCAGCACTTCGCCGGTGTCGGCGTCCACCACGTCGCCCACCAGGAAGCGGCCCCGGAGCCGGTCGGAGAACTTCTCGATCACCTGGCCGTTCTCGCTGATCTCGGAGACCTTGATGCCATGGGTCACATGGCAGTCCTCCTCCCGGATGATGACATCCTGGGAGACGTCCACCATGCGGCGGGTCAGGTAACCGGAGTCGGCGGTACGCAGGGCCGTGTCGGCCAGGCCCTTCCGGGCGCCTCTGGAGGAGATGAAGTACTCCAGAGCGGTCAGGCCCTCGCGGTAGTTCGCCTTGATGGGGATCTCAATGGTGCGGCCGGCGGTGTTGGCGATCAGGCCGCGCATACCGGCCAGCTGGCGGATCTGCTTCATGGAGCCGCGGGCGCCGGAGTCCGCCATCATGAAGATGGGGTTGTAGCGGTCCAGATTCTTCTGCAGGGCGTCGGAGACGTCGTTGGTGGTCTTCTCCCACACCTGCACCACCTGCTTGTAGCGCTCGTGCTCGGTCATGAAGCCCATCTTGTACTGGTTTTCAATGTCCAGCACCTTCTGCTCGGAGGCCGCCACCAGCTCGTACTTCTTGGGGGGCACGGTCATGTCCGCGATGGAGACCGTGATGGCAGCCAGGGTGGAGTGCTTGTAGCCGGTGGCCTTGATGGCGTCCAGCACCTCAGCGGCCACGGTGAAGCCGTGCTTGTTGATGGTGCGGTCCACGATCTGGCCCAGCTGCTTCTTGCCGCAGGTGAAGGTGACCTCATAGTCGCAGACGTGGGCGGGATCGGTGCGGTCCACAAAGCCCAGGTCCTGGGGGATGTTCTGGTTGAAGATGATGCGGCCGGGGGTGGACTCCACCACAGCGGTGTGGCTGACGCCGTCCACGGTCATGGTGCGGCGCACGCCGATGGGGCAGTGGGGCCCGATCACATGGTCGTTGTAGGCCATCAGGGCCTCTTCCTCGCTGGCGTAGTAGTGGAGGGGCTTGTAGGTGGCCTTCTTCTGGCCTTTCTCAAGGGCGTCGTTGGCGGCCACAAAGTCGTCCGCGTCCACGATGGACTGGGCGGCGAGGTTCGTGTCGCCGGCGTCCTCGCACCAGATGGTCTCGGCGCCCTTTTCCGCCTTGCCCATGCGGTCCATGGTCAGGTAGTAGGAGCCCAGCACCATGTCCTGGGTGGGCACGGTGACGGGGCCGCCGTCCTGGGGACGGAGCAGGTTGTTGGCGGAGAGCATCAGGATCCGGGCCTCGGCCTGGGCCTCGGCGGACAGGGGCACGTGAATGGCCATCTGGTCGCCGTCGAAGTCCGCGTTGAAGGCAGTGCAGTTCAGGGGGTGCAGCTTCAGGGCGCGGCCGTCCACCAGCACCGGCTCGAAGGCCTGGATGCCCAAGCGGTGCAGCGTCGGGGCGCGGTTCAGCATGACGGGGTGGTCCTTGATGATCACGTCCAGGGCATCCCACACCTCGGTGACGCCCTTGTCCACCATCTTCTTGGCGGACTTGATGTTGTTGGCGGTGCCGTCCTCCACCAGCTTCTTCATGATGAAGGGGCGGAACAGCTCCACGGCCATCTCCTTGGGCACGCCGCACTGGTAGATCTTCAGCTCGGGGCCGACCACGATGACAGAACGGCCGGAGTAGTCCACGCGCTTGCCCAGCAGGTTCTGGCGGAACCGGCCCTGCTTGCCCTTCAGCAGATCGCTGAGGGACTTCAGCGCCCGGTTGTTGGCGCCGGTGACGGCGCGGCCCCGGCGGCCGTTGTCGATCAGGGCGTCCACGGCCTCCTGGAGCATCCGCTTCTCGTTGCGGACGATGATGTCCGGGGCGTTCAGCTGGATCAGCCGCTTCAGGCGGTTGTTCCGGTTGATGACCCGGCGGTACAGGTCGTTCAGGTCGGACGTGGCGAACCGGCCGCCGTCCAGCTGGACCATGGGCCGCAGCTCCGGCGGGATCACCGGCAGCACGTCGATGACCATCCACTCCGGCTTGTTGCCGGACAGGCGGAAGGCGTCCACTACCTCCAGACGCTTGACGATCCGGGCCTTCTTCTGGCCGGAGGCGTCCTTCAGCTCCGCGTGGAGCTGGGCGGAGAGGGCCTCCAGGTCCACGTCCTGGAGCAGCTTCTTCACGGCCTCGGCGCCCATGCCGGCCTGGAAATCGTCCTCATACTTCTCCCGGTAGTCCCGGTACTCCTTCTCGGAGAGGATCTGGTTCTTGGTCAGCGGGGTCTCGCCGGGGTCGGTGACGATATAATTGGCGAAGTACAGCACCTTCTCCAGGATCCGGGGGCTGATGTCCAGCAGCAGGCCCATCCGGGAGGGGATGCCCTTGAAATACCAGATGTGGGAGACGGGGGTGGCCAGCTCGATGTGGCCCATGCGCTCCCGGCGGACCTTGGCCCGGGTGACTTCGACGCCGCAGCGGTCGCAGATCTTGCCCTTGTAGCGGATCTTCTTGTACTTGCCGCAGTGGCACTCCCAGTCCTTGGTGGGTCCGAAGATCCGCTCGCAGAAGAGGCCGTCCCGCTCCGGCTTCAGGGTGCGGTAGTTGATGGTCTCCGGCTTCTTCACCTCGCCATAGGACCAGGCGCGGATCTGCTCCGGAGAGGCCATGCCGATCTTAATCGCGTCAAAGGCAATGTTGTTGCCAGTGTTGTTGTCGATCATCTTGCGATTTCCTCCTTACATGATCCAGAATTGTTGGGTTGACGAACAATACGATCCTGGATCATTCGTCGTAATCCACGTCCACGTCGACGTCCGCGCCGGCATCCTCCGGGGCGTCCTCGATGTCAAAGCCGGAATCCTGGAACTCCGCCTCTTCGGAGAAGGCGCGGTGCCGGTCGTCATCGGCGTCCATCCGGGCCAGGTTGAAGGTGTCCATGGCGTCCTCGTCTTCCTTCAGCTCGATGACGTTGCCGTCCTTGTCCAGCACCTGGATGTCCAGGCACAGGGACTGCAGCTCCTTCACCAGCACCTTGAAGGACTCGGGCACGCCGGGCTGGGGCACGTTGTGGCCCTTGACGATGGCCTCGTAGGTCCGGACGCGGCCGGTGACGTCGTCGGACTTCACCGTCAGGATCTCCTGCAGGGTATAAGCCGCGCCGTAGGCCTCCAGGGCCCACACCTCCATCTCGCCGAAGCGCTGGCCGCCGAACTGGGCCTTGCCGCCCAGCGGCTGCTGGGTGACCAGAGAGTACGGGCCGGTGGAGCGGGCGTGGATCTTGTCGTCCACTAGGTGGTGGAGCTTGAGGAAGTACACGTAGCCCACGGTGACCTTGTTGTCAAAGGGCTCGCCGGTGCGGCCGTCGTACAGCACGCTCTTGCCCTCGGGATCCAGGCCCGCCTGCTGCAGCAGCTCCTGGATGTCGCCGTAGGTGGCGCCGTCGAAGATGGGGGTGGCCACCTTCCAGCCCAGCTTCTGGGCGGCGTAGCCCAGATGGACCTCCAGCACCTGGCCGATGTTCATACGGGAAGGCACGCCCAGGGGGTTCAGCACGATGTCCAGCGGCGTGCCGTCGGGCAGGAAGGGCATATCCTCCTGGGGCAGGACCCGGGACACGACGCCCTTGTTGCCGTGGCGGCCTGCCATCTTGTCGCCCACCTGGATCTTGCGGCGCTGGGCGATATACACCCGCACCACCATGTTCACGCCGGGCCCCAGCTCGTCGCCGTTCTCCCGGGTGAAGACCTTGGCGTCCACGATGATGCCGCTCTCGCCGTGGGGGACCTTCAGAGAGGTGTCCCGGACCTCCCGGGCCTTCTCTCCGAAGATGGCCCGCAGCAGCCGCTCCTCGGCGGTGAGGTCGGTCTCGCCCTTGGGGGTGACCTTGCCCACCAGAATGTCGCCGGAGCGGACCTCCGCGCCGATGCGGATGATGCCGTTCTCGTCCAGGTCCTTCAGGGCGTCCTCGCCCACGTTGGGGATGTCTCTTGTGATCTCCTCCGGGCCCAGCTTGGTGTCCCGGGCGTCGATCTCATACTCTTCGATGTGGATGGAGGTGTACAGGTCCTCCCGCACCAGCCGCTCGTTCAGCAGCACGGCATCCTCGTAGTTGTAGCCCTCCCAGGTCATGAAGCCCACCAGGATGTTCTGGCCCAGGGCGATCTCGCCCTGCTCGGTGGCGGGGCCGTCCGCCAGCACCGTGGGATCCAAGGCCTGGCCGTTCTCGTCGGTGCCCCAGCCGTGGACCCGCTCGCCCACCTCCACGATGGGCCGCTGGTTGATGCAGGTGCCGTGGTTGGACCGGAGGAACTTGGTCAGCTTGTAGTCCTTGACCTCGCCGCTGTCGTACTTGACGGTGATGTGGCGGGCGTCCACAGAGGTCACCACGCCGTCGCCCTCCGCCAGAACGGCGATCTCGGAGTCGATGCAGATCTTGTGCTCCATACCGGTGCCAACGATGGGGGCGTGGGGACGCAGCAGAGGCACGGCCTGGCGCTGCATGTTGGCGCCCATCAGGGCGCGGTTTGCGTCGTCGTTGGGCAGGAAGGGGATCATGGCCGTGGCGATGGAGACCATCATCCGGGGGGACACGTCGATGTAGTCCACCCGCTCCTTGTCTACCTCCACGATCTCGTCCCGGTGCCGGGCCGTGATACGGGCGTTGATGAGGCAGCCGTTCTCGTCCAGAGGCTCGGCAGCCTGGCCGACGATGTAGTTGTCCTCCTCGTCGGCGGTCATATAGGTGATCTCGTCGGAGACGTGGAACGTCTCCTTGTCCACCGCACGGTAGGGGGCCTCGATAAAGCCGTACTCATTGATCCGGGCGTAGGTGGCCAGATAGGAGATCAGGCCGATGTTGGGACCTTCGGGGGTCTCGATGGGGCACATACGGCCGTAGTGGCTGTAGTGGACGTCCCGGACCTCCATGTTGGCCCGCTCCCGGGAGAGGCCGCCGGGGCCCAGGGCGGAAAGACGCCGCTTGTGAGTCAGTTCCGCCAGGGGATTGGTCTGATCCATGAACTGGCTCAGGGGGCTGGAGCCGAAGAATTCCTTGATGGCGGCGGTGACAGGGCGGATGTTGATGAGGCTCTGGGGGGTGACCACGTCCAGGTCCTGGATGGTCATACGCTCCCGGATCACCCGCTCCATCCGGGAAAAGCCGATGCGGAACTGGTTCTGCAGCAGCTCGCCCACGCAGCGCAAGCGGCGGTTGCCCAGGTGATCGATGTCGTCCTTCACGGAGATGCCCCGAGCCAGGCCGTTCATATAGTTGATGGAGGTGAGGATGTCGTCCACGATAATGTGCTTGGGCACCAGGTCGGCCCGGTGCAGGCGGATCTGGTCCTTCAGCTCCTCGCCGCTGTACTGGCCCAGCAGCTCCTGCAGCACGTCGAAGCGCACCCGCTCCTTGATGCCGCACTCGGCCAGGGGATCGAAGTCCACATAGTGGCTCAGGTCGCACATCTTGTTGGACATGACCCGCAAGGGCGCTCCCTCCACGTCGATGGTGACCTCCGCCACGCCCACGGTGTCCAGCAGGCGGGCGTCGTCCTTGGTCAGCAGGTGGCCGTCCTCAAACAGGATCTCGCCGGTGGCGGGGTCGGCCACCGGATACACCAGCTTGTAGCCGGCCACCCGGTGCCACAGGGACAGCTTCTTGTTGAACTTGTACCGGCCCACGGTGGACAGGTCGTAGCGCCGGGGATCGAAGAACAGGTTGTGGATCAGGGTCTCGCTGGCCTCCACCGTGGGGGGCTCGCCGGGACGCAGGCGCCGGTAGATCTCCAGCATGGCGTCCTCGTAGTTCTTGCAGGGGTCCTTCTCCAGCGTGGTGACGATGCGGGGATCGTCGCCGAACGTGTCCAGAATCTCCTGGTCCGTCTTCAGGCCCAGGGCCCGGATCAGGCAGGTGATGGGGAGCTTGCGGTTCTTGTCGATGCGGACCCAGAAGACCTCGTTGGCGTCGGTCTCATACTCCAGCCAGGCGCCCCGGTTGGGGATCACCGTGGAGGTGAGGATGGGCAGGTCGGTCTTGAGGTCCGTCTCCTTGCCGTAGTACACGCCGGGGGACCGGACGATCTGGGAGACCACGACGCGCTCGGCGCCGTTGATGACGAAGGTGCCGGAGTGGGTCATCAGCGGGAAGTCGCCCATGAAGATCTCCTGCTCCTTGATCTCCTCGGTCTCCTTGTTCCGCAGGCGGACCTTCACCTTCAGGGGCGCGGCGTAAGTGGCGTCCCGGGCCTTGCACTCCTCCACGTCGTACTTGGGCGCCTCGTCCATCTTGTAGTCGATGAAGGTCAGCTCCAGGTTGCCCTGGTAGTCGGTGATCGCGCCCACGTCGTTGAACACCTCCCGCAGGCCGGTGTCCAAAAACTCCTGGTAAGACTTCTTCTGGATCTCCAGAAGGTTGGGCATGGGCATGACTTCCTCGTGCCTGGCGAAGTTCTTACGAAGGGTCTTTCCGTAGTACTTGTCTTTGGCCATCTTCTCATTCACCTTTCTTCTGTGCGCCCCGCCCTGTCCTGCCGGGCGCGTGGTTTTTCGGGTGGCGCGGGCGGGAAAATTTCGATACGCACGGTTCCGTTGTTAAAATTCCCATATCCCGCTCTTGCATTGTTGTGGGAAATATGCTATCGTTATCTCAACGATAAAAAATGGCGGAATATCCTCTGCCATCATATAAGCGTCTTATTTTACCATGGTTTTTTTCCTCTGTCAAGGGGAATTTGGATGCGGCTGGGGATTTCTTCCGGCCGCTTTTTTGCTGCCGGCGGCGGAGAGAGACGCAGAAAAGGCCCCCATCCAGCCGGATGGGGGCCTTTTTGTGCTTTGGATCACTCGTACAGCTCTTCGTCGGCATAGTCGTCGTACTCGGAGCCGAATTTCCGGGCCAGCCGCTTCTTCATGCCGCTGCAGCCCACGCTGAGGTCATGCCAGCCGCCGATCAGCAGGCAGATAACCGCTGCGAATGCCAGGCTGGCGCCGATGATCTTCAAGACCATGCTTGCAGTTTTGTTCATAACGTTCCTCCTGTTTCGGTACTCTGGCCGCCTTTCTTTGTCCTATCATACACCCTCTGCCGGAATTTGACAACTGTTTTCTGTGCAGGCCGCAAAAATCCAAGCCGCCGGATGCAGCGGCGGAGCGGCATCTCTATCATGCCAGGATTCGGCCGTTTTATTGGAGCGGGGAATTCCTTTATTTTCCCTGCCAAAAGCCGCTTCGGCCGATGTAGGCCGTGACCTGATGTGCCGTCTCCAGGCCGTGCCGCCTGTCGTACGCCTTAAACAGCATCCGCTGCAGCCCCGCCAAAGTGGCCACGTTCAAATGGGGATCTCCGAAATGATAGGATGCGCCCTGCGACACTTCTCGCTGAAGCTCCCGGACCTCGGGATCGTCCGGCTGAAGCCCCCGGCTGCGGAACTCCTCCATCACGGAGACACCGTAGATCTTTTTATACTCGTCCATTCCCTGGATGGTCCAGAATGTGTCGTACAGCGGCACGCCGTACGCCCGCAGCCAGTCCCACATAATCTCGGGGTCCGCCACATTGGGATTGTCCAGATGGCACCGCCTGCACAGAATGACAAAATTGGAGGGCGTATCTTCTCCGCCCAGGGAGTCCGGAACAATATGGCACCTTTCCAGCTTCGCCGGCAGCCGCAGCGCCAGCACCGCTCATGGGCCTCCGCAAAATCGACGCTCAGGCCGCTCTCATCCGCGTGTTTTGCCCAGTATGCAACGATCTCCGGTATCCGAGTCCGGATGGGTTTTCTCTCCATGACTCACACCCCTCCCAGCGCTTCTGCCATTTTGCAACAATTCGTGCCACATCATATGAAAATATACTGACACAATTCCACAGAGAATGCAACTCAAAAACTGATTGTTAAAATATACCGACGCATAATGGGTTTCTCAAAAATTGTGTATATGGGCATCGGGCCTTTATTTCCACGGCATTTAAGGGCGGTGCAGTCCAGCAAATCCCCGTCTTCAATCCCTGACAGCCGTTCAGATGGGAGCGCAGATTCCCATTTCCCGAAATTGGAGGTGCCTGCGGGTGTTGCCCGTCAGCAGGGCAGGACGCCGCCCTCGTAGGGTACCTATCCTATTGGATAGGGCCGCCATTCTCCGCAGACAGGTGGGCAAAGTGTGTGTAAACTAGTTCCCCGGCCTGGTCATAGACTGCCTGACGCTCCGGGGGGGCGGCGCCATGAAGAACTCCGCCACAGTTCACCCCCGCAGAAGAAACGGACGCGTCCGGCGTCCGCCAGGGAGCGCCCCGCAGCAGCGTGTGCTTCACGCAGCGGCTCAAAGGCGTCAGTTCGTCGATGAACACCACAAGGGCCGGGGCCTCGCTCAAAATCGTGTGAGGGACATCAGACCCGATAGCGATCCCCTCCGCCTCTACTGATACACCATCTGCGAGAGCGGTGAAGGGCCGCTCCAGGGCGAATGCCAGATGGGCGGCAAAGTGCCGGGGCTCCGCCGGGGGGAGGGATAGTTTGCCCAAATGTAGTAGCAGTCCCGGACACGGAAAATAAAGGGTTCCATCCTATCGAAGCCGCTCCACAATTTCCAGATAAGCGGCCTTCCCTTCCGGGAACCAGGGAACCACGGCGTAGCAGTGGCGCATCCCCGGCGCGATGGTCATGGTGCAGGGCACATCCGCCACCTTACAGGCATCGGCACAGGACTCTGCCAGGGCGCAGAGCAGCTCATCCCCGCCGTAGTAAAAGTGGAGCGGCGGAAGGCCGGTAAAATCCCCTTGGGTACCAGAGCGCATATACTCCGGCACTGCCTGCCCTTTTGTCATGATCTCCCGCTCCGATTTCACCAGGGCGATATCCACCAGCATGTCCCGGTGATTGAGCTACCGCATCCGCTTCCACTCCCCCTGAGAGGAGGAAAGACTGCCGGGCGAGCAGGCCATAACCTGCCGGGGCATCTCCACAGGCCGCCCTAAGGCGTTGCTGTGGCTCTGTTTTGGGCCATGGAGCGCCGCCATCTCCCGATAGCATTGAAACGCCATCACATAGGTCTCCGTGATGCAGTGGTCGGTGCAGAGCGGATAGAAGGGCAGCCAGCGGTCGGAACCGCTGCGGGCAACAAAGTCCCGGGCAGCCTTCACGTCTCCCTGATCCGGACTGAGAACCATGCCGCCGGCAGGGAAAACAGTTGCTTCATCCCCATTGCCCGTGCTGCGGCAGAGATCAATCGATACCGAATGCTCATCTTCATCCCCCTCCCTCTACAAAGTTTTGTTGCCTCTTGACCGCAAAGAAGTTTGCCATAACCAATCACGGTATAGTACAGGAGCACATACCCGTCAAAGGACAAATTCGCTTGTTTTTTCGCACACAGTATGCTATCATGGTTAGTAGCAACTAATCCATTCTGAAAAAGGACTGCAATATGAGTGAGCAGGACGTGCGGAAGCATCTGTTGGAGTGCGCAAAGCAGGAATTCCTGGCCCACGGCTTTCAGGGCGCCTCCCTGCGGCGCATCTGCGCCGGAGCCGGGGTCACTACCGGGGCGGTCTACTTTTTCTTTCAGAATAAAGAGGACATGTTCGCTCAGATCGTGGCAAACACCGCCGCTGAACTGACGAACCTGGGGCAGGCACTCTCCATGGCGGAACTGGAGGAGCCGGATTCCGGCCCGGACTGTGACCTGCGGCTGATGGAATTCCTCTACCGCCACAGGGACGAGGCCCTGCTTTTGCTGGAGAGATCCCAAGGCACGCGCTATGCCGGATTTGCGGAGGAGTTATACGCCCAGATGCGCTGGGCCTTTACCCTGTTTTTCCAGCGCTATGGCGCCGGGGAACCAGACCCGGAACTGATCCGGATCCTGGTGGAGATGCGGATGAAAGGAAACCTGGAACTGTTGAAGGGAGATTACACCATGGAGCAAGTGCTGGAATTGACCCGCCTGACGGGCGTCTATGCCGACGGCGGCTTTCGAAGATTGACCGCCGAGCTGCGAAAATCAAACAGCGAAGGTTGACCCCGGAGTGAGACGCTCCGGGGTTTTTACATAACACATCATAACAATTGTTATCTAAAGGAGGAAAACATCATGAAACAGACAAAGCCGGACTATGGAAACTGGGTGCCGCTGGCTGTGATGCGGACGCTGGCAGTGGTCATGGCAGTGCTACTCTCAGGAACCGTCCTGCTGCTGATCCTGCTTCCCACGCTGGTCCCCGGGAGCCTGCTGGGTGCCCTGCTGGCGGTGCTGCTGATCTTCTGGCTCTATATGCTCCGCTGCCGCCACCTGTTCGATTTCAACCGGGGCGGCCTCATGGGGAAGTTCCATCAATACTTAGTGGACCACCTGGATTGGGGCGGAAACGGGACCCTGCTGGACATCGGCTGCGGTTCCGGCGCGCTCACCATCCGCTGTGCCAAGGCATTCCCCCAGGCGCGGCTCACCGGAATCGACTACTGGAGCGCCGAGTGGAGCTACGCCAAAGAACAGTGTGAACGCAACGCCGCTGTGGAGGGGGGTGATCGTGTAACTTTCCAAAAGGGGGACGCCGCCCACCTGGCCTTCCCTGACGGCGCCTTTGACGCGGTAGTGAGCAACTTTGTGTTCCACGAGGTGCGCTCAGAGAGGGACAAGCGCAAAGTGGTGCGGGAGGCCCTGCGGGTATTGAAGAAGGGCGGCGCCTTTGCCCTGCAGGATCTGTTTGCCCAGCCGAAACTGTATGGCGATATGGAGCAATTTGCGGAAGAACTGCGGCGGGAAGGCTTTCAGGAGGTACGCTACATTCCCAACGTGGAGAAACTGGGATTTGTGCCCGGATACGCCCAGAGCCCCTGGATGCTGAGCGGGGTCGGCCTGCTGTACGGAAAAAAGTGACCGCCGCCTCACAGGTTCTTCTTGACTGCCACACCCACTTCTTGTATAATCCTATTTATGATTAGCTATAACTAACCAAAGCAAATGATGAATGGAGGCAACTTCATGTCCCTGATCCAGAAAGAAATTGCGGATTTTACCGTCCAGTGCTACCAGAACAACGCCTTCCGGGCCGTCACCAAGGCGGACATCCTGGGTAAGTGGAACGTGTTCTTCTTCTACCCTGCCGACTTCACCTTCGTGTGCCCCACGGAGCTGGAGGATCTGGCCAGCCTCTATGACAAGTTCCAGGCCGTGGGCTGCGAGATCTACTCCGTCTCCTGCGACACCCACTACGTCCATAAGGCCTGGCATGACGCCTCGGAGCGCATCCAGAAGATCCAGTACCCCATGCTGGCCGACCCCACCCACTGCCTTGCCAAGGACTTTGAGGTCTATATCGAAAGCGACGGTGTGGCGGAACGGGGTAGTTTCATCGTGAACCCCGAGGGAAAGCTCGTGGCCTATGAGGTCAATACCGGCAACGTAGGCCGCAACGCCGACGAGCTGCTGCGCAAAGTCCAGGCCTGCCAGTTCGTGGCGGAGCACGGGGACCAGGTGTGCCCGGCCAAGTGGCAGCCCGGCGCCGAGACTCTGAAGCCCAGCCTGGATCTGGTGGGACAGCTGTAAGCCATGGAGCAGATGGAAAATCTCTATGATGTGGTGGTCATCGGCGGCGGCCCGGCAGGCCTCACCGCCGCACTGTACCTAGCCCGGGCCAAGTACAGAGTCGTTGTGGTGGAGAAGGACCGCTTCGGCGGCCAGATCACCATCACCGCGGAGGTAGTCAATTACCCCGGTGTGGAGAAAACCAGCGGCGCCGCACTGACAGAGGCCATGCGGAAACAGGCGGAGGGGTTTGGCGCGGAGTTTCTGCTGGCGGAGGTTACCGGCCTGGACCTCTCCGGCGACGCGAAAACCATCCGAACCAGCCGTGGGGAGCTGAAGTGCTTCGGCGTACTCCTGGCCACCGGCGCCCACCCCCGCATGGTGGGCTTTCAGGGAGAGGAGCAGTTTCGGGGCCGGGGCGTGGCCTACTGCGCCACCTGCGACGGAGAGTTCTTCACCGGAAAGGAGGTCTTTGTGGTGGGCGGCGGTTTTGCCGCGGCGGAGGAAAGCCTGTTCCTCACCAAGTATGCCCGCCACGTGACCATCCTGATCCGGGGCGACGACTTCTCCTGCGCCCAAGCCGCGGCGGATGCCGCCCGGAACCACGAGAAGATCACCGTCCTGACCAACACCGTGGTGGAGGAGGTGTCCGGCGACACGGCCCTGCGCTTCCTCCGGTACCGCAATACCAAGACCGGCCAGGTGACCAAGTACCACGCAGCAGAGGGCGAGACCTTCGGTGTCTTCGTCTTTGCCGGGTATGCGCCGGCCACAGAACTGGTGCGGGGGCTTGCGGAGCTGAATGAGCAGGGCTATGTCCTCACCGACCGCAGCCAGAAGACCACGGCAGAGGGCCTCTATGCCGCCGGGGACGTGTGCGTCAAGCCCCTGCGGCAGGTGGTCACCGCCGTGGGAGATGGGGCTCTGGCCGCCACCGAGCTGGAGCGGCTGTGTACTGCCATGCAGGCAAAGACCGGTGTCCATCCTCTGGCGCCCGTGAGCCGGGCAGGGGAATCGGAGGACTCCGCTGAGACGGGCAGTGCCCTTTTTACGGGGGATATGCCGGCCCAGCTCCACACAGTATTTTCTCGGATGGCTTCGCCGCTGGTCCTGCGGCTGTGTCTGGACGGGACGCCCCTGTCCGCCGAACTGCGGCAGTATATGGAGGAACTGGCGGCCCAGAGCGGCAAACTATCTGTCGAGATCGGCGATGCCGCCGATGTAGACCACCTGCCCTGCGTCCAGGTGTGCCGGGCGGATGGCAGCTGGACAGGTCTCAGCTTCCACGGCGTGCCGGGAGGCCACGAGTTCACCTCTTTCGTCCTGGGGCTATACAACGCCGCCGGACCGGGGCAGGCTCTGGATGAAGAGAGCCGGGCCGCCATTCAGGCCATCCGGAACCCGGTGGAGCTTCAGGTGCTGGTATCTCTCTCCTGCACCATGTGCCCGGAACTGGTGACCGCCGCTCAGCGGATCGCCGCCGAGAACCCCAACGTCACCGCCCAGGTCTATGACCTGAACCACTTCCCCGACCTGCGGGAGCGGTATCAGGTGATGAGCGTCCCCTGTCTGGTGGTCAACGGCGGGGAGCAGGTGTCCTTTGGCAAGAAGAATGTCCGACAACTGCTGGAACTGCTGGCCCAATAGCGCACACACGCGCCCCATGGGAATGATCCCGCGGGATGCGGCATCCTATTTGGCAGAATGGTCTTGCATAATCAAACCATTTGTAGTATCTTTTAGTTAGTTATTACTAACCGTAAGAGGCGTTTTATCATGCGCGAAAACGATCTGGCATTTTGGCAGAAGATGGCCCGGCGCTACGCCGTAATCATGGGGCGGTCCGCGCCGCTTTACAGCGAGATCTGCGGACGCATCCGCCCCCGGCTGACCCGGGAGATGAATGTGCTGGAGCCGGCCTGCGGGACGGGGCAGCTGTCTGTCCCGCTGTCGCCCCATGTCCGGCTCTGGGAGGCAACAGATTTCTCACCAAACATGATTGCCGAGGCAAAAAGGCAAGCGCCCTCATCCCGGCTGCACTTTTCCGTTGGGGGGATGAGGTGATCCTCTTGATCGTCATATGGCTTGCGGCATAGATATTTCTTCCGCCAGGGTTTAAGAAAGAATAACCTATGATACCACTGCGAAACAGGCTGACAGGAGGATGCTGTGCAGTATTCCGCACGTTCTTCAATAGGAGACAATATTGTTCAGGGAGGCTTTTCAAATGATTCAATACACAATAGCGGTGGAGGGAATGGCCTGTTCCATGTGCGAGGCCCATGTCAACGATGCGGTCCGGAGGGCTTTCCCGGTCAAAAAGGTCACGTCTTCCCACAGCAAGGGGCAGACACAGATATTGAGCGAAGAAACACTGGATGAGGACGCCCTGCGGCAGGCAATTTCCGCCACCGGCTATCAGGTGTTATCCATTCAGTCCGCCCCCTATGAAAAGAAGAGCCGTTTTCCCTTCCGGAAGTAGAGAGATGACAGATGTTTTTCGGTCATGGGCTGGCTGGGAGTGCATCCCATTGCCTGCCGACGGTGCAGAGGTGCTGTCTCTGAACGGGATGCCGCCGGAAGGCACGGTGTCCTTTTCTCAGAGACCGGATTTGCTGGAAGTGCTGTTCTGTCACAGCGGCGAAGCAAAGCTGGACGTGTCCGGCGGGCGGCATCTTCTATTGAGATCCGGCCAGGTGCTCTTTTTCCCCTGCCGGTCAGGCGCATGCTGCTGTCAGTTCACGCAGGAGCCTTTTCAAGGGGTGCTGGTTCAGGAAACCGAGCAGGCGGCATTTGCCGCGCTGTCTGTCCTTTGGCCCGGCCGGGATCGTGCCGCTTTGGATCAGCACCATGGATGCACTGTGATCGACGCGGCACTGTGGAGCGAGGCTCTATTCTTCACTTTGGGGCAACTGCCCGCAGAGCGGCGCGGGAACTACTGCGCCATGAAGGTCCTGGAACTGCTCTACATGCTCCATTCCGCCGACGGTCTCCAGCCGGGGAACACCCAGTTTCAGTATCTGGATCATTGGCAGGCGGAGGCCGTGCAGAAGATCCACAATTATATGCTCGAACACTTGGATCAGCGGCTGACCATCCAGCGGCTTTCCAAGCAATTCCGGATCTCCGGCACAAACCTAAAATCCTATTTCCGGCAGATCTATGGCGCTTCCATCCACCAATACTTTCTGGAGCGCCGTATGTCCCGGGCGGCGCAGCTGCTGTGCGCTACCGATCAGACAGTCCTCCAAATCGCATCAGCGGTGGGGTACAGCAGCGCAAGCCAATTCGGCGTCGCTTTTAAGGCCCGGTATCATCTATCTCCCGCACAATTCCGCAGAGCTTTTAAAAAAATATCCATTCCCGTCTGTTCTTGTCCAAATCAGAGTGAAAAAGACGACCCAGATCAATATAATACAAAACTATGTTGATGCCGTTGCCCGGCAGGAAGGAGAATCGATATGAAACATCATCGCTTCTGGGCCTGGGGTGCCATGATCTGTATGTTCATGGCCATCGTCACCGGGTACCGCCATCGTTGATTGTGAGGTGAACACAGCATGAATATATATAAGGGTGTTGCACTGTTTGCCGGCGGTGTGGTGTTTGGCTCCGCGGGGTTCAAACTGCTGTCCAGCAAAGACGCCAAGAAGGCATATACACACGCCACCGCCGCAGCCCTGCGGATGAAGGATTCTGTCATGGAGTCGGTTACTTCCGTTCAGGAGAACGCCGCTGATATCCTGGCTTCTGCCAAGGAAATCAATGAGCAGCGCACGCAGGAGGACGCGGAAGCGGAGCCCGACGATGCTCAGGCGTAAGCAAAGATTTGAGAGGGACCGCCGAAAGGCGGCCCCTCTCTTCCATGGAGGCAAGCATGAAATTTCAAATCAAACACGAATGCCGCGGCCGGATCCGCGTTCAAATGGCGCAGCCCAGAATGACGCTGGAGCAGGCTGATCTGCTGGAGGCGTGGCTTCAGACGCTTCCTGCTGTGGAGCGGGCTGTCGTCCATGACCGGACCCGTTGTGCCGTCATTGAATACCAAGGCAGCCGCCGGGTGCTCCTGGATGCCCTGAAAGGCTTCTCCTATCAGGACAAGGCTCTGAACGAGCTGAGGCGTATCCACAGCATCCGGGAGCTCAACCGCGCCTATGAAGAAAAATTGGTGGGCATGGTGGCCTTTAAGGCGATCCGCTCCCTGTTTTTTCCAGCGCCGCTTCGGGCAGCCTATACCATCATAAGCTCTATCCCCTATCTGTTCCGGGCCATCCGCTGCGTGTTCCAGGGGCATCTGCGGGTAGAGGTCCTGGATGGGATCTCCGTCTGCCTTTCGATGGTACGGCGGGAATTTGATACGGCAAGCTCCGTGATGTTCCTTCTGGGGCTGGGTGAGCTGCTGGAGGAGTGGAGCCACAAGAAGTCGGTGGACGATCTTGCCCGGAGCATGTCGCTGAACATCGACCGGGTCTGGCTCAAAACAGAGGACGGCGAAGTGCTGGTACCCCTCCACCAGGTCCAGCCCGGAGACCGGGTGTCCGTCCGCATGGGCAGCGTGATCCCGCTGGATGGCGCCATTACAGAGGGAGAAGTCATGGTCAATCAGGCTTCCCTCACCGGGGAGTCCATCCCTGTCCTCAAGCGTCCCGGCAGCAGCGTCTATGCCGGCACTGTGGTAGAAGAGGGGGAGTGTATCCTCCAGGTGACGCAGCAATCGGGCGAAGGGCGCTATGATAAGATTGTGGCCATGATCGAGCAATCAGAGGCGCTCAAGTCCGCCGCAGAAAACCAGGCGGCCCGGCTGGCGGATAAGCTGGTCCCCTATACGCTGGTGGGCAGCGGACTGGTCTATTTGCTCACGCGGAACATCACCCGGGCCATGTCCGTGCTGATGGTGGATTTCTCGTGTGCGCTGAAACTTTCCATGCCGCTGGCCGTGCTGTCCGCCATGGGCGAGGCCAGCCGTTTCCATGTCACTGTCAAAGGCGGAAAATATCTGGAGGCCATGGCGCAGGCAGATACCATTGTCTTTGACAAAACCGGAACGCTGACCCATGCCAGCCCCGTGGTGGCTGAGGTCATTTCCTTCAGCGGCCGGAAGGAAGCAGAGATGCTGCGTCTGGCGGCCTGTCTGGAGGAGCACTTCCCCCATTCCATGGCGAACGCCGTAGTACAGGCCGCTCGGGAGCGGAAACTTGCCCATGAGGAGATGCACTCCCAGGTGGAATACCTGGTGGCCCACGGCATCGCCAGCACGGTGGATGGTGAGCGCGTCATCATCGGAAGCGCCCACTTCGTCTTCGAGGACGAGGGATGCGTGGTTCCGCCGGAGGAACAGGGGGCGTTCGACGCGCTTCCCCCGCAGTACAGCCATCTTTATCTGGCGATCGGCGGGGTACTGGCCGCCGTCATCTGCATTTCCGACCCGCTTCGCGCGGAGGCCGCGGCCGCCCTGGACGCTCTCCGGCAGTTCGGCGTCAGGAAGATCGTCATGCTTACAGGTGACAGCGAGCGCACCGCGGCTGCCATCGCCGCTCAGGTAGGGGTGGATGAATTCCGCGCAGAGGTTCTTCCGGAGGACAAGGCCCGCTTCGTCCAGGCCGAGCGCGCCCAGGGGCATACTGTCGTAATGATTGGTGACGGGATCAACGACTCGCCCGCCTTGTCCGCCGCCAATGTGGGTGTCGCCATCAGCGATGGAGCCGCCATTGCCCGGGAGATCGCAGACATTACCATCGCGGCGGATAGCCTCTTTGAACTGGTGAAACTGCGTGCCCTTTCACAACACCTGATGCAGCGCATCCGATCCAATTACCGATTTGTCATCGGTTTTAACGGAAGCCTGATCGCGCTGGGCGCCATGGGGATCCTGGCCCCGGCCACTTCCGCCATGCTGCACAACCTCTCCACGCTGGGCGTCAGTATGCGGAGCATGACGAATCTCCTGCCTCCGGAAAGATAAAATCAAACGCAAAGGAGTCCCGGTCCGCAAGGGTCGGGGCTCCTTTGCGTTGCTGTCTGCCGGAGCTTTACATGCCTCCGCTTTCACTCTGTGCCCCAACAAATCATCTCTACCATGTTGGGCCGGTCAGCGGCAGCCCTGCTGAATTTGGCGGAAAGCTCCAATCCAAACCTGACGATCTGTCAATACGGACGCATTTGCCAGATCTGTTGGAATAGGCAGCGGGGATGGCCGCCTTAATTTTGCGTGCAATCTCTCCGGGTTTTCCCAGCGGCAGAAAGACATGCGCCAAGGATTGGACGCGCGCCTCCCGCCGGCAGTAGTCCAGCGTACGTTCTTCCTTGGATATCCGTCATAAACTCCCCAACGATCTCCCCCTCCAAGGCATAGCCAAACTCCTTCCGGGAGCGCTCATGGGGCAGCGTATTCTTTTCGCTGTTCCCCGCCTTGACGGGGGCGATACTTTTTTCCGTGACAGCCTTGAAGGGAACATCGTGCGCAGCCCAAAAACCTGCTCGATCTGCAGTTTTTCGCAGGTCCGCTTGTCAGCCAGATCCTTTTCGTATTTTACACAGCGGGCCTCCAGGTGCGGCGACGAGCCGCTGTCAGAGCCGCAGACCGT
>DWXY01000064.1 GCA_019118935.1 Candidatus Oscillibacter pullicola
AACAAAACAGGCGGTATGCTGCCCTCTCCGGGAGCATACCGCCGTTTGTTGTCAGCAGCCCGTTTCACGGTCTGCGTGTAGTTCCTTGTAAACTGACCTAAGATACCATACAGACTACTCCTCCTTGTGGTATAATGCCAGAAGAATACCATGCCGGGGGGATGATTATGAGTAAACTCCTGCTTTTAGAGGACGATCTGAGTTTGATTGACGGCCTTACCTACTCACTGAATAAAGTTGGTTATCAAGTTGATGTGGCGCGCACGGTAGGTGAGGCGTTAGAGCGCTTGCGCAAACCAGACTGCTTTGCACTGCTCCTTTTGGATGTGACGCTGCCGGACGGTACCGGCTTTTCCGTCTGCGAGCAGGTCAGAGAGAGGGGAAGTACGGTACCCATCATCTTCCTGACCGCTTCCGATGAAGAGGTCAATGTGATTCGGGGCCTGGACTCCGGCGGGGACGACTATATCACAAAGCCCTTTAAGCTGGGGGAACTGCTCTCCCGCATCCGTGCGTTGCTGCGCCGGGCGGGAATCTCCACGGCACAGCCGGCCAATCAAATGCAGTGTGGAGATCTGACCATCGACCTGCTCTCCGGCCGGGTGGCTATGTGCGGGCACCCTCTGGAACTGACCCAAGCAGAATTCCGCCTGCTCTGCCTCTTGGTGCGCAATGCCGGACGGGTGGTGACGCGGGAGGTCATTCTCAACGACTTGTGGGACAATGCCGGGGACTTTGTGGATGACAACACCCTGTCGGTCTATGTGCGGCGGCTGCGGGAGAAGGTGGAGAAGGACCCCTCCCAGCCCAAGTACCTGCTGACGGTCAGGGGCTACGGCTACCAGTGGAAGGGGGATGGGACATGAATTTCCTAAGGGACCGGCAACTGAGGCGGTACCTGATCCTCCAGCTGCTGCTGTGTATGTTTCTGCTGGCCGCCGGTATCCTGGCCTTGAACGGGGGAACGGCATCCGGCGGGGCCACGGCAGGCATTCTCTTTGTGTCGGTTCTATTGCTGTTGGGCGGGACCTTGTTCTTCCTGCACCGCCGCAGCTGCCTGTACCAGCATACAGCGGAGATTGTCCGCCAGTACATGGATGGGGACTTTTCCAGCCATCTGCCTCAAAACCAGGAGGGAGATCTGTTCCAGCTGTTCTCCGAAATCGAGCAGTTGTCTACGATGCTTCAATCCAAAAATGAGGCGGAGCATAAAAACAAGGAGTTCCTCAAGTCTACCATCTCAGATATCTCCCACCAACTGAAGACGCCGCTGGCGGCCCTGATGATGTACCAAGAGATCCTGGAGGGTGAGCCGGAGAACCCGGATGCGGTACGGGAGTTTGCTGGTAAGATGGGCGTGTCCCTCCAGCGCATGGAGCAGTTGATCCAGTCTATGCTGAAGATCACCCGGCTGGACAGCGGCAGCATCGTTTTTGAGCGCCGGGATATCCTCGTCACCGAGCTGATTGACCGTGCCATCCGGGATCTGCAGACCAGGGCGGATCAGGAGGGTAAGACCATTCAGATAGAGGGAAAGCCTGAAGAAAGGCTGCTCTGCGATCCAGAGTGGACCAGCGAGGCTCTGGGAAATCTGGTGAAGAACGCCCTGGATCACACGGCGGCCGGCGGCCATATCCGGATTGCCTGGTCCCGCACCCCCGCCATGCTCCAGATCCAGGTATCCGACGACGGCGGCGGCATTGCCCCGGAGGACATCCACCACATCTTCAAGCGGTTTTACCGGAGCAGGCAGTCCCTGGATTCTCCCGGCATCGGCCTGGGCCTCCCTCTGGCCAAGTCTATCGTGGAGGGGCAGGGCGGCGTGATTACAGCTCAGAGTACGTCGGGGGAGGGGGCCACCTTCACGGTTTCCTTCCTTACGAAACTGTAAGCAGAAATTCACCGGATTGTAAGGTTCCTCTGCTATCCTTTGGGATAAGGAGGTTTTGAGCCTATGGAAATCTTGAAAGTAGAAAACCTGTGCAAGACCTACGGCGCCGGTGAGGCAAAGGTGGAGGCGCTGAAACAGGTGTCCTTCTCCCTGTGTCGGGGGGAGTTTGCGGCGGTGGTGGGGGAGTCCGGCTCCGGTAAGAGCACCCTGCTCAACTGCATCGGGGCGCTGGACACGCCTACTTCCGGCCATATCCTCATGGATGGTCAGGATCTCTTTGCCATGAAGGACGAGCAGCGGACCATTTTCCGGCGGCGGAATATCGGCTTTATCTTCCAGTCATTTCAACTGATCCCGGAACTGAATGTAGAGCAGAATATTGCTTTTCCTCTGCTGCTGGATTACCGAAAACCGAAGAAGTCCGAGGTAGATGAATTGCTGGAACTGCTGGGCTTGACGGAGCGGCGGCGTCACCTGCCCAGCCAGCTCTCTGGCGGTCAGCAACAGCGGGTGGCCATCGGCCGCGCCCTAATCACCAAGCCGAAACTGATTTTGGCCGACGAACCCACGGGCAACCTGGACACTAAAAACAGCCAGGATGTGATCGCTCTGCTGACCCAGGCATCCCGTCACTACCAGCAGACCATCCTGATGATTACTCATAACAGCAATCTGACCGCCTCTGTGGACCGGGTGTTTCGGGTATCGGACGGTGTCCTGACGGACTTGGGAGGCATGACCAATGAGAAGTTATCTTAGCCTGATCCCCATTTCCGCCAAGGTCCACCGGCGGCAGAACCGCATGACGCTGCTGTGCATTATCTTCGCCGTATTTCTGGTCACTGCCATCTTCAGTATGGTGGATCTGATGGTTCGGTGTGAAACGGAGCACTCCAAGGAAAACCACGGGTTCTGGCACATTGCCATTCAAAATCTGTCTGAAGAGGGGGCTGGGGAGATCCGGTCCCGAGGTGATGTGGCAGCTGCATCCTGGTACGATGTGGTGAATATGGACCAGAGCCGGGCGTATGAGGTCGACGGCATCCAAACCGCCCTGTGTGGCATTGAGGAATCCTTCCGCACGGACATCATGAGCTATTTCCCTGCAGATTCCAGTATCCAGGCGAATGATGCGGCCATCTTGACGCCAAATGCCAGGGAACTGCTTGGCGTGGATGTAGGCGAATCCATCACCTTGCGTACACCTGCCGGTGAATACTCCTTCCAAATTACCGGCTTTCGCATCGACGACAGCCGATACGCTACCAAAAATGGTACCGGAGAGGTGACTGCCCTGCTGGTAAAAGGGGAACAAATCGGGATCTTCATGAACATCTCCACGTTTCGTCAGATTATGGAGGATAATCAGGATTCCGGCAGTGAAACCTTCTATGTCCAGTTTGCCTCACGGGCCAATATCGGCCGCGCTATCTCAGAGATCCAAGCGCAGTGTGATGTGGCAGACAGCGATATGGAGCAGAACTTTATCCTGATGGGCCTTGCCGGTCTCAGCAACAACACCATGGTGAAGTCCCTCTATCCTTTGGCAGGGGTTCTGTTCCTGCTGATTCTGGCGGCCGGTATTCTGATGATCTCCGGGAGCCTCAACAGCACGGTTGCCCAGCGGACGCAGTTCTTTGGTATGATGCGTTGTATCGGCATGAGCAAGCGGCAAGTCATCCGATTTGTGAAATTGGAGGCCCTGAATTGGTGTAAAACCGCCATCCCCATCGGTGCGGCTCTGGGCGTTGTTATCTCCTGGGTGCTTGGCGCGATTTTGCGGTACTGGGTGCAGGGGGAATTCTCTGATTGGCCAGTGTTCGGCGTCAGCCTCGTGGGAATTGTCAGCGGTGTCGTGTTGGGCCTGCTGACCGTCCTGCTGGCCTCCAGGTCCCCGGCAAAGCGTGCTTCACGAGTTTCTCCGGTGGCGGCGGTATCTGGAAATCTGGAGGATAAAACCCATAAGCAACACCGAACGGAAACCAGATTTGGGAAAATCGAATCCGCCTTGGGCATCTCCCGTGCGGTATCTGCCAAGAAGAATCTGGTTCTAATGTCCGGCTCCTTCGCCCTGAGTATCATTCTGTTTCTCGCATTCTCTGTGCTGGTAGAACTGCTGGGCTGCCTTCTCCCCACCGCACACTCGGCGCCAAACCTCACCATCGCCAGTCAAGACTACTCGAATACGATCCCTTACGCTCTGGCTGAAGAGATCCGCGAGATACCCGGCGTCCGGCATGCGTTTGGCAGGATGTATCGGGAGGATATCCCTGCCTCCTTCCCTGTAGAAACTGCGGAGACGACGGTAGATCTGATTTCCTATGATGCCTTGCAGTTGGGGTGGCTCCTGGAAGATGATCTCCTGCGGAAGGGAAGCGACTTGGAGAGAGTCTATGGGAACAGCGACGCGGTGCTGTGCATCTGGGATCAGGATGTGCCGTTGACCATCGGTGATACCGTCACCGTCGGCGATTCCCAAGTAGAGATCGCTGGAATGCTGACCCACAGCCCCTTCTCCAACAGCGGACAGACCAACGGCGAGATAATCCTGATTTGCTCCGAGGAGACATTCACCCGGCTGACGGGCGTGGAGGGCTATGCCATCCTTGATGTCCAAGTGACGAAGAGCGCTACGGATGAAGAGGTGGCGT
Organism: Candidatus Oscillibacter pullicola; assembly: GCA_019118935.1. Taxonomy (GTDB): domain Bacteria; phylum Bacillota; class Clostridia; order Oscillospirales; family Oscillospiraceae; genus Oscillibacter; species Oscillibacter pullicola. Next base: position 4,543 of record DWXY01000064.1, read on the forward strand.
CGATTGAGGAACTGGCTGGAGATCAGTACAGTTTCACCGACCGGCGGGACGAGTCGGACCGCAGCACCTTCTGGGCATTTAGCCTTTTCATCTACGGTTTCCTCGCCATCATCGCTCTGATCACGGTGCTGAATATCGTCAACAGCATTTCTATGAGCGTTTCCGCAAGAATCAAGCAGTATGGCGCCATGCGGGCTGTAGGAATGGGCGGACGGCAGCTCACCCGGATGATTGCAGCAGAAGCGGCCACCTACGCCTTTACCGGCTGCATCGTCGGCTGTGCGGCGGGGCTGCCCCTGAGCCGTCTGCTGTATAACAGGCTGATTACCACGAATTTTCCCTACTATACCTGGAGCATTCCGGTCCCTGCGCTGTTAGTGATTCTTCTGTTTGTGATCGGGGCGACGATTATCTCCGTCCATGCACCGGCGAAGCGAATTCGTGGCATGTCGATTACCGATACCATCAATGAACTGTGAGTATTTCCAATGAAAACTGAGAAAAGGCGGGCGGCACTTCGCAAGCCGTCCGCCCTTTTCAGACATTCCTTGTGGGGATAGAAATGCAAACCTCCAGCCCCTGCGGTACAGCCTGCCAGAACTGTACCGTCCCGCCGTGGGCCTTCACGATCTGCCGCACCAGTTTGAGGCCCAGGCCGTGCTCACCGTCCTGGGTGCTGGCGACATCCGCCTCCCGGTTCAGCGCCTCCAGCCGGGGGGCGTCCAACCCCACGCCATCGTCCGTCACCGTGCAGGTGCATCGCCCATCCTCCGCGCCTACCGTAACAGAGATGTGGCAGCCCCGGGGATTGTGGACGATGCTGTTGCGGATCAGGTTGTCCAGCATCCGCCGGAGGAGGGCAGTGTCACCCTCCATCCGGGCGGCACGGCCCGGATGCTCTTCAGAGAACTCAATCTCATATCGTTCCGGCAGGCCGCCGTTGAGCACCTCGCTCACCGCCTGCCGCCCGATCTCCGCCAGGTCCACCGTCTCCCGGCGGATGGGCTGGAGGGCGTACTCCAGCTTGGTGGTCAGGTTCAGATCCTCCACCAGGGATCTCAGCCGCTCCCCCTGCCGTCGGATCATCCCGGCCTGCTGCCGGGCATCCGTGGGGAGAGTGTCGTCATCCTCCAGTTCGCTGGCGTAGCCCAGTACCATGGAAAGGGGAGTGCGGATGTCGTGGGATACCCCGCGAATCCACTCTGCCCGGGTGTTGTCTTTCTGCATCAGGTAATCCCCGGCTCGGTTCAGCCCCGCGTTGATCTCCGCCAGTTCCCCGCGCTCGTCCAGGGGCTGGTAGCTGCCCCGGCTCAGGTCTTGGATGCCCCGCAGGATGGGGGACATGGCTTTCTCCACCCGGCGGGTGTTCCGCAGCATCAGGAAGACCATCAGCAGCAGGTTAAACACAAAGACCGCAATGGCCCCCACCAGGAACATCATCAGGGAGGGCGTCTCCATGGAAAAGTAGTACTTCACCAGAGTGTTCGGCTCAAATCCCACCACCATCAGGGCGCCGTCCTCCCGGCTCCACACTTTCACCGGGTAGTCCTGGAGATACCAGCGGCTGAAGGATGCCACCTGGGCGCTGGTGTAGGACCGGGGCAGTTCCTCCGGCAGACCCTGCTCCCAGATCACCGTGCCGCTCTCATCCAAGAGCATGGCCCAGGCATCATGTTCTTGCAGCAGGGCCAGCGCCGTATCGTCCGCCGTCCAGCTGCCGGCCTGCTCCGTCACATGGCCGGATACCTCCCGGACAGACAGCCCGTTGTCTGTCCCGCTCATGTATCCGGCGGTCAGAACAGTCAGGACCAGCAGGAGATTCACCACGAGGAACAGCGCCAGAATGCCAACGGTGGAGAAGATGTAGCGCCGGAAAAACCGCTGCACCGGATTCACGACTTCGCCCCCTTCAGATTGATCCGGTATCCCAGCCCCTTGGCCGTCACCAGAGAGACCGGCTTGGAGGGATTAGCCTCGATCTTCTCCCGCAGGTGGCGGATATGGGTGGAGAGGGTGCTCTCGTAGCCCTGCCAGAACTCCCCACAGATCGTCTCGCACAGGATGCCGGTGGTGACGATCCGGCCGGCATTTTCATAGAGTTTCTCGAACAGCTGCAATTCCTTTGCCGTTAATGGCGTCCGTTCGCCGTCCTTCCATACTTCGGCTTTCTCCAAGTCCACCGTGGAGGCTGCCAGTTCCACCTTCCGGTTGGGCTCCGGGTAAGTCCGGTGGAGGATGGCCCCCACCCGGAGCAGCAATTCCCTGGGCAGGAAGGGCTTGGGGAGATAGTCGTCCGCCCCGATTTCCAGCCCCTCGATGCGGTCCTCCGCCTCGCCCCGGGCGGTGAGCATCAGGACGGGCACGCGGCTGGTGCGGCGGATCTCCCGCAGGACCTCGAAACCGTCCATCCCCGGCATCATCACATCCAGAACAATCAGCGCCGGCTGCTGCTCCCGCCAGACCTGGAGGGCTTCTTGTCCGGAGGAGGCGGTCACAAGATCGGTATAGCCTGCCCGCCGGAAGATGGAGCACAGCATCTCCAAAAGGTCCCGGTCATCGTCTACCAATAAGATTTTATGCTCCACCATGGGACACCTCCCTTCCCTTGCCCATATTATACCGCTAAAGTGTCGGCCTGCCCATGCCCTGCGCAAAATCTCAGAGAAAAATTAAGGTTGGCTCAGCGTTATCTCAAGGTGCGGGTGCTATCCTGTTGCTACCAAGCAAAGGAGGTAGCGCTTATGAGCGACTGTATCATTGAAACCAAGGGCCTGACCAAACGGTATGGGGAACAGGTCAGCGTCTCCAGCCTGGATCTCCATGTGCAGAAGGGGCGTATTTACGGCCTCTTGGGGCGCAACGGGGCAGGCAAGACCACCACCATGAAGATGCTCCTGGGGCTCACCGCCCCCACATCCGGCACAGTGTCCATCTTTGGCCGGCCGCTGAGGGGAAACGAAAAGGGCACCCTGCCCCGCATCGGCAGCCTCATCGAGTCCCCGGGGTTCTACCCCAACCTGACCGGCACAGAAAATCTGCAAATCTTCGCCCGGCTCCGGGGCCTCAAGAGCCCCAACTATATCAAAGGGGCACTGGAGCTGGTGAACCTGCCCTACCGGGACAAGAAACGCTACGCCCAGTACTCCCTGGGCATGAAACAGCGGCTGGCCATCGCCCTGTCTGTGATGCACGACCCGGAGCTGCTGATCCTGGACGAGCCCATCAACGGCCTGGACCCCATCGGTATCGCCGAGGTGCGGGACTTCATCCGGGCGCTGTGCGACGAGCGGGGCAAGACCATTCTGCTCTCCAGCCACATCCTCTCCGAGATTGCCCTGCTGGCAGACGACATTGGGATCATCGACCACGGCGTCCTCCTGGAGGAGGAGAGCCTGGCGGAACTGGAACAGAAGAACGGGAAGGTCCTCCGCTTCACCGTGTCCAACGCACCGGTGGCCGCCCAGCTGCTCCAGCAGGAGATGGGTGTCCGGGATGTTGTGGTGGAAAGCGAACAGGATCTGACCGTCCGGGATCTCCGCCTGGACACCGGCGCGGCGGTGCGGCGGTTCGTGGAGGCGGGGCTGGTGGTGTCCGACGCCCATCTCTATGAGGACACCCTTGAGGACTACTTCAAGCGCATCACAGGGGGTGAGGGCATTGCTTAAGCTCCTGTGGTGTGAATTTGCCAAGCTGCGGCGCAAGCCGTTGTTCTTCGCCGCCGCTGCCGTGTCCGCCCTGATCCCTCTGGGATGCGCCCTGTTCCTGCCGGACTTCCAGGAGTTCACCAGCGGGGCGGAGGCGGTGGACGGCATGATGTCCACCCTATTCCAGATGAGCGCCTATCTGCTGCTCATGCCGGCCCTGGTGGTGCTGGCATCCAACCTGCTCTTTGAGGAGCAGGACAACGACACGCTGAAGAACCTGATGACGGTGCCGGTGGGCAAGCCGGCCCTGGCCCTGGCAAAAATGGCCCTGCTGTTTCTCTTTTCCATCGCTTTCATGGCGGTGGGCGGCCTGGTGATCCTGCTGATCGTGCTGGCCGCCGGGTGGGAGCCGGTGGGCTTCTGGCGGCTCTTTTTTGTGGGCGTCGGCCAGGGGATCATGATGTGGGCCGGGGCCCTGCCCTGTATCCTGCTGGTGGTGCTGCTGAACCGGAGCTATATCGTCTCCGTCATCATTACCTTCTTCTACACATCTGTCAACTACATCTTCGGCCTGAACGACCTCTTTATCACCCAGCCCTTCGGTCTGAACCTGGGGACGCTGCTGCCCGGCCCGCTGACCTTCCGATGGTACTTCCAGTATCTCGACTTTTCTAATGCCGGTGCCGAGATGCTGGGACTTTTGGAGCGGGTCAGTCCCTATTTCGTCACCACCGCCCAGGCGTTTTGGGTGACTGGAGCGGAGGCCGCGGTGTTTCTGGCCCTGATCGCGCTGGTCTACAAGCGCCAGGGCGTTTGAGGAGGTGTTGCGTATGTGGAAGATGATCCAAACGGAGTGGTGGAAACTGCGGCGGTGCCAGATCCTGCTGGTGGGCATTGTGGCTCTGGCCCTCTGTCCGGTGGTACAGTATGGCAGCCAGCTGATCGTGAACCCGGAGATCCGGGACCCCAACTATGATATGCTCCACCTGTTCGCCAATGTGGTATGGGGCAATACTCAGGTGTTTCTCCCCATCTCCCTGGTGATGATCGGCGGGTGGCTGATCGACCGGGAGAATACCCATGACACCATGAAGAACCTGCTCACCGTCCCGGTGTCCTATCCCAAACTCCTGGGGGGCAAGCTGGCGGTCACCGGCCTGCTGTCCCTGCTGTTCGGCCTTTACAGCGTGGCCGTGACGGTGCTCACAGGGACGCTGGCAGGCCTCCCAGGGCTGACGCCAGGGGTGATCCTCCAGCAGGGGGGACAGGTGGTGGCTGCGGCGCTGACCACCTTCCTGGTGTGTATGCCAATGATCCTGATTTTCGGGCAGATGCGGGGCGCCTACCTGGGCGGCTCCATCCTGACCTTTTTCCTGGGATACTGCATTCTGTTCTTTAAGAGCGGGTTCCTGCTCTCCGCCTACCCCTTCTCTGCGGCGCTGGTGCTGGCCGGCTTTGATATGCAGGAATACAACGGGGCCACTGAGGCTCCCAGCATTCCGCTGGCCCTCCTGGGCATGACGGCGGTCATCGTTTTGACGGCTGTGATCTTGGCCTTCTCCAGACCCAGCAGCAAGGCCGGGAGTACGAAAAAGAAAAAGGCCGGTGGACGCCGGCAGGCAAGGAGGAAAACACGATGAAAGAAAACCGAAAGCGATGGACACCGCTCCTGACCTGCGGCCTGTTCTGCGTCCTGCTGCTGTCCGGCTGTTCCGGCATGATGCAATCACTGGCGGATGGGACGGATGCGGTACTCAATGGCTTGGCGGAGGGAACGGATCAGGTCGCCGGCGCTCTGGCGGATATGACAGACGCAGCCCTCGGTGCCGCGGCCGACGCGACGGATGACTCAGTGAAGGACGCCATTCTGGACGCCTACAGCTCGCTGATGGATACCGCCGGCTCCTGGGCGCTGACGCCGGACCGCTCCCTCCAGGGGGAGCGTGTCCGGGGCGAGGACGACTACACCGGCACCTATGCGGCTGACTATGAGGACTTCTCCGGTACGGAACTGCTCTTTGGCGGTACCACGCTGGACCGGGAGGCCGGGGATACGGTAGAGGTCACTTGCTCCCTTGCCGTCGAAGAGGGGGAGGCTGCCATCTTCCTGTGCTCCGGCTCGGAGGAGCCGGTGCTCCTGCTGTCCGAGAGCGGGGATTACTCCGGCACCATCGAGGTGGGCAGCGGAAGCGTCTATCTCGGTGTCTGGGGCGAGGGCGTGACCGGGAGCGTGTCCATTCAAATCGAGTAAACTGTGAGGTGCGTCATGCGGATACTGAAAAGACTGCTGGTGCAGATCATTCTGCTGATCGTAGCCGCCGGGATTTTGTGCGGCAGTGTGGTGGCTGTTCTGGGCTACCTGATGTATCGTGACGCACTCAAGGAGCAGAGCTTGGAGGACAAGGTTGCAGAGGTGCAGGCAGATCCCAGCTACACGCCGCTTGCAGACCTGCCGGAGATCTATCTTGATGCGGTCGTGGCAGTGGAGGACCACCGCTTTGAACAGCATTGCGGCATCGACATCATCGCCATCGCCAGAGCTGCCTGGAACAACATCAAGTCCTGGAGCCTGCGGGAAGGCGGCAGCACCATCACTCAGCAGCTTGCCAAGAACCTGTATTTTACCCAGGAGCGGAGTTTTATCCGTAAGGCTGCGGAGGTTTTCATGGCCTTTCGGCTGGAGCAGACCTACTCAAAGGACGAGATCCTGGAGCTGTATGTCAACTCCATTTACTTTGGCGACGGCTATTACTGTGTCCGGGACGCCAGCGCGGGCTACTTTGGGAAGGAGCCTGCGGACATGACGGATGACGAAGCCACGCTGCTGGCCGGAATCCCCAATGCGCCATCCGTCTACTCGCTGACGGCGAACCCAGATCTGGCTGCGCAGCGGCAGCAGTATGTTCTCCAACAGATGGTGAAATACGGGTATCTCGGCGAGGAAGAGGCGGCGGCAATTCTGCAAAACTGATCATGCCGCAGAAAACCCCAGGGAGGTGAGCAGCATGGAGGAGATTATTGTCATTCGGGCGAGGGATCCGGACGGCAGCGTGTTCAAGGCCGTCATGGACTCGCTGAAGGGTAAAAGGGCAGAGGTAGTCGATGTTGCTGCCCCTGCGACCTCCGTGCTGCGCATCGGGGAACTGGAGCTCCATCATAAGCACCGCCGGGTGCTCATGGCGGGCAGGGAAGTGGAACTCAATCATGGGGAGTATGCCATGCTCTACTGCATGGCCAGTTCACCAGGGCAGGTGTTCTCCAAAGCGCAGCTCTATGAGGCCGCCTGGGGAGAGGAATATCTTCACGGGACAAACTCCGTGGAGAATACCATCTGGCGGCTGAGAAGAAAACTGGAGGAGGACCCCAGGCATCCGGCGTACATCAAAACAGTGGTGGGGACAGGGTATCGTCTGGATTATCCGCATTGAAGAAGAGGGGAGAAGCGATAGTTAATCTTTTACTTGTAATTAGCAAAAATGAATGAACATTATTCATTGACATTTCAAAAAAGGGTGCTATACTAATTGGTGGAAAGGAGGTCAAACCATGAACACCATAAAAGAAAACTCGAAAGCTGCATTTAATCAGCAGGCTGCCACCTATGATAAAGATATTAAGGGCCAGCACGCCCGCTCTCTTTATCCCGTCCTGCTGGAAAAGCTGTCGCACATTCCGTTTCAATCTGCCCTCGATTTGGGATGCGGGACTGGTGAAATGCTAAAGCTCATTTTGCAGAAAGATCCCCATAAAGAATTGTGCGGCATTGATCTATCAGAGGAAATGCTTGCTGTTGCGAAATCGAAACTACCGGAACAAGTCAAGCTATTGTTGGGGGACAGCGAGGCACTCCCTTTCCCGGACAACGCCTTTGATGTTGTGTATTGCAACGACTCTTTTCATCATTATCCT
>DWXY01000065.1 GCA_019118935.1 Candidatus Oscillibacter pullicola
CGCTTCAGGGGTGGGTTCGGGAGCAGGTTCCGGTGACGGCTCCTCCGTCTGGGCCTGGTCATAGCGCATGAGGATCACGGCGACCTGAGCGCGGGTAGCGGTACCGTCCGGATCAAAGCGGTTTCCGCCCATCCCGCTGATATAGCCGCTCTCCTGGGCCCAGTCTACGGCGGAGGCCGCCCAGGATGCGATATCGCTCTCGTCGGTAAAGCTGGCGCCGCCTTCGACGGCAGGGCTGTCCGCATAGCGCCACAGGATGGCGGCCAGCTGCTCCCGGGTGAGGGGATCGTTGGGACCAAAGACACTGTCGCTGTATCCGCTGACCACGCCGTTCAGCCGGGCCCAGTAGACCCCGTCGGCGTACCAGCTGTCCCCGGATACATCCGCGAAGGGATAGCCCAGGTTTTCATTCTCCAGAGAGGGGGACCCGGCCAGGCGGTAGAGCACCGTGACCAGCATCCCGCGGGTCATGGGGGTATCGGGAGAGAACGTGCTCCCGCCGGTGCCGGACATCAGGCCGTTGTCCCGGCAGTAGGCGGCAGCCTCGGCATACCAGTCTCCGGCGTCTACATCGGAAAAGCCGGTGTCCGACTCAGCGGCAAAGGCCGTCACAGACAGCCCCAGGCACAGGATCAGGGCCGTCAAAAACGCGGCCATTCGTCTCAGGTTTCTCATGGTTTTACCCTTCCTTTCTCTTGTGATTTATTTCAGGTTCCGGCCCAGCTCATAGGCCTGCTGGGGATATCGGGAGTGCTTGGTCATAGAGGGGGAACCGCATCCCCGGCCCCACACGGCTCCCATGTCCCGCAGGTTCAGGTACCGCACCAGCGTCTGGTAGTGGGCCTCCAGGGCCTCAAAGGTCCAGTTGTCGCTGTTCCACGCTGCGGCGAGCATGGCGGATTTCATGCGCTTACTTTGGATGCTGCTGTTGAAGGCGCAGAACCGGTCGATCAGGATTTTCAGCTGTGCGGACATCCCGTAGTAGTACAGAGGCGTGACGAACACCATCATATCGGCATCCAGAATTTCGCCGCGGAATTTCTCCACATCGCCCTTCTGGACGCAGGGGCCCTCGTAGCCGCAGTGGATGCACCCGGTACAGGGATGGATGTCACTGTGGGCGGCGTCAATGACCTGTACGGTGTGACCGGCCTCCTGCGCGCCGCAGATAAATTCATTTGCCAGCATGTTGGAGGAGCCGTGCTTGTTGGGACTGCCTTCCAAAACTACAATCTTCATACACTTACCTCCTTACTCCGGTCACACGCCGGGTTTTACATACATAATGTCATCCGGGAACTGCTCCATGGACTTCTGCCAGTCCTCCATGGGGATGTCCTGGATGGATACCGACACAAACTTGGGGTCGATCCCCAGCTCGCCCACCAGAAATTCCTGTGTCTTCTTGGCCAGGGCCAGTTTGGTCTCCTCGTCCCGTCCCGGGATCATCGTGATTGCTACATGCGGCATACTCACCGCCTCCTTTCTATTGTTCAAATTTGATTCCGTGCAGCCGGTAGATCTCATGGACACTGGGTACGTCCAGAATGAGGCTGTGCCCCAGGTCCAGAGCCTGGATCTGCACCATGTCCGCCGGGGAGAGCTGGAACCCGTCCACTGCAAAATTTTCCTGGATGCGCTGGGCGTGGATTGACTTTGGAATGGCTATGATCCCCTCCTGCCGCAGCCACCTAAGGACAACCTGAGCGGGCGTCTTGCCGTACTGCGCCCCGATGGCCGATAGAACCGGATGCTGAAAGATATTGTTCCGTCCCTCTGCAAAGGGCGCCCAGGCCATGGGCTGGATGTGATACTGTCCCATAAGATTCCGAAGCGCCCTCTGCTGACAGAAGGGGTGCAGTTCGATCTGGTTCACCGCCGGCAGGATCTCGTGGCTGAGGATCAAATCGCAGAGCCGGTCGGGCAGGAAGTTACACACCCCGATGGCCCTGACTCTTCCAGCACGAAAAAGTTCCTCCATGGCCCGCCAGCTGCCGTGGTAGTCTCCGTAGGGCATGTGGATCAGGTAGAGATCCAGGTAATCCGTTCCCAGATTCTTCAGTGTTCGGTCAAACGAACGCAGAGTTTTGTCATACCCCGCGTCCTGAATCCAAACCTTGGAGGTGAGGAATAGATCCTCCCGGATGATTCCGCTCTCCTGAACGGCCGCTCCCACAGCCGCCTCATTTCCATAGCAGGCCGCCGTGTCGATCAGCCGGTACCCGATCTGCAGAGCGGTCAGAACGCACTCTCTGCAGACGGCCGGGTCGGTTACCTGGAATACACCCAGTCCCTGCTGAGGAATTGCGGCTCCATGGTTCAACTGAATGGTGTCCATGAAAATCACTCTTTCTGTCTCTGTCTCTTGTTTCTCCTGTATTCCGTCGCCATTCGGCCCCCTCTGGTTCCGGCGGGAGCGATTGTATGCCTACCGTCCCGCCGGGATGCGGCACGGGCGTGCAGATAAAATGTGTGCTCCGGAATACCTATGTTTTAATAACTGGCCATTTAAAATGTCCAATACCTATGTTGGATGGAAAAACATGCACTTTTTGTATTTTTAAGCTTTGCCGCCGGAGGGCGGGAACACTCCAGATACCACCGCTCTCCCATGCCAGTCCACCTTCTGTATCAACAGAACTTGAGGTGTACATGCCGCCTTTGGGATAAAATGGCGCCCCCAAACGCGGTCCTTCTCAGCTTCCGCGTTCGGGGGCATTCTATCGGCAGTTCAGTTTTTAGAATTTTATTTCTAAGTATCCCGGCTGTCTTTTCCGCAGGCCTAAGCATCTCCGGCTTTTTATCGGCACCGGCTGAGCAAGTGCCTGGGGTTCCCGCGCTTATCGTCATGTTCCCTGCATAATTCTGGGGACAAAAGAAAATCCTAGCAGGCAGGAAGGTGATACGATGCGGATTCCAAAGCACATCGGAATTATCCCGGACGGAAACCGGCGCTGGGCCAGGCGGGCCGGGCTGCCCAAGCAGGACGGCTACGCACACGGCCTGGAGCCGGGGCTGGAGCTGCTGCGGCTGGCCAGAGACGCTGGAGTCCAGGAGCTCACGTTTTATGGATTCACCACCGACAACTGCGGGCGGCCCCCGGAGCAGGTCCAGGCCTTTTCCCGGGCGTGCGTCCAGGCGGTGGAGCAGATCGCGTCGGAGCCGGTCTCCCTTCTGGTGACCGGCAACCGGGACGTGCCCGCGTTTCCCCAGGCACTGCTCCCCTACACGACCCGGCGGGATTTGAACGGCGGGGGCATTCGGGTCAATTTTCTGGTCAACTACGGCTGGGAGTGGGACCTGGCCCGTCTGAACAACCCCGGCGTCCGCCGCGGAACCATCTGTGCCCAGCTCAATTCCCGGGATATCTCCCGGGTGGATCTGGTGATCCGCTGGGGCGGGATGCGGCGCCTGTCCGGCTTTCTGCCGGTACAGTCGGTCTACGCAGATTTCTTTGTGGTGGACCGCCTCTGGCCCGATTTTCAGCCGGAGGATTTCTTCCAGGCCCTCCAGTGGTACCAGAAGCAGGATGTGACCCTGGGCGGATAGCCGCCAGCTCCCCGGCGCTTCTTATTGCAGGACCCGCCGCATGTTTTCCTGGATCTTTCCGGACAGGTCGGAGTACCGCTCCAGCTCCTCCCGGCTGAAGCCGGCGAAGCGGGCCTGGTCGTAGTCCTCCAGCCCCTGGGCAATGTCATCCAGAATGGGCTGGGCAGCGGGGAGCAGGGAGACCCTCAGCCGCTTCCCCTTCCCGGAGTCGTCCTCCCCCTCTACGCTCCCCTCCGCCTGGATCAGGCCCCGGAGCACCAGCTTCTGGAGCGGCAGAATCAGGCCCACCCGGTTCACACCGGCAAAGTCGGCCAGTTCCTTCCGGCTGTTCATCTCCCCCGCGCACCAGAGGCACAGCAGCACCCGCACCTCCACTCCGGTGAGATCGTGCTTTTGGGCCGCCGGCTCCAGATAGTGCTCCAGCAGCTTCCGGCTTCGGTAGGCGTCGGCTGCCGCCCCCTGGGCGGACACCGCCCGGGCGCAGACGGTGGGCCGCTCGTCCCCCAGCTTCTTCAGGCTGGGCAGCAGGCTCTCGTCCCCCGCCGCATCCACCAGAAAGCGGTACACCTTCAGCCGGTTTTTCTCATAATCCCTCTCGTCCAGCACATGCTTGTAGAAGTCGTTGTAGTATTCAAACACCCTCAGCTTCATGCGGATGACGTTGGGCAGGTTCATGCTCTGGGACACCAGGGACCCCTTGGTTTTCACATAGTAATAGATGGGGGCGCGGAGGGCGGCAAAGGTCTCGGCGTGGAGAATATACTCCAGATTGAACAGGAAATCCTCACACCAGCGCAGGTCCTCGTTCATGCGGAGACGGTACTCCTCCACGATTTTCCTGCGGAAGAGCTTATTCCACAGCACCCCATAGTAGTAGTCGGCGGGGTTTTCCATCATATAGGCGGCAAAGGCCTCCCTGGACATGACCCCCTCCTCGTCGATCTCCCCCTTGTGGGAGACCCGTTCCCCGGACACCCGGTAAAAATCCGCAATCACCAGGTCGCACTGGGTCTCCTGGGCGGTGCGGACCAGCAGCCGGGTGGCATCCGGGCTGAGCCAGTCGTCGCTGTCCAAAAACTGAAGGTATTCCCCCCGCGCCTGATCCAGCGCATCGTTGCGGGCGGCGGAGACTCCGGCGTTGGCCTTGTGGATCACGCGGACCCGCGGGTCCTTCCCGGCGTACTCGTCACAGATGGTCCCGGAGTCGTCCTGGCTGCCGTCGTCCACTAAAAACAGCTCAAAATCGGCATACTCCTGCTTCAGAACGCTGTCCACACAGCGGCGGAGGGTTTTAGATGCGTTGTAGACAGGGACGATGATGCTCACCATAGGGGTTTTCGACAAGGGAAAGCGCCTCCTTACAGAAGAAATCATGGGAATATCGTGCAGAGCAGGGCCGTCCGCCCCGGCAGGGCGGGCGGCCGGTAAAATTGTAGCATGATTTTTCCCCCATGGCAAGGCGGCACCGGCATTACCGCCGCTTTCCCCAGGGCAGGCCGTAATGAAGGCGCATTCGCTTTACACTGCAGGTTATAAAGAGGGACGCGACCACAAGCGCTACCAGCACACTAAACGTTCCCAAGATTTCTTCCAGCAGATAGGGTACCACCAGCATGCATGCAAACGCCAATGTATCAAAACTCCGCACCTTTTGATACCACCCGTCATTCTGCTTGAGATGCCTCCAGTATTCCCGGAATAGCAAGGCGCAAAAGACTGCCTGTAAAAGCAAAAGGTAAGTCACCGGGGCCGGAGTATAATCCAATCCCTGTTTCACGCTGATCCTTCCAAGCTGGAACAAAATGAGAGGCGATAGACAACACACCCGAACAAGAAATCCCTTCCCCACCGCCGCCTGCCGCTCCTGCAAACTTTGCTCCGCCCGGTGCGCCGCCGGGGTATCCGCCTCCCGCTCACACTCGTCCCGGAGCAGATAGTCGGTGGACACCCCGAACAGGCGGCTGACCGCCAGCACGTTCCCGGTGTCCGGGGCCACCTCTCCCAGCTCCCAGCGGGAGATGGCCTGCCGGGACACCCCCAGCTCCTGGGCCAGGGCCTCCTGGCTCATCCCCCGCTCCTTTCGCAGCCGGTACAGCTTTTCTCCAAATGTCATGGCTCATCGCCTCCTTGTGCTCACATTTTAGCCGAAAAGCGGAAACTTGGCCACCACACAGAGGTGGAACTGCCGCAACCAGAAGTGGAATCTACTTTTCCCGCAAAAAAGGAGCGCCCGAAGGCGCTCCTTGAAGGCCGTCGAAAAAGTGGCAGAGCCACTTTTTCGAGTTAGGCTGCACGAAATTTTCACCTCGATTTCTTACGAAATTGTCGGCAAAAATTTCGTGAGAGGTGTCATTTCTGAGGCGCATGTCCTCGGAAATGACAGGATTTCATCTTATTCCGTCGTCTGCGGACGACGGAACTCCTTGCAGGAGGGCTTTTCGACAAGCTGAAAGGAGCGCCCGAAGGCGCTCCTTGAAAGTCATACTGGATGAAATTATGCCTTGCCGTCGCAGCCCAGCACGTCCACGATCTTGTGGGCGACCAGCTCCTTGATGGCGGCCCGGGCGGGCTTGAGGTACTCGCGGGGGTCGAACTTGTCGGGGTGGTCGTTGAAGAACTGACGGATGGTGCCGGTCATGGCCAGACGCAGGTCGGAGTCGATGTTGATCTTACACACCGCGCTCCGGGCGGCCTGACGCAGCTGCTCCTCGGGGATGCCCACGGCGTCGGGCATCTTGCCGCCGTTCTCGTTGATCATCTTCACGAAGTTCTGAGGCACGGAGGAGGAGCCGTGGAGCACGATGGGGAAGCCGGGCAGGCGCTTGGTGACCTCCTCCAGGATGTCAAAGCGCAGCGGAGGGGGAACCAGCTCGCCCTTCTCATTGCGGGTGCACTGATCGGCGGTAAACTTATAAGCGCCGTGGCTGGTGCCGATGGCGATGGCCAGGGAGTCGCAGCCGGTCTTGGACACGAACTCCTCCACCTCCTCGGGGTGGGTGTAGTGGGACTCCTCGGCGGAGACCTTCACGTCGTCCTCGATGCCGGCCAGAGCGCCCAGCTCGGCCTCTACCACCACGCCGTGGTCGTGGGCGTACTCCACTACCTTCTTGGTGATCTCGATGTTCTCCTGGAAGGGCTTGGAGGAGGCGTCGATCATGACGGAGGTAAAGCCGCCGTCAATGCAGGACTTGCAGGTCTCAAAGTCGGGGCCGTGGTCCAGATGCAGCACGATGGGGATGTTGGGGCACTCGATGGCAGCGGCCTCCACCAGCTTCACCAGGTAGGTGTGGTTGGCGTAGGCACGGGCGCCCTTGGACACCTGAAGGATCAGGGGAGCATTCAGGTCCCGGGCAGCCTCGGTGATGCCCTGGACGATCTCCATATTGTTGACGTTGAAGGCGCCGATGGCGTAGCCGCCGTCATAGGCCTTCTTGAACATTTCAGTGGAGGTAACTAATGGCATAGTGACCATCTCCTTGTAAGTTTTTTACGTCTCATATTGTACCATTGTGGATTGAAAAATACAAGGGTACGTGGTATGATTTGTAAGAGAAATTTAGGTAAAACTAATTTTGGGTATCTCAACAACACTTTAGGAGGAACTAAACATGGAAAAACTCACCGGCGCATGCATCATTGGCCAGTCCGGAGGCCCCACCGCCGTCATTAACGCCAGCGCTCAGGGCGTCATCCAGACCGCTTTGAAGGCGGACTGCATCACCCGGGTGCTGGGCGCCGCCCACGGCATCAAGGGCGTTCTGGAGGACAAGCTGTACGACATGTCCCAGGAGGACCCCGCGGAGCTGGACCTGCTCCAGTACACCCCCTCCTCCGCCCTGGGCTCCTGCCGCTATAAGCTGGCCGACCCCGATGTGGACGATACCGATTATAAGCGCATTCTGGAGATTTTTGAGAAGTACAATGTGCGCTACTTCTTCTACAACGGCGGCAACGACTCCATGGACACCTGCAACAAGATCTCCAAGTATATGCAGAAGGTGGGCTATGAGTGCCGCATCATGGGCGTGCCCAAGACCATCGACAACGACCTGAACGGCACCGACCACTGCCC
>DWXY01000008.1 GCA_019118935.1 Candidatus Oscillibacter pullicola
TGCCCGCCAGCTCCCCGGTGCACCGGGCGCAGATGGGAAAGGGCGTTCCGTCCCGAAAATGAAAAGAGCGATCCGGCCGGCAGTGGCATCCGAAGATGATCGGAAGCCACCGCCAGAGCCAGCGCCGCAGCTTAATAGGCATACAGCGCCGCGCTGATACCCAGAACCGCTGCCGCCACGTACATCAGCACATAGGCGATCACGCACACCAGGGCGCCGATGCCCGCCGCCTTGGCAGTCCGGGGCTTGGTATCTTTCCATACCAGGAACAAGATCAGTCCCACAATGGGAATGCAGCAGCCCAGAAGCCCCCACAGGAAGCCGCCGTTGTCCACTGCCGGCGGAGGATTATTCGGTCCTCCGTTCTGAGGGGTGCCGCATTTCGGGCAGACCGCCGCATAGTCGTCGATCAACGCACCACATTTTCTGCAATAGGCCATCGTTTTTCCCTCCAAGACACAGTTTGCCGCATTCGCCTCCGCGCTGTCCCAAAGCCGCGAGGCGCCCTCCATCCGAGGGAGCCAAGCACCTTGATTGTATCGGTCCCCGCACCTGCTGTCAAGGCAAATCCGACAGATTCCGCCCAAAAGGGACAAGGCGGGCAGCGAAAGCTGCCCGCCTTCAGGCTGTCAACAAACCCGAAAATCTGGGAAAACGGGAAGGAAGATAGCTACGAAAGAAACCCAGGAAGGGTGTCTTTCGTTTTCAATCAACCGTTTTTCAGAACTTTTTGAAGTTCTGAAAAACGCAAGCAGCTTGTCGAAAAAAGTCTTTTCGACAAGCTGAAGGCGGGCAGCTTTCGCTGCCCGCCTTGTAAAAAGTCCGGGAGAGCTTACTTCTTGCTCAGCGCCTCGTCGATGGCACGGGCCGCGGTCTTGCCGGCGCCCATGGCCAGGATGACGGTGGCAGCGCCGGTGACGGCGTCGCCGCCGGCGTAGACATTCTCACGGGAGGTGAGGCCGTCCTCGTTCACCACGATGCCGCCCTTCTTGTTGATCTCCAGGCCCTTGGTGGTGGACTTGATCAGGGGGTTGGGGCTGGTGCCCAGGGCCATGATGACGCAGTCCACGTCCACGTCGAACTCGCTGCCGGGGACCTCGATGGGACGGCGGCGGCCGGAGGCGTCGGGCTCGCCCAGCTCCATCTTGATGCAACGGATGCCCTTCACATCGTCGTTCTCATCCGCCAGCACCTCCACCGGGTTGCAGAGGGTCTTGAAGATGATGCCCTCCTCCTCGGCGTGCTCCACTTCTTCACGACGGGCGGGCAGTTCCTCCATGCCGCGGCGGTAGACGATGTACACCTCGGCTCCCAGACGCTTGGCGCACCGGGCGGCGTCCATGGCCACGTTGCCGCCGCCCACCACGGCCACCTTCTTGGGGTGGATGAGGGGGGTATCGGAGTCCGGCAGATAGGCCTTCATCAGGTTGATCCGGGTCAGGAACTCGTTGGCGGACAGGACGCCCTTGTAGTTGACGCCGGGGATGTTCATGAACATGGGCAGGCCGGCGCCGGAGCCGATGAACACGGCCTCAAAGCCCATGTCGTCCATCAGCTCGTCCACGGTGATGGTGCGGCCCACCACGGTGTCGGTCATGATCTTCACGCCGAAGTGCTCCAGCCGGGCCACCTCCTTGGCCACGATGGCCTTGGGCAGACGGAATTCGGGGATGCCGTACACCAGCACGCCGCCCACCTGGTGCAGCGCCTCGAACACGGTGACGTCGTACCCCTTCCGGGCCAGGTCGCCGGCGCAGGTCAGGCCCGCAGGGCCGGAGCCCACCACGGCCACCTTGTGGCCGTTGCTCTCGGGCACGGCGGGGGCGCCGCCCTGATGGCCGTGGGCGTTGTGGTAGTCCGCCACGAACCGCTCCAGGCGGCCGATGCCCACGGGCTCACCCTTGATGCCCCGGATGCACTGGCCCTCGCACTGGTTTTCCTGGGGGCAGACGCGGCCGCAGATGGCGGGCAGGCTGTTGGTGGAGGTGATGACGCCGAAGGCCTCGTCAAACTTGCCTTCCGCCACCTTGGCGATGAACTCGGGAATATGTACGTTCACGGGGCAGCCGTTCACGCACTTGGGGTTCTTGCAGTTCAGGCACCGCTTGGCCTCGTCGATGGCCATCTCCTCGGTGTAGCCCAGAGCCACCTCGTCGAAGTTCTTGTTGCGGACGTCGGGCTCCTGAGAGGGCATGGGATTCTTCTTCAAAGACATATTGGCCATGATTATTCGGCCTCCTTCTTGAACAGGTTGCAGGTCTCCTCGTATTTGTGGGCCTCAAAGTCCCGATACATCTGGTTCCGCTTGACCGCCAGATCCCAGTCCACCTTGTGGCCGTCGAAATCCGGGCCGTCCACGCAGGCAAATTTCATCTCGCCGCCCACGCTCAGCCGGCAGCCGCCGCACATGCCGGTGCCGTCGATCATGATGGGGCTCATGGACACGGTGGTGGGGATGCCGTAGGGCTCCGTGGTCTTGGAGACGAACTTCATCATCACCATGGGACCGATGGCGAACACCTCGTCGTACTGGTTGCCGGCGTCGATCAGCTCCTTCAGTGCTTCGGTGACAACGCCCTTCTGGCCGTAGGAGCCGTCGTCGGTGCAGACCTTCAGCACGCTGCTGGCGGCCCGGAACTGATCCTCCAGGATCACCAGGTCCTTGTTCTTGAAGCCGATGACGGCGTGGACCTCAGCCCCGCAGTCGTGGAACTTCTTCAGCACAGGATACGCGATGGCGCAGCCGACGCCGCCGCCCACCACGCAGACCTTCTTCTTGCCCTCGGTCTCGGTGGCCTTGCCCAGGGGGCCCACAAAGTCCTGAAGGCTGTCGCCCTCCTTCAGGTGGCTCAGCTTCTCCGTGGTGGCGCCCACGGTCTGGACGATGATGGTGACGGTGCCCTTCTCCGGGTTATAGTCGTTGATCGTTATGGGGATTCGCTCGCCGTTCTCATCCACGCGCAGGATGATGAACTGGCCCGGCTGGGCCTTTTTGGCGACCAGGGGTGCCTCGATCTCATACAGGGTGACGGTGGGACGGAGGGCCTCTTTTCTCACGATACGATACATAGTGTTCCTTCTTTCCCGAATGATCGAATTTTGGTATTTGCGGCGATGTATCCTTCGACACGACACATTGTCTATACTTTAACACAACCCCCGAAAGCAGTCAATCCGTTTTTACGGGGATTCTGCGAAAAAAATAACAAACTTTCTAGTCTAGCGCCCCTTCGGGCCGGTCAATCATCCTGTACAAAGGGTGATGCGCCGCCCCTCGGACTGGAGGACGCCCTCCTCCTTCAGGCGCTTCAGCTCCCGCATCATGGCGCTGCGGTCCGTGGCGATATAATCCGCCAGCATGCTCAGGGAGAAGGGCAGCTGGAAGGTCCGGCTCCCCTCCTTCTCCGCCAGCTGGTTGAAGTAACACAGGAGCTTTTCCCGGATGGACCGGCGGGAGAGGACGTCCACCCGCTCGGACAGGGCCTGGGCCTTGTCTGAGATCAGCCGCAGCATATTCTGCACCAGCAGGCTGTGATGGGTGCAGGCCCGCTCACACCGCTTCAAAATGTGGGGATAGTCGATGAACACCACGTCGCAGGCCGTGCGGCAGACCACTTCCAGGCTGTCCCGGCCGGAGGTGGAAAACGCCAGGCTCTTGCCGAACACGCCGCCGGGGCCCAGCTCCTCCAGCACAGTGGCGACTCCCTCCTCGTCGATGCGGATCAGGGAGGCCTCCCCCCGCTCCACCACGCCCACAGCGTTGCCGGCCGGGCCGGAGAAGTCGTAAATCACCTCGTCCACCCGATAGCTCCGCTGCACCGCCTGAAAGCAGTCCAGCATCTGCTGGTAATTCTCGTATCCGATGTCCTGAAACAAGGGGCTCTTTTTCAGTTCCTGTGGGGTCAACATCGCGGCCGCTCCCTTCTGTTGCATATATCACATTTTATAATAACAGTCTCTGTCGAAAAAGTAAAGACCGTTCCCCGGCAGATTTCATAGATTATTCACCAATTCCCCAGGCATTTCCTGTATACTTTTTTCAGAAGGCCGGAAAGGCCGAATACGGGCGGGCCCCCGCCCTTAGAAATGAGGCAGCAAAGTGAACATAGCTTATTTTCTGCTCCCGAAGCACAGCGTCGCCTATCTGTACGATGACTGCACCTTCCGTCAGGGACTGGAAAAGATGCGGCACCACGGCTATACCGCCATCCCCGTCATCAGCCGGGACGGGAAATATGTCGGTACGGTCAGCGAGGGGGATTTCCTCTGGCGGCTCCTGTCGAAGGACTGCGAGACCTTGACTGCCTACTCCATGAAGGACATGGAGCGGCTGCAGGTCCGGGATATTCTGCGAGGCAACAGCTATCCCCCCGTCCGGATCACCGTCACCATGGAGGAGCTCCTCCACAGCGCCATGAACCAGAACTTCATCCCTGTGGTGGACGACCTGGGGAACTTCACCGGGATCGTCACCCGAAAAGACATCATCCGCTACTTTGCGGAGCAGAAGGACGCGGCGGAGCCGCTGCCCCTGCGGAAGATCGTATAAACCGACCGGGAGACGGCGGGGCAGTGCCCCGCCGCCTTTTTTCTCCCCTCTTTTATCCCATCATCTCATCCAGGGAGTATTTGCGCACCTGGCCCGGCGGGCCGCCGTCCCGGGTGGCCACTCCCGCCACATAGCCCGGGAAGGTGTCCAGAAAATAGAAGCGCTCCCCGGGCTGGAGCGGCGTCTCCGACGCCAGCATGGTCCCCACGCCGGCGCCGCTGCGCTTGGCCCGGGCCTCCCGCCGGACCCAGCTCTGGAAGAAGGCCCGCTCCGTGGCCACATCCGCCAGACGGCGCATGGCCCGCTCGCTCACCGGGCGGATGTGCTCGATATCCACCCCCACCGGCTCCCCGGACAGGGCCACCAGCACCGCGCCGGTGGTGTGGCTCAGGTTGAAGTGGACCTGGGGAAAGTCCGGGAAGTAGGGCTTGCCCAGAGAGGTGAGCCGGATGGGCGGAAGCTCCCGCCAGCGGTACTGCTCCCACAGGGCATGGCGTAGAATGAGATAGGCGCACAGGGGCTCCCGCCGCTTTTCCGGCTGCTTGATCCGCAGCAGCCGCTCCCGCCGCTCCGGGGGCAGCAGGGGCAGCATGGCCTCCGTCTCCCGCTCCGTCAGCGGGCGCTCCAGCCGGGCCGCCCAAAGCTCGATGGACATCTCACGCCTCCTCCCCGCCGCTTCGACGCTTTTCTACCATTTTACGCAGGCCGCGGCAGTCTGTAAACCCACAGGGCAAAAACTTTTTGAAAAAATGCAGCAAAAAAAGAGGAAATCCCAAAAGAACGGGGTATATCTAAAATGTCTCGTTTTGGGCACGCCCCCTCTTTCGGGTATGACCCTCGGGAAATCTGGCAACACTCACCGAAAGGAGGAGACCTTGACATGCCCTTTCCCCAGAGCTTTCTGGACGAGCTGGTGGCCCGAAGCGACATCGTGGACGTGGTGGGCAGCTATGTGCAGCTGACCAGAAAGGGCGCGAATCTCTTCGGTCTGTGTCCCTTCCACAGTGAGAAGACCGGCTCCTTCTCCGTCTCCCCGGACAAACAGATCTACTACTGCTTCGGCTGCAAGCGGGGCGGCGGCGTCATCAACTTCATCATGGAGGAGGAGAACCTCTCCTTCCCGGACGCGGTGCGCTTTCTGGCCAAGCGGGCGGGAATGGAGGTGCCGGAGGAGGACGGCGACCGGGAGGCGGGCCGCAGGCGCCAGCGTCTGCTGGACCTGAACCGGGACGCGGCCCGGTTCTACTATCAGATGCTCCAGCAGTCGGAGGGCCGGGCGGTGCAGGAATATCTGGACCGGCGGAAGATCCGCAGGGCCACGGCGGTGAACTTCGGCCTGGGGGCCTCTCTGGACGCCTGGGACGCGCTGATTTTGGCCATGACGAAGAAGGGCTACACGAAGTCGGAGCTACTGGAGGCAGGCCTGGCGGTGCAGAACCGGAACGGCGGCCTGTACGACAAGTTCCGCAACCGGCTCATCTTCCCCGTCATCGATGTGCGGGGAGACGTGGTGGCCTTCGGCGGCCGGGTCCTGGACAAGTCCGAACCCAAGTACATGAACTCCCAGGAGACACCGGTGTACTCCAAGCGGCGGGTTCTGTACGGACTGAATCTGGCCAAGAAATCCAAGCGGTCCAACATCATCCTCTGCGAGGGCAACATCGACGTGGTGACGCTCCACCAGGCGGGATTCGACAACGCGGTGGCCTCCATGGGCACGGCTTTGACGGTGGAGCAGACACGGCTCCTCAGCCGGTTCACGAAGGAGCTGGTGCTGTGCTACGACAATGACAACGCCGGCAAGATCGCCACGGAGCGGGCGCTGGAGATCCTGAACAACTCGGAGTTTTCGGTCAAGGTCCTCCAGCTGCCCCGGCGGCGGACGGAGGAGGGCGAGCTGGTGAAGCAGGACGCCGACGACTTCATCAAATTCCAGGGAAAAGACGCCTTCGAGGCGCTGTTGAACGGCAGCGAGAACGGCATCGAGTTCCGCATGGCCCAGGCGGCGGGCAAGTACGACCTCTCCAGCGACGAGGCCCGTGTGGCCTACTGCGAGGAGGTCAGCGGCCTGCTGGCCGCCCTTGCCAACCCGGTGGAGCGGGAGATCTACACCACCCGGGCCGCGGAGACCGCCAAGATCACCCCGGAGGCCATGAGGCTGGAGGTCCAGCGGGCCTTCAAGCGCCGCCTCTCCCGGGAGAAGCGGCAGGAGCTGCGGCGGGACCTGAACCCGGCGGCCCAGCTCCAGCCCAAGGAGCGGGAGCTGCGGTACGACAACATCCGCTCCGCCCGGGCGGAGGAGGGCATCCTGCGGCTGCTGATCCGGGACGAGAGCCTGTTCCCGGAGGAGCCGCCCCTGCGGGAGGAGCAGTTCTCCTCCCCCCTGCTGGGCCGCGCCTTTACCGTGCTGTGGCAGGCAAAGGCGGCAGGACGCGTCCCGTCCCTGGCGGCCCAGGCGGAGTTCTTCTCCCAGGAGGAGATGAACCATCTCACCGGCGTCTGCCAGCAGCCGGAGTCCCTGCGAAACGGGCGGCAGGCACTGGCGGACTACATACGCATCGTACAGACGGAGGCCGAGAAGCGGCTGGGGGGCGGGACTGCCGACCCGCTGCTGGCGGCCACAGAAAAATACAAAGACAAAAAGGGTACTGGAGGAAAGCAGCATGGCAAATGAGTTTGAGTTGAGCCCCAAGGAGCTGAAGAAACAGGCAGACGCGCTCCTGGCGGCCGCAGATGCGGCGGAGAAGGCCGCGGAGAGGGAGCCGGCTGCAAGGTCTGCCAAAAAGTCCACCCGGAAAAAGGGTGAGGAGACGGTTCAGGAGGCCCCCGCCGTCATGACCGACGAGGAGGCCCGGAAGGCCGGCATCCTCCGGCTAGATGACAAGCAGGTGGCGGCGCTGCCCGCGGCCGCCTGGCTGATGAACAACGAAAAGCTGCGGGAACTGCTGGCCCGCGGCAAGAAGAAGGGCAAGCTGGACTCCGCGGAGCTGATGGACGCGGTGGATGACCTGAATCTGGAGAGCGATCAGATGGATCAGCTCTACGACTCCCTGGAGGCGCTGAACATCGACATCAGCGCCGACGATGCCCTGTTGGCGGACCTGCCGGATGACGAGCCCGCCGCGGAGGAGATCGCCGATGTGGAGGAAGAGGAGCTGGTGGATCCCAACACCCTGGTGAACAGCTTCTCCATCGACGATCCTGTCCGTATGTATCTGAAGGAGATCGGCAAGGTGCCCCTGCTATCCCCGGATGAGGAGATCGACCTGGCCCAGGCCATGGGCGCGGGCAACGAGGCCGACCGGAAGCTGGCAGAGATCGACCGGCTCCGGAAGGAGGGGCAGGAGATCCCCTACTCTCAGGAGGAGATCGCCGCCTGGAAGTCCGCCCACGCCAAGGGCGAGACCGCCAAGCAGAAGCTGGCGGAGGCCAACCTCCGTCTGGTGGTGTCCATCGCCAAGCGGTATGTGGGCCGGGGCATGCTGTTCCTGGATCTGATCCAGGAGGGCAATCTGGGCCTAATCAAGGCGGTGGAGAAGTTCGACTACACCAAGGGCTACAAGTTCTCCACCTACGCCACCTGGTGGATCCGGCAGGCCATCACCCGGGCCATCGCCGATCAGGCCCGCACCATCCGCATTCCCGTCCACATGGTGGAGACCATCAACAAGGTCATCCGGGTCAGCCGGCAGCTCCTGCAGGAGCTGGGCCACGATCCCTCCCCCAATGAGATCAGCGCGGAGATGGGGATGCCGGTGGAGAAGGTCCGGGAGATTTTGAAGATCGCCCAGGAGCCCGTCTCCCTGGAGACCCCTATCGGCGAGGAGGAGGACTCCCACCTGGGCGACTTCATCCCCGACGAGGGTGCCAGCGAGCCCAGCGAGGCCGCCAGCTTCACCCTGCTGAAGGAGCAGCTGATGGACGTTCTCTCCACCCTCACCCCCCGGGAGGAGAAGGTTCTGAAGCTCCGCTTCGGCATCGAGGACGGCCGCACCCGCACCCTGGAGGAAGTGGGCAAGGAATTCAACGTCACCCGGGAGCGCATCCGCCAGATCGAGGCCAAGGCCCTGCGGAAGCTGCGCCACCCCAGCCGCAGCAAAAAGTTGAAGGACTTCCTGAACTGAAGAAAACACAGACAGGCGCTGTCCCCCATGGGACAGCGCCTGTTGTCTCTTCTGATCTCTGTCACGATGGAAAGTCCCGGATCACCGCCAGGAAGTCCCGGCCGTACCGCTCCGCCTTGGCGGCGCCCACGCCGCTGACCGCTCGCAGCTCCGCCATGGTCTGGGGACGGGAGATGGCCATCTCCCGCAGGGTCTTGTCGGAGAACACCACGTAGGCGGGGACGCCCTGCCGCCGGGCCAGCTGGGCCCGCAGGGCCCGGAGGCGGCCGAACAGCTCCGCCGCGTTCCCCTCCAGCTCCCCGGCCGCCGCCCGGCGGGCCGGGGCGGACCGGTCCTCCCGCAGCGTCTTCATCTGGAGCGTCGATTCGCCGTACATCACGTCCTCCGCCCGCTCCGTCAGCCGCAGCACCGGGTACTGCCCCGGACTCAGCTCCAGCACACCCTGGTCCAGCAGGAAGCGGATGCGCTCCTGGACCTCCTTCTGGGGCAGCTGACCCAAAGCGCCGTAGGTGTCCTCCCGGTCCATGTGGTACTTCCGCACCCGCTCCGTGTCCGCGCCGCAGAGGGTCTCCGCAATGACGCCGGTGCCGAAGTGCTGCCCGGTTTGGGCGATGCAGGCCACAATGGCCTTGGCGTCCCGGCTGACATCCACCTCCTCGAAGTTGTGGAGGCAGTTGTAGCAGGCGCCGCAGGTGTCCGGCGCATGCTCGCCGAAGTACTGCAGGATATACTGCCGCAGGCACCGGCGTGTCCGACAGTAGCCGGTCATCTGCCGCAGGCGCTGGAGGTCCCGTTCCCGCAGCTGCTCGGCCGTCCGGGGATCCAGGTCCTCCCGGGGCTCGCTGTGGGTGATGAGAAACTCGTTGGTCCGCACATCCTGGCCGCTGTACAGCAGGATGCAGCTGGAGGGCGCCCCGTCCCGGCCCGCCCGGCCCGCCTCCTGGTAGTAGCTCTCCATGTCCTTGGGCATGTTGTAGTGGATGACGTACCGGACGTCGGACTTGTCGATACCCATGCCGAAGGCGTTGGTGGCCACCATCACCTGCACCCGGTCATAGAGGAAGTCCTCCTGATTTCTCTGCCGCTCCTCCGGGTCCAGCCCGGCGTGATACCGGGCGGCGGCCACGCCCCGCTGGCGGAGGAAGTCGCACACCTCCTCCACGTTCTTCCGGGTGGCACAGTAGACGATGCCGCACTTGCCGGGGCGGCTTTTCACCAGCTCCAGCAGGGCCGCCCGCTTGTCCGAGGGCTGCTGGACCTCAAAGTACAGGTTCTCCCGGTCAAAGCCGGTGGTCAGCTCCAGCGGGTCCCGCAGGTCCAGCAGGCGGCGGATGTCCGCCTTCACGTCCGGCGTGGCGGTGGCGGTGAAGGCTCCCACCGGGGGCCGGTGGGGCAGGCTCTCCACAAAGGCGGGAATGTTCAGATAGGAGGGCCGGAAATCCTGTCCCCACTGGGAGATGCAGTGGGCCTCATCCACCGCCACCAGGGAGATGTCCGCCTCCCGGACAAAGGACTGGAAGCCCTCGGCCTCCAGCCGCTCCGGGGCCACGTAGATGATCTTGTACCGTCCCGCCCTGGCCCGGTCCAATGCCAGCAGATACTGGCGGAACGTCAGGGAGCTGTTGAGAAACGCCGCCGGAATGCCCATCTGTACCAGCTGTGTCACCTGGTCCCGCATGAGGGACACCAGAGGCGAGACCACCAGGGTGATCCCCGGCAGCAGCAAGGCCGGGATCTGGTAGCAGACGGACTTTCCCGCCCCGGTGGGCATGATGGCCAGCGCATCCCGGCCAGAGAGCAGCCCGTCGATGACCGCCTCCTGGCCGCCCCGGAAGGCGTCGTAGCCGTAATAGGTTTTCAGTACTTCTTCCTTGGTCATGGTCCCGTTCCCTCCGAGGCTGTCCTGCCCCTGTTTTGACTTCCAGCATTGTAGCACATCTGTTCGCATAAGGCAAGGCCCCGGCGGTATACCGCCGGGGCCGCATTCTGATCTGATTCAACCCAACCAGCTGAGAAGCCGCCCCGCCTCCAGCGCCGCCAGGGTCCGGACGCCGTCGAAGTCCACGTAGGGGTTGTAGACCGCCTCCAGCTTGTCGTGGTTGGCTTTGGCGTCTTTCAGCGCCGCGGCTCCCTCCTCCCGCAGGAGTACCGCCATCCGGGTCTGAAACCGCAGCCGGGCCTTGCCCTGGGGTTCCGTCATGGCGTCCAGCCGCACCCGGCGGAAGGGCTTCCGTCCGTACTCCATGCCGGGCCGGGAGGTGACGAAGGCCAGCCCCAGCCCGGGGACCAGCAGGTGCTCGATCCGCCCGGGCTCCTCCGGCGCGCAGCAGACGATGGTGTCCCAGCCGTTGTCCGCCGCCGCCCGGTGGAGCCGGGCAAGCATCTCCCCTGCCAGCTCCCAGCTGTCCGCCAGTTCGTAGACCTTGGGGCACAAGACGTCCACGCTGTCAAACCGCCAGATGTACCCCTTGTGGGTGATGCTGCCCAGGAAGCGGCGGGTGGTCTTCCCCGCCTCACCGCCCCGGCGGCGCAGCTCCCGGGAGAGAATGCCCGCCGTCCGGCGGTCCGCCTTCTCCCGGTCGAAGGTCTTCCGCACCGCCGCCACCGCATCCAGCTCCACCTGCCGGGCGGCCTTCAGATGGTGGTAGGCCCGGACATAGGCGGCCTTGTAGGCCCGGGTGTGGGCCTTCACCTCCTCCGCCGCGGCCTTGGCGGCGGTGAGGTCGTAAAACCGCCCCAGGTCCACATACCGGTCCACCGCCGCCGGGTACCGGGGCTCCACCACATGGGTATTGTCCCTTTAGGACACCTACTACTTTTTGCTTCAGATTACAGAAAAAGGAACTATTGACCACCTGATTTTAGAATTTCCAGTGTATTTTGACCTCTTGCTGGCCGGTTTCCGGGTCTTGCTCACCAATCTCGATTTTCTCGATCAGCATCACCACAAGCTCCCGAGGGAGGGTCTTCAGCTCCAGCAACTCCCGCGCCTTAGCCATGATCTCTTCCTGATTGCGCGGCTTCTCCTGGTTGGAGAGCTCCTGATCAATCTGGGCCAGCCGAAGCTCCAAGCGGCTTTTTTCGGCCAAAAAGTCCTGATTCAGATCCACAAACTGTCCTTCACTGAGCACACCGGACACCTTATCCAGATACAGATTTTTAAGTGCCGCACTCCGCTTTGCGAGTTGGGCACTCAGCGTGCGCTGTTCCATCAAGAGAGCCTCTCGGTGATCGTCCTTTGGTGGTGGAAGTTCCAACTCCTCCAAATGGAAGTACGCCCCAATGTAGTCCCGGATGCGTTGAGAAACCAGTTCGATCAGCCGGTCCAGCCGGATGGAGTGGCGGGTACACAGCTTCTTTGTCCCGCTGTCAGCGTAGAGTTTGCAGCGCAGATAATACACCCGTGCTTTTCCCTTTTTTCCATTGGAAGTCTTACTCATGGTGCTGCCGCAGTCCATACATTTTACAATGCCTGCCAGGGGGTGTACCATGC
>DWXY01000001.1 GCA_019118935.1 Candidatus Oscillibacter pullicola
CACCGAGTCCATGCATGGCGCGGGCTCTCCCCAGGCCCAGCGCATCATGATCGCCCGCCAGGGCAACCTCCAGGCCAAAAAGCAGATGGCCAAGGAGATCGCGGGCATCCAGTAAGCCGTCCAGGGGGGACGCTGTCCCCCCTGGATACGGACTTTGGGCCTTTGGCCCAAAGTCCGATACCCCCCTCTCCCTCGCACAGCGAGGGAGCCGCGCCCAGTGGCGCGGGCAGAGGTGTTCCGGGCAGGCAAAGCCCGCCCGGAACCGACCCAATAGGGCGGAAAGTCCCGCCCTCCCACCTAGTTGCGTTTTCCAAATTTCAATATAAGGAGAAGACATCATGGATTTCAATCTCAGCCGTGAGCACCAGCTGGTCCGGAAGATGATGGCGGAATTCACCGAAAACGAAGTGAAGCCCATCGCTGCCGAGACCGACAAGACCAGCCAGTATCCCCGGGAGAACATCGAGAAGCTGTTCGACCTGGGCGTGATGGGCATGTGCGTGCCCAAGGAGTACGGCGGCGCCGGCGCCGATCCCCTGGCCAGCGCCATCTGCATCGAGGAGCTCTCCAAGCAGTGCGCCTCCACCGGCGACATCGTGGCCACCCACAACGGCCTGTGCTGCGATCCCATCATCACCCACGGCACCGAGGCCCAGAAGGCCAAGTACCTGCCCATGCTGACCAAGGGCCACAAGGTGGGCGCCTTCTGCCTGACCGAGTCCGACGCCGGCTCCGACGCCGCCAAGGGCCAGACTGAGGCCAAGCTGGACGGTGACCACTACGTCCTCAACGGCTCCAAGATCTTCATCACCAACGGCTATGTGGCCGACGTGTTCGTGGTCTTCGCCATGACCGACAAGACCAAGGGCACCCGCGGCATCTCCGCCTTCATCGTGGAGAGCAGCTTCCCCGGCTTCTCCGTGGGCAAGCACGAGGAGAAGATGGGCCTGCACGGCTCCCCCACCGCCGAGATCGTGTTCACCGACTGCATCGTCCCCAAGGAGAACCTGCTGGGCCAGGAGGGCAAGGGCTTCAAGATCGCCATGCAGACCCTGGACGGCGGCCGCATCGGCATCGCGGCCCAGGCTCTGGGCATCGCCGAGGGCGCCATGGAAGAGGCCATGGCCTATACCAAGGGCCGTGTCCAGTTCGGCAAGCCCATCAGCAAGTTCCAGAACACCCAGTTCACCTTCGCCGACATGGCCATGCGCTCTGAGGCCGGCCGGCTGCTGACCTATCAGGCCGCCGTGCTGAAGGGCGAGGGCAAGCGCTTCACCAAGGAGGCCGCCATGGCCAAGCTGTTCTGCTCCGAGCACGCCATGCAGACCACCACCAAGGCGCTGCAGATGTTCGGCGGCTACGGCTACACCAAGGACTATCCCCTGGAGCGCATGATGCGCGATGCCAAGATCACCGAGATCTACGAGGGCACCAGCGAGATCCAGCGCGTGGTCATCTCCGGCAATATCGGCCTGTAAGAGGAGGAAGAACGAATTATGAAGATCATTGTTTGCGTCAAGCAGGTCCCCGACACCTCCGGCAAGGTGGCGGTGAACCCGGACGGCACCCTGAACCGTGCCTCCATGCAGACCATCACCAACCCCGACGACATGAACGCCGTGGAGGCCGCCCTGAAGCTGAAGGACGCCACCGGCTGCAAGGTCATGGTCGTCACCATGGGCCCGCCCCCCGCCGCCGGCATGCTGCGGGAGCTGATGGCCATGGGTGCGGACGAGGGCGTGCTGGTGTCCGCCCGTGAGTTCGGCGGTTCCGATACATACGCCACCTCCCAGATCCTGGCCGCCGCCATCTCCACCATCGGCGTGGAGGAGGACGACATCGTCATGTGCGGCCGGCAGGCCATCGACGGCGATACCGCTCAGGTTGGCCCCCAGATCGCTGAGAAGCTGCACCTGCCCCAGGTGACCTACGCCGCCGACATCCAGAAGGACGGCAACACCATCACCGTCAAACGGATGCTGGAGGACGGCTACATGACCATCAAGGTCAAGACCCCCTGCCTGATCACCTGCATCAAGGAGCTGAACAATCCCCGCTACATGAGCATCGACGGCATCTATGCCACCTACAACAAGCCGCTGGAGACCTTCGACTATGAGAAGCTGAAGGATCATCCCCTGATCGACGCCACCACCATCGGCCTGAAGGGCTCTCCCACCAACATCTTCAAGAGCTTCACCCCGCCCCAGAAGGGCGCCGGCAAGATGCTGGAGGGCGCTGGCAAAGAGACCTGCGAGGAGCTGGCTTCCATTCTGGCCGCCAAGCACATCATCTGAGAAGGGAGTATTTGAACAATGTCCAATTTCAACAGTGCTGACATCGCTGCTTTCAAGGATGTGTGGGTCTTCTGCGAGCAGCGTGAGGGCAAGCTGATGCCCACCGACTTTGAGCTGATCTCCAAGGGCCGCGACCTAGCGGACGAGCTGGGCGTGAACCTATGCGGCCTGCTGCTGGGCGGCGAGGGCATCGAGTCCGCCGCCAAGGAGCTGGGCGGCTACGGCGCCGACAAGGTGCTGGTCTGCGAGCACCCCCTGCTGGCTGTCTACAACACCGACGCCTATGCCAAGGTCATCTGCGACGTCATCGAGGATCTGAAGCCCGAGGCGTTCCTGATCGGCGCCACCAACATCGGCCGTGATCTGGGCCCCCGCTGCGCGGCTCGCCTGCACACGGGCCTGTGCGCCGACTGCACCCACCTGGACGTGGATGTGGCCAACTACATCCAGTTCCTGCGTGAGTCCTCCACTCTGGACGTGGACAGCCAGAAGTGGGATATGGAGGACCGGAACCTGAAGATGACCCGTCCGGCCTTCGGCGGCCACCTGATGGCCACCATCATCTGCCCCCGGTTCCGTCCCTGCATGGCCACGGTGCGTCCCGGCGTCATGAAGAAGAACGCCTTCGACCAGGCCAAGGCGGATGCGTGCGAGATCGTGAAGCCCGCCTTCGAGCTGAGCGAGAGCGACCTGAACACCGAGGTTGTGGAGGTCGTGAAGGCCGCCAAGAAGCTGGTGGACCTGATCGGCGCCGACTACATCGTGTCCGTGGGCCGCGGCATCAGCAAGGATGTCGAGGGCGGCATCAAGCTGGCGGAGGAGTTGGCGGACGTCCTGGGCGGCGTCGTGGGCGGCTCTCGTGCCACCATCGACAGCGGCTGGCTGTCTGCCGACCATCAGGTGGGCCAGACCGGCAAGACCGTGCATCCCAAGGTGTACATCGCTCTGGGCATCTCCGGCGCCATCCAGCACAAGGCCGGTATGCAGGACAGCGAGTGCATCATCGCGGTGAACAAGAACGACACCGCTCCCATCTTCGAGATCGCGGACTACGGCATCTGCGGCGACCTGTTCAAGGTCACCCCCATGCTGATCGAGGCCATTAAGGCCGCCAAGGCTGCGAAGTAAGGCATTCCATCGGGAAAATGAGAGAACCGCCCTCCCGGGCGGCTCTCTTTTGCATCCGGAGCGCAAATTATCTCTTGCATTTTGCCCTGCCGGCAGTACAATAAAAAGAGGCAGAGCCGCGCCGCTGTCCAGGCGGACCTGCCGACGACCCGGCGCGGCTTACATACGGAGCGTTTTGCGCGAAAGAGAGGAACCACTATCATGAAGCTTTCCAAAGAAGAGATCAAGGCCATCATCCCCCACCGGGACCCCATGCTGCTGGTGGACACCGTGGAGGAAATGGAGGCGGGCGACCACATCGTGACCACGTTTTTCGTGGACCCGGCCCGGGAGATTTTCAAGGGCCACTTCCCCGGTGAGCCGGTGCTGCCCGGCGTGTACTCTGTGGAGTGCATGGCCCAGACGGCGGATATCCTGCTGTTGTCCGCGGAGCGGTATGCAGGGAAGATCCCCCTGTTCCTGGGGATCAATAACGTGCGGTTTCTGAAGAAGATCCTGCCGGGAGATACCATCGAGATCCACGCCAAGATGGCTTCCGAGCGGGTGGAGAAGGCCATCGCCACCTGCTCCGCCGAGGTCTACAACCACGGCGAGCTGGCGGTGACCGGCGACGTGACGCTGGCCATGCGCTGAGCATCCGAAAAAGACAGGCGCCCCGGGAAATGTCCCGGGGCGCCCTGCGTTCATTCGATGTCTACGACCCGCAGGCGGTCTCCATCCACGGTGAATCTGACCTCCCGTCCGGCGAAGAGAAAGCCGTACACCCGCTCCGGGTCCTGCTGATACCGGGGACGGGGGTCCAGAGCCAGCACATCCCGCAGGGCCTCCCGCCGGTCCGGGGACAGCCGCTCCAGCAGGACGGGGGGGATCTCCACCTCCAGCGTGGGGCGCGCCGGCTCGCTGGCAAAGCCGCCGGTGGCCTCCGGGTGGCAGTCCCCATAGGGGAGGTAGGGCTTGATGTCCAGGATGGGGGTGCCGTCCACCAGGTCCGCGCCCCGGACATGGAGCACCGGGCCCAGGGCGTCCGTGTGCGCAATGCGGTCCAGCCGCACGGAGGAGAGGCCGATGGGATTGGGCCGGAAGGGGGAGCGGCTGGCGAAGACCCCCACCCGCTGATTGCCCCCCAGCCGGGGCGGCCGGACCGTGGGGGACCACTCCGTCCGCTGGGACTGGTGAAAGGCCCAGATCAGCCAGATGTGGGAGAAGCCCTCCAGCCCCCGCAGGGCGTCAGGATTGCGGTAGGGCTCCTCGAACACCACGGCGGCCTCCAGCGCGTCCACCAGACCGCTCTGGCGGGGGACGCCGAACTTGGAGCCGAAGTCGCTGCGGATGCGGGCGATGGGGCGCATTTCAAACGAATCGGGCATGGGGATTCTTCCTTTCTGCGGCAGGTGTTTCCTCCATTATACCGGATTTTCCCGGGAAAACCAAGAAGAAACGGTAAGGCCCCGGTGCCAATGCACCGGGGCCTTCACAGACCCGCATCAGTAGTGGATGACGGCCTCCGGGTGGTGCACCAGGCACCAGGCGATGCCGAAGAACACCAGCGCCGCGGTGACCAGGACGAAGCACAGCACCATGCCCACCCAGTCGTAGCGGATCTTCCCGCCGGAGCGGCTGGCCAGCAGCACCTCCACGCCCAGGCAGACCAGGATCAGCGGCGAGAGCTGCAGGGCCAGGGTCAGATCCAGGGAGGGGAAGAACATGCTCACCAGCATCAGCACGCCGCAGATCACCAGCACGGCGCCGAAGGTGAAGGTGCCCACCCGGCGCTCCCGGGCCGGACGGGATTCCGGCGTCTGTTCAGGGCTGTTCATCACGGCGGGCCTCCTCTCCCTCCGGGGCGTTCACCGCAGCGGAGCGCTCCGATGCAGCGTCTCCCGCAGCGGCCTCCGCCGGATCAGCCGCGGAAGCCCCGGCGGCGCTGGAGGCGGGCGGCGCGAAGGGGGGGATGTCGTCATCAATGGACGCCTTGCCCCTGGGCCCCCGGATGAACCACAGGCCCAGCAGGATCACCAGCACGGTGATGACCAGGCGGGGCAGGCCATAGCGCAGCAGACCGTAAAGCCATTCCCCGAACCAACCGAAGAAGAGCCCGCCCAGCTGGTCCAGCAGCATGTCGTAGAGCATATAGGCGCCAACCGCCACCAGTCCCCAGCCGATGAGGCTGTGACGCTTGCGCAGCAATGCACCCAGACGCTGGCTGTCCATGTCGTCCAGGCCGAAGAGGAAGGCGTCCTCCGGCGCGGTGCCGGCGGCCAGCTGGCTCCGGAGCGCGTAGCTGTCGAAGAAGGCGTACAGCCAGACCACCGGCAGGAACAGCGCCAGCGTACCCAGATAAAAATAGGTGGAGACGAAAATCACGAGGCAAAAGGCCAGCAGCAGGGACAGGCCCCGCTTCATATAGCCCTGGTACATCTGTCCGCAGCCGGAGAGGCAGGAAGAGATGAAGAGCAGGAATCCATTTCGATGGGTCATGGGTGTGTACCTCCTTGTGTCAGATCATTCCGCGGCGAGACGCCGAAATCGTCAAATAGGCCGGAGAAGCCGGAGAGGGCCTCCTCCCACGCCTGGGGCCAGGCGTCGGTCCACTCCGTCAGGGCAGTGCCGGCCCGCTCCAGAAGCGAGGGCGCGGTGGAATCTACCCGCCCGGACAGGTTTCCGCTGCCCCACAGCAGCGTCAGGGCCAGGGCCACCGCCGCCGCGGCCGTGGCGTACCGGCTGACGCCCAGCTGAACGGCCCGCTGCCGGATCCGGCGCCGCAGGCTCTCCCGGCAGGAGCGGGCGGGGGTCAGCAGCGCCCCCTCCGACAGCAGCTCTGTGTACCGCTGGAGGCACTGGTCGCAGTAGGCCAGATGTTCCGCCAGCTCCAGACGGTCCAGCTCCTCCAGGCCGTCTCCCCGGACAAGGGCGGTCAGCGCCGCGTCCGTCAAATGCCCGTCAGGGCGAAAGCATGTCATCGTTCCCACTCCTTTCCAATGCCTCCCGGAGCATCCGCTTGCCCCGGGACAGCTGTGTATGGATCGTTTTCACCGGCCGGCCCAGCGCCAGGGCCGCCTCCTCCGGCGTCTTCTCCTCCAGCAGGCACAGCCGGCACACCGGCTGATAGGGCTCTCGCATGTGAAGGATCAGGTCCCGGATTTCAGCCGCGGCCGACCGGCGCAGGACCGTCTCCTCCGCAGGGGGAGACAGTCCCGGCGGGATGTTCTCCTCTCCCGGCAGCAGGGTGTGGCGCTGATAGGCGCTCTGTAAGTAGTCCTTGGCCTTGTTGGCGGCCACACGGCACAGCCACTGCCGCTCATAGCCGGGAGGGATGGCGTCCCGGTGGAGGTAGGCGGAGAGGAAGGCCTCCTGGGTCAGGTCCTCGGCCGCGGCGGCGTCCCGCACCAGCTGGAAGCAGACCGTGTAGACCAGCCGCTCATACTGGACCACCAGCTGGGAAAAGGACGCGTTTGTCAGTTTGTTCACGCCGTGCCGCCACCTCCTTTTGTCGTCCGACATCTATCATACGGGACTGCGGGCCGGATTTCTTCAACATTTCCAAAATTTTTTTGAGACGGTGATGCGCCTCCCATTGTAGCGGCCGTGCGGAAAAAATACAAGGGTGGGCACAGGCGCTCTGCAAGGCGCGGCGGACGCTGCGGAAGAAGTTGACAACCGAGGGCGGAATGGGTATGCTGAAAGGGAGATCTGAAAACGGAGGAATGGAGAGAATGATGCGTGAGGAACTGCTGGTGGCCGTGGTGGATGGCCAGGGCGGCGGCATGGGCCGGGGCCTGGTGGAGGCCGTGAAGAAAAAGTGGCCCCGCCTCCATGTGCGGGCGCTGGGGACCAACTCCCTGGCCACCGCCGCTATGCTGCGGGCGGGGGCGGACGACGGCGCCACCGGCGAGAACGCCGTGGTGTTCAACGCCCGGCGGGCGGATATCCTGCTGGGGCCCATCGGCGTGCTGACGCCCAACGGCCTGCTGGGGGAGGTCTCTCCCCGGATGGCGGAGGCCATCGGCGGCAGCGAGGCGGTGAAGATCCTGCTGCCCTCTCAGCGGTGCAGCATCCGGCTGGCCGTGGGGGAATCCCAGCCGCTCCAGTTCTATCTGGACCAGGCAGTGCGTCTGCTGGGCGAGGAGCTGCAAAAGCGGGGCACCGTCTGACAGCGCCCCGCGGCGGACGGCTGCCGCAGTTTTGGGAGAAGAGAGGAAGAAGTCATGGAACAGACAAAACGGGACAGCTTCCGGTCCCGGTGGGGATTCAAGCTGGCCTGCATCGGCTCCGCGGTGGGGATGGGGAACATCTGGCTG
Source organism: Candidatus Oscillibacter pullicola (assembly GCA_019118935.1). Lineage (GTDB taxonomy): Bacteria > Bacillota > Clostridia > Oscillospirales > Oscillospiraceae > Oscillibacter > Oscillibacter pullicola. Next base: position 7,724 of record DWXY01000001.1, read on the forward strand.
TTTCCCTCCCGGATGTCCGCCTACGGCGGGGCCACTTTCCTGATCCCCTATGTGATCTTTGTGGTGCTGATCGCCTCCACCGGCGTCATCGGCGAGATGGCCTTCGGCCGGGCGGCGGCCGGCGGGCCTGTGGCGGCCTTCGGCACGGCGGCGGAGCGGCGCACGGGCCGGCGGGGCTGGGGCGAGGCCCTGGGCCTCATCCCGGTGGCGGGCTCCCTGGCCATGGCCATCGGCTATTCCGTGGTGGTGGGCTGGATTTTGAAGTACGCCGTGGCATCCTTTACCGGCGCCGCGCTGGAGAACCGGGGCGTGGAGGCCTTCACCGCCTATTTCAACACCGCGGCCTCCTCCTGGGGCAACACCGGCTGGCAGGTGGCCGCCATGGCGGGCACGCTGCTCATCATGGCGCTTGGGATCGGCGGCGGCATCGAGCGGGCCAACAAGGTGATGATGCCCCTGTTCTTCTGCCTGTTCGTGGGGCTGGCCATCTACATTGCCACCCTGCCCGGCGCGGCGGACGGCTACCGCTATCTCTTTGTCTTGAAGCCGGAGGGGCTGCTGGATCCCATGGTGTGGGTCTACGCCCTGGGACAGGCGTTTTTCTCCCTGTCCGTGGCGGGGAACGGCACGCTGATCTACGGCTCCTACCTCTCCAAAGAGGCGGATGTGCCGGAGTCCGCCCGGACAGTGGCGTTTTTCGACACCATGGCGGCGCTCCTGTCCGCTCTGGTCATCATTCCGGCCATGGCCACCGCGGGGGAGACCCTGACCCAGAGCGGCCCCGGCCTCATGTTCATCTACCTGCCCAACCTGTTCCGGGAGATGCCGGGAGGCCGGATCCTCATGGCGGTGTTCTTTGTGGCGGCGCTGTTCGCCGGGGTGACGTCCCTGGTGAACCTGTTCGAGGCCCCCACCGCCACTCTGCAGGAGAAGCTGCACCTCAGCCGGGGGACGGCTGTGGCGGTGATCGGCGCCGTGGGTCTGGCGGTGGGACTGTGCATCCAGGGCATCGTCTCCGGCTGGATGGACGTCTGCTCCATCTACGCCTGCCCCATCGGCGCGCTGCTGGCGGGGGTGTTCTTCTACTGGGTGCTGAAAAAAGAGGACTGCCTGGCCCAGGTGAATCTGGCCCGGCGGCGGCCCCTGGGCCGCTGGTTTTACCCGACGGCAAAATATGTGTACTGCGGCGTGACGGTACTGGTCCTGATCCTGGGCGCCGTGAACGGAGGAATCGGCTGATATGCGGGAATTTTTCAGAGAGATTGTCCACGCCCTGGAAGAGGGGCGTCCGGTGGAGCTGGTGAGCATCGCCGCGTCCGACGGCTCCACCCCCCGGGGGGCCGGGGCCATGATGGCGGTGTTCCCCGGCGGCGGGATCGCCGGCACCATCGGCGGCGGCAATGTGGAGTTCGAGTGCCAGCGTCTGGCGGCGGAGCTGCTGGAGCGGGGGGGCGACGCCCTGCGGCAGTTCCGCTTCGCCCTGGGAGACGCCGCCAGCCTGGGCATGGTCTGCGGCGGCGGGGTGACGGTGCAGTTCCAGTACCTCCCCGCAGGAGAGCAGCGGATCATCGCCGTTCTGCGGGACCTGATCGAGGCGGACGGCGGAAACCGGGACACCTGGCTCCTGCGGCGGATCGAGGGGGAGCGGGTGACGGCCATGGGTCTGGCGGACCGGACCGGACCCCGCCATCTGGACATCCCGCCGGAGGATCTGGAGCTCCTGTGCGGGAATCAGGCGGTCTTTGACCGGGGGTGGCTGTCCATCCCGGCGGTGAAGGCCGGGCGGACCTATCTCTTCGGCGGCGGACATGTGTCCCAGGCCCTGGTGCCGGTGCTGGCTTCCCTGGGCTTCCGGCCCGTGGTGTACGACGATCGCCCGGAATTCGCGGACCCGGCGCTGTTCCCCAAAGCGGAGAAGACCCTCTGCGGGGACTTCACCCGGCTGTCCGAACAGGTGACGGTGACGCCGGAGGACTATGTGGTGGTGATGACCCGGGGGCATCAGGCGGACTACGAGGTGCTGGCCCAGGTGCTGCGCAGCGGCGCCAAATACCTGGGCTGCATCGGCTCCAAACGGAAGCTGGCCCTGTGCCGGGAGCGGCTGATGGAAGCGGGGTTCACGGAGGAGGAGTACGCCCGCCTTCACGCGCCCATCGGCCTGGCCATCGGCGCCCAGACGCCGGAGGAGATCGCCGTCTCCGTGGCGGCGGAGATGATCGCCGTGCGGGCGGGGCTGGAGGACGGGCTCCGGCGCCCCCTGGGATGACTTCCAGCAGAAATCCCTTCCAGAGCGGGGAGAGTTCTTGCAAACTGCGGCGGCGTCATGATACAATAGAGGAACTCGATAGAAAGAGGTGTTTCCCATGGACCGGATCAGCAAAGCCAACTACTACCTGGATATCGCCCAGACCGTTCTGGAGCGGGCCACCTGCCTGCGCCGGGTCTATGGGGCCATCATCGTGAAAAACGACGAGATCATCTCCACCGGCTACAACGGCGCGCCCCGGGGGCGGGCCAACTGCGTGGATCTGGGCTACTGCTCCCGGGAGGCCATGCAGGTCCCCCGGGGGGAGCGGTACGAGCTGTGCCGCAGCGTCCATGCGGAGGCCAACGCCATCATCTCCGCCTCCCGGCGGGACATGGTGGGCGGCACGCTGTACCTGGTGGGCCGGGATGCCCGGACCGGCGAGCTGCTGGGGGACGCCACCTCCTGCTCCATGTGCCGGCGGCTGGTCATCAACGCCGGGCTGAAAGAGGTGGTGATCCGCCGGACCGCCACGGCGTTCGACGTGGTGGATGTGGCGGACTGGGTGGCGGAGGACGACCTTCTGGCACCCCGGGACGCCGACGCCATTCTGGACAGACAGTGACCCGCCCGGCGGGAGATCCGGACTGCGGAAAGGAAGACGCTTGGTGAAAACAGGACTGCTGACCTTTTACCATATCCATCACTACGGCGCCATGCTGCAGGCCTACGCCACGGAGCGGGCGGTGGCGTCCCTGGGGAGCGAATGCGAGATCATCGACTACTACGTGAACCAGGACAACGCCCTGTTCCAGCGGCCCACCGGCCTGGGAAGCGCCGCCCATGACGCCCACACCGCCCTGCACTACGGCCCGCTGAAGGCCCGGTATGAGCGGTTCGAGGCCTTTTCCCGGGAGAATCTGAACATCTCCGGCCGCCGGTACCAGAGCCTGGAGGAGCTGCGGCAGGCGGAGCTGCCCTACGATGTGCTGCTCTCCGGCAGCGACCAGATCTGGAACCCGAAGATCTTCCCCGACGGCCGGTTCGACCCGGTGTTCTTCGGGGCCTTCTCCCACAGGCGGAAGATCGCCTACGCCCCCTCCTTCGGCATCCCCCGCATCCCGGACGGCATGGAGGAGGAGCTGCGGACCTATCTGGAGTCCTTCTCCCACCTGTCCGTCCGGGAGCGGCAGGGGCAGGCCATTGTCCGGGACATCACCGGAAAGGACGTGCCGGTGGTGCTGGACCCCACGCTACTGCTGGAGAGAACGGATTGGGCGGACGCGGCCAGGGACGGAGGCGCGGGCCAGGGTTATATCCTCTGCTACTGCATCAGCCGCCCCGGTGCCCTGGCGCCCTATATCCGCCGCCTGGCGGAGGAGACGGGGCTGCCGGTGGTGCAGCTGTGCGGCGTGCGCCAGAAGGTCCACCCCAAGGCGCGCTGCATCCTCAGCGCCGGTCCGGCGGAGTTCCTGGGCCTGTTCCGGGATGCCGCCTATGTGTGCACCAACTCCTTCCACGGGACGGTGTTCTCCGTCCAGTTCCAGAAGCCCTTCTTCACGGCGGCGGCACCGGCAGAGATGGCGGCGCCGGAGAGCTCCCGGACCTTCAGTCTGCTGAGCCGCCTGGGACTGGGAGAGCGGATCATCGGTAAGGGAGACACCGCGGACCTGACGGCGCCCATCGACTGGGCGGCGGTGGAGGAGCGGCTCGGCCGGGAGCGGAAGCTGTCCCTGGACTATCTGCGCTGCGCCCTGGAGGACCGGCCCCATACGCCGGAGGAGGCGCCTGCCAAGGCGGAGGAGCGGCCCCTGCCCCGCCTGGCGGACCACACCCGCTGCACCGGCTGCACGGCCTGCGCCAGCGGCTGCCCCAAGGACGCCATCACCATGGAGCGGGACCGGGAGGGCTTCGCCTATCCGGTGATCGACGGAGCGGCCTGTGTGCGCTGCGGGCACTGCACAGCGGTGTGCCCCGTTCTGCGGGAGCGGCCCCAGAGCTCCATGCCCGCCGTATTCGCGGCCTGGAATAGAAACGACGAGATTCGGAGAGACTCCACCTCGGGCGGCGTGTTCACCCTGCTGGCGGAGTACATTCTGGAGAGCGGCGGCGTGGTCTTCGGCGCCGCCTTTGACGGCAGCCAGCACCTGCGGCACACCGCCTGCTTCCGCAAGGAGGAGCTGTGGCGCCTGCGGGGCGCCAAGTACGTCCAGAGCGATCTGGAGGGTGTCTTCCGGGAGGTGCGGCGCTGGCTGGACCAGCGGCCGGTGCTGTTTTCCGGCACACCCTGCCAGGTGGACGGGCTGTACCGCTATCTGGGCGGCCGGCCGGAGAATCTGACCACCTGCGACCTGGTGTGCCATGGCGTGCCCTCTCCCGGCGTGTGGGAGGACATGGCCCGGAGCCTGGAGGCGCGCCGGCAGCAGCCGCTGCAGGCGGTCCGTTTCCGCAACAAGGTCGCCGGATGGAGGGACAGCCATTTCACTGCGGTCTACGGCGACGGCACCGTGGACACCGCGCCGCTGTTCCGCACGGAGTACGGCCGGGCCTTCGGCCGGGCGCTGTTCCTGCGGCCCAGCTGCTACCGCTGTCCCTACGCCTCCATGACCCGGGCGGGCGATCTGACACTGGGGGATTTCTGGGGCCTGCGGCCGGACGAGCTGCCGGACCAGCAGGAGAAAGGAATCAGCCTGCTGCTGGTGAACACCCCCCACGGCAGCCACATCTTTGACCAGCTCCCGCTGGCCAAGCAGCCCTTCCCGCCGGAGCGGGCCATTGCCGGAAATCCCCGGCTGGCGTCCCCCATTCCCCTGCCGCCGGAGCGGATGGCGTTCTTCGCCGCCTACGCTCTGGAGCCCTTTGACCAGGTGCGCCGGGAGTTCTGCCGCCTGCCGCCGCTGCCGTTGCGGGCCGCCGGCCGGCTGCTGTCGCCGGAGGTCAAGGCGGCCATCCGGAAGAAGCTGAAGTAAGCACTGTCTCCATCGGAATCCAGGCGTGTATCGCCAGTTTATAACAGAAGGAGGATCATTAAAATGAAACAGTACGAATGCGATCTCTGCGGCTATGTGTATGACGAGGCCGCCGGCGATCCGGACAACGGCATCGCCCCCGGCACCAAGTGGGAGGACCTGCCCGCCGACTGGGTGTGCCCCCTGTGCGGCGCCGGAAAGGACGAGTTCACCGCCAAGTAAAAAGAAGTCCCGCGTCCAACGGACGCGGGACTTCTCTTTTTTGCGCAGAGCAGCCATCAGACCCGGGAAGGGGCCATCCGGCCCTTCAGGGCGGGAACTCTGGGCAGAACCCGCAGCAGCAGGGAGCCCAGAATGAAACAGGCGGCGGCCTCGCCGATGCCCACGGTCAGGGCGTTGAAGGCGAACGCGGGCCAGAAGGCGGCACCCTCCTGGGTGGAAAACCAGGCGATCTCCGCACCTACCAGCACCATGTTGCAGATCACCGGCGGCAGGGGCGCCAGCGCCCTGTGGCGGAGCTTCGACGTCCAGAGCGCAGCCAGCAGGGTAGCCGCCGTGCCCACGATCCAGTCCAGAGGAATGGGGGAGCCCAGAAGGTTGGCCAGGAAACAGCCGACGGTAAGGCCGGGAATGGCCTCCGGGAACAGGAAGGGCAGGACCGTCATGGCCTCCGCCACCCGGAACTGGATGCCGCCGTACTGGGGAATGGGCAGCAGCAGCGTCAGGGCGGCGTAAATGGCGGCGATGATGCCGGCAGCGGCCATCTGCCGTGTGGTGAATCTGGGTTTGGACATAAAAGAAAGACCTCCTTGGATGATGTCGGAGGCCTTTGATACGAAACCGCAGCAAAATGCCCGTGGCAAGGTACGGGCAACCTCCATTTTTTTGTTTAGAGAACGGCGGTTGACGAAGACCGCCGAACGAACGCCCGGTGCCGGGCGCTTGGACAGGGAGATGGCACCTGTCAAGGAGATACTATATCACAAGTTTTCAAAAAAGGGAAGAGGGACGCCGCAATTTTTTGCGGCGTCCCTCCTGCTTTTTCAACCGGGGATCACATGGACCAGAACGGTCCCGGCGGCCTCCGCCTCCTCTGCGGTGGCGGCGCCTGCGACAACCAGCCCCTGCTGTTCCAGCTGCTGCAGCAGAGTGGTGTACTCGGCGGCGGTCAGTTCGTAGACCAGAGCCCCGTCCGATTCAGAGGCGGGCGTATAGCTGTCCAGCAGGTTTCCGGCCTCCTCCGCCGTCAGCGTCAGGCTGGGAGATTGGACTGCAAAGGTGGCCGGTGCCGTCTCCGGCACAACTTCTTCGGCGGAAGTCCCCTCCCGGGGCACGATGCTGATTTTGGGATCGGTGGTGAGGGAGGGCTGCTCCTGGGCGTGGGGCGCAGCGGCGTCTGTCTTCGGCAGATCAGTGGCGGTTACAGTGGAATCCGGGACGTCTGCCGTGTCCTCGCCGGACTGGGCGGCATAGGCCGTGGCGGCGGTGTCCTCCTCAGAGCTGTCCGCGTCGGGCGCGGCGGCCTCTGCCGGGGCCGCAATCTCTGCCTGGGATTCCAGATTGTCCGCCACGGCGGTGTCGCTGGGGCGGGGCAGGCCGGAGACGGCCAGCACCACGATGGCACAGCAGGCGGCCAGGGGCAGCAGCGTCTTTGCCCACCGGGGCCTCCGGCGCTTCCGGGGGGCGGCGTCCGCCCGGATGGCGGCCATCACGCCTGCGGCAAAGCCGTCCGGCACTGGGGTGTCCTCCTCTTCGGGAAACGCGTCCCGCATGGCCAGCGCGGCCTGGACATAGGCCCGGCAGCCGTCGCAGGTGCGCAGATGCTCCCGCACCCGGGCGGTTTCCGCCGGGGAGAGGTCTCCGTCGATATAGGGGTCCAGCAGGGCCGCAAACTCCTCGCAGTATGTCATTGTCAGCCCTCCTTTTCTGTCCCTTTAGACGCAGGCGGCGGAGAAAAGTTCCCGCTTTTCAGCAAAAAATTCCGCAGCTGTTTCCGGGCCCGGCTGATCCGGGATTTCACGGTGCCCACATCCAGGGAGAGGGAGTCCGCGATTTCGTCATAGCGCAGCTGGTGGATCTCCCGGAGGATCAGCACCTCCCGGTGCTCCGGCGAGAGGGCGGAGAGGCCCCGCTCGATCTCCTCCCGCAGCTCCTGCCGCTCCGCCGCGTCCTGGGGGGAGGGCGCCGGATCCGGCACGTCCAGATTCAGCTCCTCGTCATCCAGGGAGGGTCCCGCCGAGGCCCGGCGGCGGCCCTCCCGCCGCAGCAGGTCCACGCAGGCGTTGGACACCAGCCGGTACAGCCAGGTGGAGAAGCTGGCGTCCCCCCGGAAAAACGCCAGCCCCTGCCAGGCGGCGAGAAACGCCTCCTGGGCGGCCTCGGCGGCGTCTTCGGGATTCCCGCACATCCGCAGCGTCAGGGCGAACACCCGTTTCTCATACAGATGGACCAGCGCCTCGAAGGCGTCCATATCCCCGTCCCGGGCGGCGGAGACCAGCTGCTGTTCCCGCGATTGCTCGTTCATCTCAAATCCCTTTTGATCCCTTTCGTCACCCGATACACGTCTTCCAGGGTGTTCATCTGCACAATCTGTTCCTTGTAGTAGCCGGAGTGGGGCACGCCCTTCAGATACCAGCAGTAGTGGCGGCGGGCCTCCAGCACGGCCACCCGCTCGCCCTTGGCCGCGGCCGCCAGCTCGAACTGCCGCACCGCCGTGTCGCACCGCTCCGCAAGCGGCGGCAGGGGCGGAATGGGCCTGCCCTCCAGCGCGGCCTTGGCCTGCTGGAACAGCCAGGGATTGCCGAAGCACCCACGGCCGATCATGGCCATGTCCGCCTTGGTGTGCTGGAGGATGCGGACCGCGTCCTCCGGCTTCCAGATGTCGCCGTTGGCGATCACCGGGATGGACACGGCCTCCTTCACCGCCCGGATGCAGGTCCAGTCCGCCTGGCCGCTGTACACCTGGGCCCGGGTCCGGCCGTGGACCGCCACGGCGGAGGCCCCCGCCTGCTCCAGGATTCGGGCGAACTCCACGCAGTTGCAGCTGCCCATGTCCCAGCCCCGGCGGAACTTGGCGGTCACCGGCACGGAGACGGCTTTCACCACCGCCTCCATGATGCGGCCGGCCTTCTCCGGGTCCTTCATCAGCGCGGCCCCGTCGCCGTTGCCCACGATCTTGCCCATGGGGCAGCCCATGTTCAGGTCCACCACATCCGCCCCGGAGTGCTCCAGGGCGATCTGGGCCGCCTCCGCCATGCAGACCGGGTCGCTGCCGAAGATCTGCACCGCCGCCGGGTGCTCTCCGGGAAACTGCTGGAGCAGGGACAGGGTCTTCTTGTCGTGGTAGCACAGGGCCTTGGAGGAGATGAGCTCCGTGATGGTATATCCTGCGCCCAATTCCGCGCAGATCTGGCGGAAGGCGACGTCCGTGACCCCGGCCATGGGGGCCAGGGCCAGGGAGGAGTTGATGGTAAGCGTGCCGATGTTCAAGGCGGGCCGTCCTTTCCAATGAAAACATGATAGTTTATCATACCATATCCGGCCGCAAAAGTCCACTATGGGCATCCGGCCCGGAAATGGCGCGGCTTGCTTTTCCCGACGGGATTTTTTCCACACAGCCTGTAAAATGGTGGAAAAAACCAAAGAGGCCGTGGACTTCACGGCGGAATACAGGAGGGACAAGCTGTGGGGCACAGGGACATGATATGGAGCCGGCACCAGCCGGCACAGCTGCTGGCCTGGGGCATCCGATTCTTTCTGGCGGCGGCGCTGACCGCCACCCAGACGCCGGGGGATTACGCGCCCTTCGCCCTGGGATGCGTGGCGGCCTGCGGGCCGGGGGCAGGGGGGATCGCCGCCCTGCTGGGCGCCGGTGTGGGGGCGGTGCTGTTTCTGGACTTTTCCGGTGCGCTGCCCTTTTTGGCCGCTGCCATTTTGATTTTCACCACCGCCGCGGCCTTTCAGGGGCTGAAGCTGCTGGAGGGGCCGCTGTTTCACCCCCTGGCAGGGGCGGGACTGTTCCTGGCGGTGAGCGGCATCTACGTGCTCCAGTCCCTGTCCCCCCTGCGGAACCTGGCGCCCTGTCTGGCGGCGACGGCCCTGGTGGGCATCTCCGCATGGTACTATCAGCCCCTGCTGCAGGCGGGAGAGGAGCGGCCGGAGCCGGACAGCCTGCTGTTTCTGGCAGGCTCCATCCTGCTGGCGCTGGTGGACGTGGAACTGGCCGGCGTCTCCGTGGGCCGTTCGCTGCTGTGCCTGCTGCTGGCCTACACCGCCTATCAGCGGGGGGCCATGACCGGGGTAGCCGCCGGACTGGGGGCGGGTCTCGCGGCGGACTTCTGCTCCGGCCGGGGCGGCGTCCTCTTCGGGGCGGCCTATGGTTTGGCGGGCCTTCTGGCCGGGAGCCGCAGCAGCGGAAGGCGGATCTGGGCGGCGCTGGCATTCTGGGGGGCGGCGGCCCTGGCCGCTCTGCCGGCGGGCCTCTCCACGCCCCTGCTGCCGGAGGCCGCGGTGGGAGCCGTCCTGTTTTTGATGCTGCCGGGCCGGGCCTTCGGCGGCAAGCGGGTGATGCGGGGCGAGGCACCGGAGTTTCCCGCCGCGCTGGAGGGGATGCGCGCCCAGCTGACCCGGATGGCGGCCGCCCTGCGGGCCCTGTACGACAGCATGGGGCGGGCGGCTCCGGCGTCCACGGAGGAGAATCCGGCGGTGGTCTTCGACCGGGCGGCGGAAAAGGTGTGCCGGGGCTGCGCCCTGTGCGAGCTCTGCTGGCAGAAGGAGTACACCGGCACCTTTAACGCCCTGAACGACGCCACCCCCTTCCTGCTGGAGCGGGGCCGCGCGCTGGCCAAGGACTTCCCCAGCTACTTTGCGGACCGGTGCATCCATCTGCCGGACTTTCTCACCGCCGTCAATGGGGAGCTCTCCGCCTTCCTGCTGCGGCGGCAGTACCGGCGGCAGCTGGAGGAGACCCGTCGCAGCGCCAGGGGCCAGTATGCCCAGCTCAGTGAGCTGCTGACTGCCACCGCCGCCGGTTTAGGGGAGGTCCGTGCCACAGCAGGGGAGGCGGATCTCTGCCGCATCGGCGCGGCCCTGCGGCCCAAGGAGGGGGAGACGGTCTGCGGGGATACGGTGGTCTCCTTCCGCACGGAGGGGGGCCTTCTGTGCCTGCTGCTGGCGGACGGCATGGGCAGCGGCGAGGCAGCCCGGCGGGAGTCCGCCCTCACCTGCCGTCTGCTGGAGCAGTTTTTGCAGGCGGGCATCGAGCCGGAGGCGGCCATGAAGACCCTGAACGCAGCCATGGCCCTGCGGGGCGCGGAGACCGGCAGCTTCACCACCATTGATCTCATCACCTGCCGGCCGGAGACGGGGGAGGCGGCCTTCTTCAAATACGGCGCGGCACCCAGCTATGTGAAGAAGGGGGGCACTGTCCGGCGGATCACCGGCGGGACCCTGCCTGCGGGCCTGCGGGGCGGGGCGGCGGCTCCGGATGTGACCCGGGCCACGCTGGAGCCGGGAAGCTTTGCAGTGATGGTCAGCGACGGGGTGGCGGACCCGGGCCGGGACGAATGGCTCCAGAACCTGCTGGCCGGCTGGGATGGAGAGGACCCGCAGACCCTGGCGGGGCTGATCCTCAGCGAGAGCGTCCGGCGGGAGAATCTCCAGGACGACTGCGGGGTCCAGGTGCTGTATCTCAGCCGGGAGAGCGGCGTGAAAAAGGTGTGAGAGGCGGTATAAATTTTCCCGCGCTGAGACAAAATGGAACCATCTAAATTCTGTGAGAGGCAGGAGGCGTAAAGCGGATGGTGAAAGGCATTTCCAGACGGGTCGTGGTGGTGGACTCCCCGGACCAGCGTTTTTTTGAGCAGGCGATCTTCATCGTGCGGAACGATGCGGCCGGCGAGGGCGTCACCGCCCGGGAGCTGGTGGAGGAGGCCCGCCGGGTGGCGCGGAACTATGCCGGCGGAGACCATGGGCGGTTCAGCCGGATCTGGCGGGATCTGTCCCCGGCGGTCTACACCCTGATGGGCGCCGCCGGGATCGGCCTGGTGTGGCTGACGGTGTGGCTGATCTGAAAACAGCGCGGAGTCCGGCATCGGACTCCGCGCTGTTTCGTAGAGGATCAAAGGGCGGGGAAGGTGGGGGCCCCGTCTGCGAAATAGGCCCGGGTGGCGTCTGCGTCCGACTGGATCTGGGCCCGCAGGGCGTCCAGGGAGTCGAAGCGCACCTCCTGGCGCAGATGCTCGTAAAACTCCAGCCGCAGCTGTTTGCCGTACAGGTCCCCCTGGAAGTCCAGGAGGCAGGCCTCCACTGTGATGTCCGAGCCGTTTTGAACCGTAGGGCGGGTGCCCACATTGGTGACGGCGGCGTAGCAGGAGCCGTCCTCCAGCGTGGCCCGGGTGGCGTATACCCCGTGGCTGGGCACCAGCACATGGGGCGGAATGACGAGGTTGGCGGTGGGGAACAGCTGGGAGGAGCCGATGCCCCGGCCGTGGCGGACCGTGCCCGTCAGGGTGTGGGGATGGCCCAGGAAGCGGTTGGCCCGGCTGATCTGCCCCAGTTCCACCAGCCGGCGGATGTAGGTGGAGCTGACGGTGATGCCTGCCACCTCCACCTTGGGAATGATGTCGCAGCCCAGGCCCAGCTGGGCGCACTTCTGCGCCAGCAGCTCCGGCGTGCCCTGGTTCCTGTGGCCGAAGTGGTGGTCGTGCCCCGCCACCAGATGGACCGCGTGGTAGCGGCCCACCAGGATCCGGACGATAAAGTCATCCCAGGGCGTGGTCATCATCTCGTTGTCAAAGGGGACCATCAGCACGTCCTGGATGCCGTACAGCCGCCGCACCAGGTCCCGCCGGTCCTCCGGGGAGTTGATGAGGGGGCAGGGGACGCCGGTGACCACCTCCTTCGGCGGGCGGTCAAAGGTGAATACCGCGGGGGTGCAGCCCCGCAGGGCGGCCTCCTCAGCGGCCCGGCGCAGCAGGGCGCCGTGCCCCAGGTGGACTCCGTCAAAAAAGCCCAGGGCAATGACTCGTTCTTTCATGGTTTACGCTCCAAAGAAATTCTTGATGGACGTCAGCGTCCCGCCCGCGGCCCGGGACAGGCACAGGAACTGCCGGTCCCGGCTGTATACGCGGTAGATGCCGTCCGGTGTGCCCGGCAGGGTGATGGGATTGCCGCAGCGGACCCGTTTCTCCAGCAGGCCGGATGTCAGGGGCAGGGCGGGGTACTCTGCGAAGAGGCTGTCCGTAGGCAGCAGGAGCGCCGTGCCCTGCGCCTGGACCGCCTCCAGCGCCACCGCCTGGTCCAGCCTGAAGCCGGCCGCCATGGTGCGGCGGAGGGCGTACAGCGTCCCGCCGCAGCCCAGCTGCCTGCCGATGTCATGGCAGAGGGTGCGGATGTAGGTGCCCTTGGAGCAGCGGCAGCGGAGCAGGTAGTCCGTTCCGCTCTCCTGGGCCAGCAGCTCCAGCTCGTAGATGGTGATGCGGCGGGGCTTCCGTTCCACGACCTGCCCCTTCCGGGCCAGGTCATAGAGCTTCTGCCCGCCCACCTTGACGGCGGAGTACATAGGGGGGAGCTGGTCCTGCTCTCCCAGAAAGCGGGGAAGCAGCGCTTCCAGTGCTGCCCGGTCCGCCGTGACGGGCCGGGTCTCCAGCGTGGTGCCGGTGACATCCTGGGTGTCCGTCACCTGGCCGAGCCGCAGACCGGCCACATATTCCTTCTGGCCGTTCTCCGCGAACTCCACCGCCCGGGTGGCCTGTCCCACAAAGACCGGCAGCACCCCGGTGGCCATGGGATCCAGCGTCCCGCCGTGTCCCACCCGCTTTTCGTGGAAGATGCCCCGCACCTTGGCGCAGACGTCCATGCTGGTCCAACCGGCGGGCTTGTCGATAATCAGGATACCACTGGGCATAAAAACCTCCTCAAGGGCAGCGGAACGCGGCCCAATCAGCGCTGATAGTCCGGCGCCACCTGCGCCACGGCAGCCAGGATTCGCTCCCTGGCCTCAGCCCAGGGGGCCTCCACCGTGCAGCCCGCTGCGGCCGCGTGGCCGCCGCCGCCCAGCAGCCGGCAGGCCTCCGTGGCGTTGATCCGGGGACCGGTCCGCAGGGACATCTTCCACACATCGGGCCGCAGCTCCCGCATGGTGATGGCGCAGTCCACCCCCTCGATCTGGGGACCCAGGGCGGAGAGGTCCTCCGCATCCGTCTCCGAGGCGCCGATCCGCGCCATCAGGGAGAGGGGCACGGACAGCACTGCCACCCGGTCCCGGTCGTAGAACGCGCAGTCATTCAGAATGGCGGCCTCCAGCTGCATCCGCTTGCGGCTCTTGGTGCGGAAGAACACCTTGTTGACGGTCTGATAGTCGATGCCGGTCCGCAGCAGCGCCGCCGCCACCGCATGGGTCTGGGCGGTGGTGTTGGCGTAGGCAAAGCAGCCCGTGTCCGTGGAGACGGCCACATACAGCGGCAGGGCCATCTCCGGCGTGATGGGGCCCAGATCAGACAGAATGTCGTAGATCAGCTCTCCGCACGCGGCGGCCTCCGGCCGGACGATGTTCTCCCGGCCGAACTGCTCAAAGGAGGGATGGTGGTCGATGGCCAGATCCACCCGCTCCGCATATGGCCTGGCGTTCTCCGGGAACAGGCCCACTGTGGCGATGTCCGTAGACACCACCTTGTCCGGCGTGAAGCCCTCCGGCGCCTCGTAGGGGCGGAAATAGGGAGCGGTGGTGTCCGTCAGCTCCGGATTGGGCAGCAGGTACGCTGTTTTGCCCAAGGACCGGAGCCCTGCGCACAGGGCAGCGGCGCAGCCCACCGTGTCCCCATCCGGGCGGACATGAGTGAGGATCAGAATATTGTCAAAGGTCCGCAGCAGCGCCGCGGTCTGGGAGACCGTCAGCATATTCACTCCTCCGTTTCGCTGGCGTCCGGGCCGCCCCTGGCCTCATCCTGCCGCTCCACCTGGCGCAGGATCTCCAGGATATGGGCGCCGTGCTGGATGGAGTCGTCGGCGATGAACTGCAGCTCCGGCGTGTACCGCAGCTGCAGGGCCCGTCCCAGCTCCCGCCGCAGGAAGCCGGCGGCGGATTTCAGGCCCTTCAGCACATCTTTCTCCTGGCCCTTGTCCAGAACGCTGATATAGACCCGGGCATACCGCAGGTCGCTGGTGGTGTCAACCCGGGTGATGGATACCATGCCCACCTGGGAGACCCGGGGGTCCTTCAGGCGGCGGAGCTGGTCCGCCAGCTCCCGCTGGATCTCCTCGTTGATCCGGCCGATTCGATTGCTTGGCATAGAGATAACCTCCTTATGCAAGGGAATGATCTGGTGTGGGGGACATCCCACTGGGGATGAATGGCCGCCGTCCGGCGGCCACGGGACTTCTGCTCCCGCAGGGGGCCGTTTCCACGGGGGATGCGCCCCCCATTTTCTTTTTGAGATATCAAAAAGAAAATGCGCCGCGCCCGGTGGAAAAGAAAAAATGTTCGGCGGGTCGGTCTGCGCAGGCGCAGACCTCCTGCCGCCGGCGGGGAAAGGTTGGCTGTCCCTCGCGGCGGTCAGGGACGGAAACGTGCTGCCCTTGGGGAGACCTTTGGCCCGGGGAAGTCTGGGATACACGCTGCGCCGATTTTCGCTGCCGCTGGCCGGTGGTCGATGAGAGTTGCAGCATGGGCTAACGCAACAGCTCCTACGAACGCCCGGGCAGCGCGTAGCGAAGCGGAACGCGCGGAAAGAGGAGCTGGTCAAATGCGTCCTTGCACCCTGACGACCTCCGCACCATCCGCCACGGGACGGCAGTTGCAAACTCGCAGAAGAGCATAGCGTGCCCGAAGATCAAGCCAAATCGGCGCTTGCACCGATACGCCGACCCCTGTACAGCAACTTTGCACGCATGTGCAAAGTTGCGACCAAAGCGCCTTTTTCTCTTACACCGGGCGCGGCGCGTTCTCTTTTTGGGCAAGACCAAAAAGAGAACGGGGGGGCGCATCTGCCAGCCATCAGCATGGCTGTTTCCCAGGCCAATGGGCCAGCACTTAAATGAGCCCAT
>DWXY01000066.1 GCA_019118935.1 Candidatus Oscillibacter pullicola
TATGATATGGGTATCCGCCCCATGTGACGCTGTTGGGATCATATGGGTCTTGCTCTATCGGTGAGATCGATGTGATGGATATATCAGAGGGCTCAGCCTTGACATGACTAGCATTTCCGGTATTCGCCGCATAACTAATTGGCACACGATCGGGAAAGGGATCATATGGATTATTCGGATCAATATACGTTTTGCTGTTATACTGACTGATTCTCATGGATATATTGTAGCTTACCGAAGTAACTTCATTTTTGGAATTGGTCTCCTGCAGCAAAGCGATGAGGCTGTTCAGCGGGGTCACGATATTCTCCTGATCCAGGATCAGATCAATGCCAACGCTGCTGTCATACGGTACCAGATTATTCTGTGTGGTATCCGGCTGCCGCCCCGTATAGTTGGTAGACAGATTGGGCATCGCCACATTCCTGTATACCTTCAGGGTAAAAGCGTCGGTATAGGTGCTGCCGTCCCGGAACACAAAGCCCGCGGGATTGGTAAAATGCACCGCGCCGGTCAGGTCGCCGTAGAGATGGGAACCGGCCGCCGAGGCGCTGCCCGCTTGGACGGACAGGGTCACATCCCCGTCATCGGTAGCGGAATACGACAGTTCTCCGCTGATTGTGTCACTGTCCAGCGTGACGCTTTGACCACCCAGGGTCACCGTAACAGAATCCAGTTTAGCCAGGCCCTGGGCATAGGAGACGTCCACCGAGAGAGTGTCTCCCGCCTTGGCCGCTATGGTGGTGCTGACCGTATTGCCGGCCGCGCAGCTTCCAAAGCCGCTCACGTCTGCCATGCGTGTGCCGCTGCCTGTCTCGGCAAGAAGCGCGGCGTTTTCGCTCATCAGGCTGATACCCTGGCTCTGGAGCTGGTTCATCAGGCTGTTCAGGTTGTCCACGGCCTCCCCCTCAAAGACCCGGTCGGAGAAGTAGGTCTCCTGGATGCGCTGAAGCTCCCGCTCGATGGCGATGATGGTGGCAAGGTCGCCCAGAGCAATGGG
This sequence comes from Candidatus Oscillibacter pullicola, assembly GCA_019118935.1. Taxonomy (GTDB): domain Bacteria; phylum Bacillota; class Clostridia; order Oscillospirales; family Oscillospiraceae; genus Oscillibacter; species Oscillibacter pullicola. The sequence continues at coordinate 1,001 of DWXY01000066.1, forward strand.
CAGCCCGTCCACATAGCCGATCTGACTCAGGTCGGTGTCCGGGTCATCCAGCAGGGCCTCGATCTCCTCCAGGGTGTATTCCTCCCCATCCAGTACGATGGCCTGATCGGTGATCAGATCGCCGTCCTGGTCCAGAAGGCCCAGGGAGTCCAGCAGGTCATAGGCCTCCTCATAATTCTCGCCGTTAAAGTTCTCCAGCTGCTCAAGCAGGTCCTGGTTCTGCTCAGGCGTGTTGTCCAGCAGGCCGCTTACGGCGGCCATGGCGGTGCCTGGCAGCAGCGACAGCGTCAGGCTCAGTACGAGCAGCAAGCTTAACAGTCGTTTTTTCATCTTTCCCTCTCCTTATCTGTCCATCTGCATGGAATCCAGCAGTTCGTTGATGGAGGCCCGGACGCAGTGTGTTCCGTCGTCCCAGACCACCTCATCGTCTACCAAACGAGCTGTTTGGAACAGTTCCGATGAGGACAACCGCCCGAATCGGATGGCGCGGACCCGCTGCTTCATGTTGATGACCGCCTCGCTGCCATTGGGAAAAGACAGTCTGAGCTGATAGTCGGGAAGCACTTGGAGCGTTACTCCCGTGACGCCCATGGTACATCCTCCTTCCTGAATATAATAACAGCATGGGGACCCTGTTCTTATCATACAGAGTCCCCATGCTGTCCACATCCCCCAAATGGGGGATTTTCAGTTTTATTTCAGCAGGTCCACCAGCCTGCTCCGGCGGTCGATGTTCGTCTTGTTGAAAATGCTGCGGATGTGGCTCTTCACGGTCTCTTCAGAAATGAAGAGCCGCTGGGCGATCTCCTTGTTGCGCAGGCCCTCCGCCGCCAGCTGGGCCACCTCCCGCTCCCGGTCGCTGAGTTCCGTCATCTGGTCCGGGTACTTTTCCAGCATGGCGAATATCCGGCTCTCCTCCGCTTTTGTGTAGTGGATCTCCAGGGCCTTGATCTCTTCAATGGCCTTGGAATGCTTTTTCTTTATGGACGGAAGGAGAAACAACACCGACAGATATTTTCTGAAACACGCCAGGAAGGTATAATTTTTGTCCTGCTCCGTCAGGGACAGGGACTCTTCCAGCCACTCCGCCGCCCTGGGGATCGCCCCCATTGCCAGGTAGCACAGCGCCAGACCTGTACACATAAAGTTCCGGGTGGACAGGGAGATGAGGCGGCTGTCCAGCTGGAGAGATGCCTCCACGCTTGCGATGGCACGCTTGTACTCTTTTTTCAAAATAAGGTCGGTGATACGGTTGGTCTTGGCCATGAAATTAGTGAAGGTGAGGTCACCCAGCACATCCGCCGAGCCCCTGGCCCAGGCTGCGGAGCGGTCTGGCTCCATCATGAGGCCCAGCAGGTAGGTGCGGACCGTTTCGGCCATCTGGGTGTTGATGGCGGTGTGCTGTAAGAAGGGGTATGCCTGCGCCTTTGTTTCCAGGTATTCGATGGCCTTCTGCAGAGAGATCATGTCTGACTGGTAGATGGCGTTGATCCCCAGCAGCAGGGCCGCGCCATAGGTCACAGCGGCGTTGTGCCACTGCTCGGACAGCAGCGCCGCACGGTGGGCGTAGATATCCGACTCGTCAAAGCGGCCCTGGACACTGAGGGCCTCCCCCATGTACAGCTCGTATGCCCCTGCGCCATGATTGCCGGTGAGGGGGTCGTAGACCTCCAGCATGTCCCGCAGCTCCTCCGCCGTCTCCATCATCTTCCCCGGCGTACGGTAGAAGAGATACCACATGGATGTGGTACCGAACATGTACGGCTCACACTCGTTGAAGAGTTCGGAGGGGGCGGTCATCAGGGCGGCGGCCTTCTCGTATTGCGCCTTCATACGGGAAATGTCGGGAAAGCTCTGGAAAGCGGCGAGAAGATGCCATTCGCCCAGCAACTGCCGGTCGCCCAGTTGTTCCAGGATCCCCCGGCTCTGTTCCAGGGCAAGCTCGAACGCCTGGAAATCCGCGCCGCCGAACAAGGCCAGACACAGCCGCAGCATGGAGACAGGGTGACGGGCCAGAGTTTCCGGGGAGCAGCGCCGCAGCACCCTGCGGGCCAGAGAGGTATAGCTGACCTGCCCAAAAGTCTCCCCCCAAAGGCCGGTCAGCTCACAGGCGAGCAGCTGCTCGTCGTTGCCAGCCAGGAAAAAGCACTCCACCGCCTTCTGCCTGTTTCCCGCCCGGCGGTAGATGTCCCCGGCAGCCTCGTAAACTTGACAGCGGCAGTCCGGCGGCAAAGCCTGCAGCATCTCCAGCAGGAAATTCCGCAGCAATTCGTGGGGATAACTGGTCCTGGAACGGGAGTCCCAGTGCATGAGGGGGGTCTGGATCAGAAGATTCTGCAACTCGGTCTCCTGTCCGGGGGCGATATCCGGCAGCTGGTTTTCCCGGATACAGTCATACACTGACACACGGAGCAGCAGAGCCTGCTCCCGGCATGAGAGCTTGCGCCAGAAAAACTCATGCAGCAGCCCGTCCAAATCGTGAAATTCGGGCAGCTTGTCCGGAGCCTCCTGCAAGTTTTTCAAATACATGGACACCGCAGCGGCCCACCCTTCCGTATTCCGGTAGACCTCGTCTGCCTGGTGCCTGGACAGGCTGAGGCCCAACTGCTGGGCATACCGCAGGATGTCTTTTCTGCCCAGAAGGAGATCACGGGAATTGAGGCGGGAGACTCCGTAAGTACTTTCAAAGACCGCCCGCAGCTTTTTGAAATTCTGAGAGATCAGCACCACATGCAGCCCATCCCGGGGCCGGTCTGCTATGGCGCGGAGCAGGGGGAGGGGCCAATTGTCCCCGATCAGCTGGAAATTGTCCAGAATGAGATAGCAGGGCACGGGAACGGAGAGTCCGGACAGGATATCCGCGGCATTGCTCACATTGCTGCGGTTGAGAAAGCCCAGCCCCCGCAGAGCGGCGCCAGCGGCGCTGTCCAGAGCAGCGATCTGCCGGATGAACCAGTCCAGGCTGATGTCCTGCAGAAAGCTCACCGCCGTGAACCAGTGTACCTGCTCCGGGGGACAGTCCCTCATGGCCCAGCGGACCGCTGTGCTCTTTCCATAACCTGCGGGCGCTTCGATCATCGTCAGGCTGCTTTGATATATGCAAAAGAGTTTCTGCTGGAACTCTTTAGAAAAATAGAACTGCTCCATGGGCCCACCCCACTTTTATTCGATTTTATTATAGACAGAAAGAAGGCGCTTGTCACTCCCCCGAAAGGAGGATTTTGGGGGACATCAAATGGCATATTGGAACTTGCCGCAGATGGACTGAAGGCAGCGGCACAGTTCCAACTCCAGTCCTCTGAGCGCTCCAGGACAGTTCCCGGGATGTGACTCAGAGACTTTCTGCCAAAGCGGGCGGTGCCGAAGCGCGCATCGAAGTTGTCCCCCGCCTGGACGGCCCCAGCCGAGCCCCGGCTCATCCGTCCGTCAGCGCCGCCACCACCTCCAGAGACGCTCCTTCGGGTGTGAGGCTGTGGCTCCGCTCCGCCTGTGCGGGCAAGTGTTCGGTGTCCCGTTTTGAAGCGGCCCCAGTTCCAGCCCCTGAGCCTGAACGTTATCAAACCGCGGGCCACACCGACCGGTAACCAGCGGGACCGGCGTCTGGGTCACCTTATCCCGCCATACCTGGTCAGTGGCCGCCCTTTCGTATCACGCGTTCCACGCCGATCTCCATGCAGAGGTCGTCTGACTTCAGATCGGGTCGAAAGATGGTGAAGGCTGTGTATGATCGACCTGGCTGACGCCGCCTGCCGCAAAACACGGGAGGGTGCAGAGCGGTCTCAGGAGCATTCTTGGGAGCAGAGCGGCGCTCATCTGCCGACGCGAGGATCCATATCCCATCACACTCCTTATCCAGATGTGCCTATCATAGCGGTCAAAAATGAGAAACAGATGAAAAAAACTCATTTTACTCTCATGTGTCTCTCATTTCTGCGGCCTATGATGAAACCATCCAAAGCGAGTACACAGGAAATGGAGTGAAAAAAGTGAATGTTTGCGCGTTGATCCCTTCCTATGATCCGGATGAACGGCTGATCTCCACCGTGGAAGATCTGCGGGCGGCAGGGTTTCACCACATCATCGTGGTGGATGACGGCAGCCGGCCGGACTGCCAGCCGAATTTTGATGCATTGACCCCGCTGGGCTGCGAAGTCATTCATTTGTCGCACAACAGCGGGAAGGGCGAGGCATTGAAAATCGGTTTTTTGACCTTTCTTACCCAGGGCTGGTCAGATGCCGGAGTCGTCACCGTGGATGGGGACGGACAACATAGCGGGCAGGATGCGCTCCGGTACGCCTATGAACTGCTCCGGCATCCTCGATCCCTGATTTTAGGGGGGCGGGACTTTTCCGGCTCCCAGGTACCGGCCAAGAGCAAAAGCGGGAATCGGACCATGACTTTTCTGCTGGATCGCCTGTGCGGGATCCCGCTCCGGGACACCCAGACCGGGCTGCGGGCTATCCCGGCCTCCTGCCTGACGGCATTCTCCAACATTTCCGGGGGGCGGTACGAATACGAGACCAATATGCTCCTCTACTGCAAGCGCCATCACATCCCCATGGTGGAGATCCCCATTTCCACCATCTACATCGATGACGATGCCGGGTCGCACTATCACCCTGTGCTGGATCCCCTGCGCATCGGCCTGACCCTCTGCCGGTATTTCCTCACTTCCACAGCAAGTCTCCTGGCTGGGCTGGTAGTCTTCGGATATTTTATGCTGTGTGCGTCTTTTGTACCGCTGCCTCCGCTGCCCTGGATCTGGCTGGGCCTGGTGTCTGCCTACTTGGTTTCCGGCCTTATCGGTTTCTCCGCCCATCACAAAGTCCACCGGCCAGATCATCCGGGAAAATGTATGTACCCTATTCAACCTGTTCAATGTCCTCATTGCCATCGCGCTGGCGCTGGTAGGGGCGTGGTCCAACCTCCTGTTTATCCTGATCATCGCGCTGAACACCGTCATTGGGATCGTCCAGGAGCTCCATGCCAAGAAGCTGGTGGAGCAGATCGCTGTCCTGACCGCGCCCAAAGCCCGTGCCCTGCGGGATGGTGAAATACGGGAGCTTCCGGTGGAGGAGCTGGTGCTGGGGGACGTGATCTCTCTGGAAAGCGGAATGCAGATCCCGGCGGACGCCCTGGTGCTGGAGGGCGAGATCGAGACAGACGAGTCCCTGCTCACCGGGGAGTCCGTCCCGGTGCGGAAAACGCCGGGGGAGGAGCTGCTCTCCGGGAGCGTGGTGGTCTCGGGCGCCTGCATGGCCCGGGTAGAGCGTGTGAGCGCGGACAACTACGCCACCCGTCTCACCCAGGAGGCCAGGGCGGTCGTACCCGATCACTCGGAGCTGCTGACCTCCATGGGTCAGGTGACCAGGTCCACCGGCTTTCTGATCCCGCCCCTGGGCCTTCTCCTGTTTTTGCAGGCATATTTTCTGCGGGGAGCGCCGCTGTTTGACGCGGTGACCACCACCGCCGCCGGCCTGTTGGGGATGCTCCCCAAGGGGCTGGTGCTGCTGATCACCGTCAGCCTGGCAGTGGGGGTGGCCAAGCTGGCGCATTCCCGGGTGCTGGTGCAGAACCTGTTTTCCCTGGAGAGCCTGGCCCATGTGGACATCCTGTGCCTGGACAAGACGGGCACCCTCACCGAGGGGAATATGCAGGTAGAGCGGATGGTTCCGCCGGCGGAAACACCTCCCATCCCTCTGGCGGAATGGATGGGGGCGTTCCTGGCCCACAGTGACGACAATAACGCTACCTTCCAGGCCATGCGAAGCTATTTCTCCAATGCGGACAGCACACTGGAACCGATGGCGAAGATCCCCTTCTCCTCCCAGCGCAAGTGGAGCGCTATGACCTTCCCGGAACTGGGCACGCTGGTTGCCGGCGCTCCCGAGCGAATGACTGGCACTGTGATCCCGGATGAGCTGCGCGCTGAGATCCGGCACGGCAAGCGGGTGCTGTTCCTTGCCTGTACCAGGGAGACTGTCCGGCCGGATCATCCTCTGCCGAGTATGACCGCCCTGGCTGCTCTGGTGATCTCCGATCCCATCCGGGCCGGAGCGGCGGACACCCTGGCCTACTTCCGGCGGGAGGGGGTGTCGGTCAAGGTCATCTCCGGCGATCACCCGGCAGCGGCCGCCGCTGTGGCGGCTCAGGCCGGATTGGAGAACGCCTCTGCCTGGGTGGACATGAGCCGGGTGGACACCGAGGAGGGGCTGCGCCGGGCCGCAGCAAAATATACGGTGTTCGGCCGGGTCTCCCCGGAGCAGAAGCGGCAGCTGGTCCAGACGCTTCAGGCCCAGGGCCATCAGGTCGCCATGACAGGGGACGGAGTGAATGACATCCTAGCCATGCGGAAGGCGGACTGCTCCATCGCCATGGCCCACGGCAGCCAGGCGGCCCGGCAGGCCGCCCAGGTGGTGTTGCTGGATCCCGATTTTACGGCATTGCCTCATATCCTGCCGGAAGGACGCCGGGTGGTCAACAACATGACCCGGGTGGCGGGGGTGTTCTTCGTCAAGACCGTCTACTCCATCCTGCTCTCCCTGTTCTGCGTGCTGACCGATCTCCCGTTCCCGCTCATCCCCATCCAGGTGACCCTGATCGACCTGTTCATCGAGGGGTATCCCGCCTTTTTCCAGTCCTTTGTTCCAGACGGGCGGAAACTCACCGGGCGGTTCCTGCCCTCCGTGCTGCGCCGCTCCCTGCCCAATGCGGTCGCGATCCTGCTGGCAGCGGCGGCTCTGCTGCTGGGCGGCGGAGCGCTGGGGCTCACGGCCGGCCAGATCCCGCCGGCCCTTTACCTGATCATCGGCGCGGTGGAGGCAGAGGCCCTGCTGAGATCCTGCCTCCCCCTGACTCCTCTGCGGGGAGCCCTGTTCCTCACCGCTTCCGCGGGATCCCTCTGTGCGGTCCTGCTGTTCCACGACCTTCTGTCGCTGCCGCCTCTTCTTCCCGGAACAGTCCCTGTGGTCCTGTTGGTGTCTGCAGTCTCCATCCTGGCCGAGCGCCTATGTACGTTCGGACTGGGACATATCCCGCAGCTGCGGGAGGCGGCCGCAAGATCTCTGGAGCATCCCTGTTCCTGAATGATGAAGCCCGACGGCCTGAAGTCATACGATACCACCCCCAGTCCCTGGAACAGCCCGATAGGTTCTCCCAGCAGGAAAAACGCCAGCAGGATGGTAAGTACCGTGCTGGATCTGTCGATGGGGACCACCTTGTTGATGTCACCGATCTGGAGCGCCTTAAAATAGCACAGCCAGGAGGCGCCGGTGGCCAGGCCGGACAAGGCTAGGAACAAGAGCATCGTCCGGCCTATGCTTTGGATCTGGTCCTGGGACCCCACTACAAATACCATCATCCATGCAAAGATCAGGACGACGATGGTGCGGATCGCGGTGGCCACCGTGGAGTCCGTTTTTCGGATGCCGCACTTGGCCAGGATGGCCGTCACGCCCGCGAAAAACGCGGAGCCGATCGCAAACAGGAGCCACATCTCCGTTTCCCTTCTTTCCGATCACTGTCCCTTGAAGCGGTAGCCCGCGCCCCACACGGTCTGGATATAACGGGGGCGGCTGGGGTCCGGTTCGATCTTTTCCCGGACACGGTTGATGTGGACGGCCACGGTGGCGTTGTCCCCCATGGCATCCAGCCCCCAGATCTTTTCGTACAGCTCCTCCCGGCTGAGCACCATGTCCGGGTGGAGCATCAGGAACTGGAGCAGTTCATATTCCCGGTTTTTCAGTTCTACTTCCTGGCCGTTCACAAAGACCCGGCGGGTCACCGTGTTCAGCCGCAGGTCGCCCGCCCGGAGTTCTGGGTTTGCCTTCTTCTGCCCGCCGGTCAGGCGCTGGTACCGGGCCAGGTGGGCACGGACCCGGGCCACCAGTACACTGGGAGAGAACGGCTTTTCTATGTAGTCGTCCGCCCCCAGGCCGAGGCCCCGGATCTTGTCGATGTCCTCCCGCCGGGCAGTCACCATGAGGATGGGGATGTCGGACTCCTCCCGCAGCCGCCGGCAGACCGCAAAGCCGTCCATGCCCGGCAGCATCAGATCCAGCAGGATCAGGTCGAAGGTCCCGTGAAGTCCCTGCTCCAGTCCGGTGATCCCGTCTGCGGCGATCTCCACCTGAAAGTTATCCAGTTCCAGGTAATCCCGTTCGATGGCGGCAATATCTCCGTCATCCTCTATGATCAGGATCTTCTGCATCGCAGCGTCCCTCCTTTGGGAGTGTGATCTCGATGGCCAGTCCGCCATCGGGGCCATTGTAGGCGCGGATAGTCCCACCCATGCCCTGGATGGCCTTGGCGGCGACGGCCAGTCCCAGGCCGCTGCCCCCAGCGGGATCTTTCCGGGCCGGGTCGCTGCGGTAAAAGACGTCGAACAGCTTGGGCAGGGCATCTTCCGGGACACCGGGACCGTCATCCGCCAGGACCAGGCGGCCGCTTTCCTCCAAGGTGATCCGCAGATGTCCCATCGCTTTGTTCTTATATTTGATGCTGTTCTCCAA
>DWXY01000067.1 GCA_019118935.1 Candidatus Oscillibacter pullicola
GGGAGCGGCGCCGGCGGGGCCTCTTACGGCGCTTCCGGCTACGGCGGGTACGGCGGCTATCAGGGCTACGGCGGATATGGGGGCTCCCAGAGTTACAGCGGCCAGAGCTCCGTGCTCCAGCAGGCCCGCATCGCCATCAACACCGGCAACATCAGCCGGGCGGAGGCGCTGCTGGCCAATTACAGCGACCACAATGCGGAGTGGAACTTCCTGAAGGGGGCGGTCTGCTACCGCCGGGGCTGGCTGGACGAGGCGCTGCGGTACTACCGGACCGCCTGCCAGATGGATCCCACCAACGCCGAGTACCGGCAGGCGCTGGAGTATATGGAGGGCACGGACGACACGGCGTACCGCCCCGGCGGCGGGAGTTTCGGCACCTTGTGCGGGGGAAATCCCTGTATGAGCCTGTGCTGTCTCTGGGCGCTCTGCAATGGCGGCGGCTATTGGTTCTGCTGCTGACAGACCACAAGAGAGGAAGTAGGGATCACATGATTAAGAGCATGACCGGCTACGGCCGGGCAAGACAGGAGCTGCACAAGCGGGACATCACAGTGGAGGTCCGCTCCGTCAACAACCGGTATCTGGACTGCACTGTGAAGATGCCCCGGATGTATGCCTTTGCGGAGGACGCGGTGAAAAAGCACGTCCAGCAGGCGGTGTCCCGGGGAAAGGTGGACGTGTTCGTCACCGTGGACGCCACCGCCGCGGATGTGGTCAAGGTGGCGGTGAACCGGGAGCTGGCGGCCCAGTATGCTGCCGCCCTGGGGGAGCTGTCGGACGTCTGCGGCACAGCGGACTATCAGCCCGCGCCGGAGACGCTGGCCCGATTCCCGGACGTCCTCACCGTCACGAAGGCGGATGAGGACCTGGAGACCGTCAGCGCCGATCTCTGTGCGGTCTTGGACGAGGCGCTGGCCGCGTACAATGACATGCGGGCAGTAGAGGGGCAGAAGCTGGCGGAGGACATCTCCAACCGGCTGGACGCCATCGAGCGCTACACCGGCCAGGTGGAGGCGCGGTCGCCGGAGACGGTGTCGGAGTACCGCGCCAAGCTCACCGCCCGGATGGAGGAGGTGCTGCAAAGCACCACCATCGACGAGCAGCGGATCCTGATGGAGGCCGCCATCTACGCGGACAAGGTGGCTGTGGACGAGGAGACCGTCCGCCTGCGGAGCCACGTGGCCCAGCTGCGGACCATGCTGGCAAGCGACGAGCCCATGGGCCGGAAGATGGACTTCCTGATCCAGGAGGTCAACCGGGAGTCCAACACCATCGGCTCCAAGTGCAACGATGTGGCCATCGCCAATGTGGTGGTGGGGCTGAAGGCGGAAGTGGAGAAGATGCGGGAGCAGGTCCAGAATGTGGAGTGAGGGAAGATGAAGCTCATCAACATCGGATTCGGCAATCTGGTCTCCGCTGACCGGCTGGTGGCGGTGGTGGGACCGGACTCGGCCCCCATCAAGCGCATGGTGCAGGAGTCCCGGGAGCGGGGGATGCTGATCGACGCCACCTACGGCCGCAAGACCGCGTCCATTTTCATCATGGACAGCGATCACGTGGTGCTGTCGGCCCTGCCGCCGGAGCGGTTCGCACCGAAAGAAGAGAGAGAGAACGAAGAATAGGAGCGTGTGTATATGAGAAAGGGGAGGACCTTTGTGGTCTCCGGCCCCTCCGGCGTAGGCAAGAGCACGGTGCTCAAAGCCCTGCTGGAGTCCCGGAAGAACCTGTATTTTTCTGTGTCGGCAACGACGCGGGACCCCCGGCCCGGGGAACTGGACGGCATTCACTACCACTTCATGGATGTGGAGTCCTTCCGGAAGTGGATCGCCATGGACCAGTTCCTGGAGTATGCAGAGTACGTGGGGAACTTCTACGGCACCCCCAAGAAGTTCGTGGACGACGCCATGGAGGCCGGGAAGGACGTGATCCTGGACATTGAGATCCAGGGCGCCATCCAGGTGTGCAGCAAGCGGCCGGACACAGTGCGGATCTTCATCGCCCCCCCAAGCTGGGACGAGCTGGAGCGCCGCCTGCGGGACCGGGGCACCGACAGCCCGGAGAAGATCCAGAAGCGGCTGCTGCGGGCCAAGGTGGAGTTCCAGACGGCCCACACCTACGATTACTTTGTCATCAACGACACCGTGGAGAACGCGGTGGGGGAGCTGAACGCCATCATCACGGCGGAGCACTGCAAGCCCCAGGAGCGCATGGAGATCATCAGCGGACGCTGAGACGCGCATCTTCTATATGAATAAAATTCAGCCTGTAAGGCAGATAGGAAGTTGATCCATTATGATGCTGTATCCCGCAATGAACAAGCTGACCAGCTACATTCCCAACCGCTATATGCTGGTGGACGTGGTGGCCCGCCGGGCCCGGCAGATCGCCGAGGAGGCGGAGGAGACCGGCGAGCACCTGACGGAAAAGCCCGTCACGCTGGCCATCCAGGAGGTGGCGGACGGCAAGCTGGACGCCAGAAACATGGACCTGACCATCGAGGAGCCGGAGGACATCCTCCCGGAGGAAGAGCAGGAACAGTGACAACAGGAGGGGCGAGGCATGGAAACCGCTGAGATCGTGAAAATCGCGGTGAGCGCCGCGCCCTATTCCATTGACAAGCCCTATGACTACCTGGTACCCCCGGAGCTGCTGGAGACGGCGGTGCCCGGCGTCCGGGTCACCGTGCCCTTCGGCCGGGGCAACCGCACCAGCGAGGGTATCGTTCTGGCCCGGACCGCGGGCGAAAAGATGCAGGGGCTCAAGCCCCTGCTGTCGGTCCTGGACCGCCAGCCGGTGCTGGACGGCGACGGCATCGCCCTGGCATTGTGGCTGCGGCAGCGGTACTTCTGCACGCTGTTCGAGGCGGTGAAGACCATCCTGCCCGCCGGACTCTGGTACCAGATCCGGGAGGTCTGGCACGTGACAGAGGGCATGGACCGCTGCACCGCCGACGGCGCGGCCGCCGGCATCCGGCGGGCCGCCCCGGTGCTGGACGCCTTGTTTGCCGCCGGAGGCTCCGCGGAGCTGTCAGCGCTGGAGGAGGCCTGCGGCAGGGATGCGGGCACCGTGCTGCGGGCGCTGCAGAAGGCCGGGGTCACGGCCTGCGAGACTGCGGCCCGCCGGAAGATCGGCGACAAGTCCCGCCGGATGGTGGAACTGGCCGTCAGCGCCGAGGAGGCCGTATCCCTGACGGAGAAGCGCGCCTCCCCCCAGCGACGGGAGGCGGTGCGTCTCCTGGCGGCGGAGGGGCGGATGAGCGCGGCGGAGGTGTGCTACTTCACAGGCGTCTCCATGGCCGCCCTCCGGGGGATGGAGAAGGCAGGGATCGTGGCCTTTTCCGAGGAAGAGGAGCTGCGGCTGCCGGACCTGACGGCGGTGGAACCCAGCGGCCCCATCGTCCTCAATGAGGAGCAGGAGGCGGCCTTTCGGTCTATCCGGACCCTGACAAGGACCGGGAAGCCGGAGGCGGTGCTGCTCCAGGGCGTCACCGGCAGCGGCAAGACCCAGGTCTATCTCCGGCTGGTTCAGGAAATACTGAGCCGGGGGAGGCGGGCCATGGTCCTGGTGCCGGAGATCGTGCTGACGCCCCAGATGATGCGGCGGTTCTCCGCCTGCTTCGGGGACCAGGTGGCCATGCTCCACAGCTCCCTGCGGATGACGGAGCGCTACGACCAGTGGAAGCGTATCCGCCGGGGCGAGGTCCAGGTGGTGCTGGGCACCCGGTCCGCCATCTTCGCCCCGCTGAAAAACGTGGGGCTGATCGTCCTGGACGAGGAGCAGGAGAGCAGCTATCAGTCGGAAAACCCGCCCCGGTATCACACCCGGGACGTGGCCAAATACCTCTGCGCCCGGGACAAGTCCACCCTGGTCCTGGGGTCCGCCACCCCGGCGGTGGAGACCGCCTGGAACGCGGAGCAGGGGATCTATCACAAGGCGCTGCTGCGCCAGCGCTATAACCGGCAGGCATTGCCGGAGGTGCTGGTGGCGGACCTGAAGCAGGAAATCCGGGCGGGCAACGCCGGGATGGTGGGGCAGGTCCTCCGCACCGAGCTGGAGGAAAACCTGCGGCGGGGAGAGCAGAGCATCCTGCTGCTGAACCGCCGGGGCAGCAGCAGGTATCTGCTGTGCGGGGAGTGCGGCCACGTGCCGGAATGTCCCCGGTGCAGCGTGGCGCTGACGTATCACTCCGCCAATGGGCGTCTGATGTGCCACTACTGCGGCCACTCGGAGCGCTCCAGCGACACCTGCCCCGTCTGCGGCGGGATCATGAAGCACGTGGGCACCGGCACCCAGAAGGTGGAGGAGGAGCTCCACGATCTGTTCCCAGGTGCGGAGGTGCTGCGGATGGACGCGGACACCGCCGAGGGCCGCCATGAACAGCTGCTGGACAAGTTTGAGCGGGAGCGGATCCCCATCCTCCTGGGCACCCAGATGGTGGCCAAGGGGCTGGATTTTCCCAATGTGACGCTGGTGGGTGTCCTGGCGGCGGACCTGTCCCTGTATGTGGACAACTACCGGGCCGCCGAGCGGACCTTCAGCCTGCTGACCCAGGTGGTGGGCCGGGCGGGCCGGGGCGGCAGCGCCGGCCGGGCGGTGATCCAGACCTACACTCCGGAAAACGATGTGATCCAGTGCGCGGCCCGGCAGGATTACCAGGGGTTTTATGAGCGGGAGATCCGGATGCGGCGATTGCGGCGGTTTCCGCCATTTGCAGACCTCTTCACCTTCACCGTCTCCGGCGCCGAGGAGGGCGCCGTCCTCCGGGCCGCCGCCGCGGTGCGGGAAGAGCTGCGCCGCCTCTGCGCCCTGCCGGAGCTGGCGGCCGGAGAACCGGAGGTGCTGGGTCCCGCCCCCGCGCCGGTGATGAAGCTGAACAACCGCTACCGCTACCGCTGCCTGCTGGTGGGAAAAAACGACAGGCCCACCCGGGAGGCGGTGAGCTGGCTGCTGAAGGCATTTGCAAACGACCGCGCCAACCGCGGGATGAATCTATTTGTGGACTGCAACTCCATGGAGTGAGCAGCGTTTTGAAGGAGGTCAAGGACTTATGGCTTTGCGGAAGATCGTGGTGCAGGGAGAGGAGTGCCTGACAAAGGTGTGCCGCCCGGTGACGGAGTTCAATCCCCACCTGCACCAGCTGCTGGACGATATGCTGGAGACGCTGGAGGACGCCAACGGCGCCGGTCTGGCCGCTCCCCAGGTGGGGGTGCTGCGCCGGGTGTGCGTGGTGCTGGACGAGGACTCTGAGGAGTATATCGAGCTGGTGAACCCGGAGATCGTGGCTCAGAGCGGCGAGCAGACCGGGCTGGAGGGCTGCCTCAGCGTGCCCGGCAAGTGGGGCATCGTCACCCGGCCGGACGTGGTCCGGGTCCGGGCCCAGGACCGGTATGGCGACTGGTTCGAGGTGGAGGGCGAGGGCCTGACGGCCCGGGCCTTCTGCCACGAGATCGAGCATCTGGACGGCCATCTGTTTGTGGAGCACATCGACCACTTCCTCTCTGATGAGGAGCTCCGGGACTATCTGGAGCAGGAGGAGCGGGAGGCCCGTGAGGCCGCGGAAGCTCAGGAAGGGGAGTGAGCCCATGCGGATCCTGTTCATGGGCACGCCGGACTTCGCCGTGGCGTCCTTGCGGCGGCTGGTGGCCGACGGCCATGAGGTCTGCGGTGTGTTCACCCAGCCGGACAAGCCCAAAAACCGGGGACACAAGCTGGTGCCAACGCCTGTAAAGGAATATGCTTTGACGCAAAATATTCCCGTCTATCAGCCTTTGAAGATGCGGGACGGCACGGCGCTGGAACTGGTGCGGTCCCTGGCGCCGGAGCTGACAGTGGTGGCGGCCTACGGCCGCATTCTGCCGGAGGACATTCTGGAGGCGCCCAGATACGGCTCCATCAACGTCCACTCGTCCCTGCTGCCCAAGTACCGGGGGGCGGCCCCCATCAACTGGGCCATTTTGAATGGGGAGGAGACCACCGGCGTCTCCATCATGTATATGGCGAAAGAGCTGGACGCCGGGGATATCATCTTGCAGAAGGAGACCCCCATCGACCCGGACGAGGACGCCCAGGCCCTGACGGCGCGCCTGGCGGACCTGGGAGCGGAGGCCCTCAGTGAGGCGGTGGCGGCCATCGGAAACGGCACGGCCGCCCGGACGCCCCAGGACGAGAGCCGCCAGACCTATGCCTCCATGCTGACAAAAGAGATGTCCCCCATCGACTGGACCCGCTCCGCCCGGGAGATCGACTGCCAGGTCCGGGGACTGATCCCCTGGCCCTGCGCGGCCTGCGAGGTGGCGGGGCAGCGGTTCAAGGTCTACCGCACTGCCCCCGGCGAACAGACCGGTGCGGCGCCCGGCACAGTGCTCTCCGCCGGGAAGCAGGGCATCCAGGTGGCCTGCGGCGGGGGAGAGAGCCTGTATCTCACGGAGATCCAGGCGGAGGGCGGCAAGCGCATGGCCGCGGCGGCCTATCTGCTGGGCCACCCGCTGGAGGTCTGAGCTCCGCCAGTTTCACGATTCGGGAGGTTTTCTATGCCCTATTACGGTCATATCTATTACAGCTATGGCGACTTTCTTGCAAACAATCTGTACGTCCTGCTGCTGATCCCGGTGCTGCTGCTGTCCCTGTGGGCCCAGTTCCAGGTGTCCGGCAGCTTCCGGCGGTACAATGCCGTGAACAACCGGCGCCGCATCACCGGCGCCCAGGCGGCGGAGGCGGTGCTGCGGGCCCACGGGGTCTTCGGCGTGCCTGTCCGGCCTTGCCGGGGAAATCTGACGGACCACTACGACCCCCGGGACAACACCATCTATCTGTCTGAGACGGTCTACAACGCTCCCACTATCGCGGCGGTGGGCGTGGCGGCCCACGAGGCGGGCCACGCCGTCCAGTACGCGGAAAACTACGGCCCCGTGCGGCTGCGCACGGCCATTATCCCCGCCACGCGGATCGGTTCCAGCCTGTCCTTCATCCTGTTGCTGGTGGGGCTGGTGTTGTACAGCCAGTCTCTCTTCTTCATCGGCATCGTGCTGTTTTCCTTCACCACGCTCTTCCAGCTGGTGACGCTGCCGGTGGAGTTCAACGCCTCCGCCCGGGCCATCGCCACCATCGACGGGGCGGGCCTGCTGGACGAGGACGAGCTGCCCGGCGCCAAAAAGGTGCTGCGGGCTGCGGCGCTGACCTATGTGGCGGCACTGCTGATGAGCCTGCTGCAGCTGCTGCGGTTCGTGCTGATCTTTATCGGTCGCGGCGGCGGCCGGGACCGGGGAGGCAGCCGATGAGGGCCCCCAATGCCCGGGACACCGCCCTGCGTGTCCTAGTGCGCTGCCGCACTGCCGGGGCCTGGGCGGATGCGGCGCTGGCCGCCCAGCTCCGCCGGGACGGCCTGTCTGGACCGGAGGCGGCGCTGTGCAGCCGCATCGTCTACGGCGTGATGCAGAACCGGCTGCTGCTGGATTTCTACCTGGGGGCCTACTGCTCCCAGAAGGTGGACCACTTGCAGCCGCCTCTGCTGGAAATTCTGCGGATCGGGGCTTATCAGATCCTGTTTCTGGATAAAATTCCCCACAGCGCCGCCGTCAATCAGGCGGTGGAACAGGCCAAGGACAACGGCCGGGCCAAGGCCGCCGGACTGGTGAACGCGGTGCTGCGGCAGCTCTCCCGGAACAAGGGGCACCTGCCGAAGATCCCGGACCAGGATGCACTGCACAGCCTCTCCATCCGGTACAGCCATCCCAAGTGGCTGGTGAAGCGCCTCCAGGCCATTCTGGGGCCGGAGACAGAGGCGTGCCTTGCGGCCGACAACGCTCCGGCGCCGCTGACGATCCAGGTGAATCCGCTGAAAACTACTGCGGAGGAGCTGACGGCGGAGCTGGAGGCATCCGGCGTCACCGTCCGGCCCCATCCCTGGGTATCCGGATGCCTGGAGCTGGACCACGCCGGGGACCTGACGGCGCTGGCGCCTTTCCAGGCGGGAGAATTCCTGGTCCAGGACCCGGCGGCCCGGCTGGTGTCCCAAATCGCCGGGGTGGGGCCGGGAATGCGGGTGCTGGACGTGTGCGCCGCGCCGGGAGGCAAGTCCTTCTCCGCCGCCTTCGCTATGGAGGACCAGGGGGAGATTTTGGCCTGCGACCTCCACGAGAACAAGCTGAAGCGCATCCGGGAGGGGGCGGAGCGACTGGGCCTTGCCTGCATCCAGACCACCGCCGCTGACGGCCGGGTGTTCCGGCCGGAGTGGGAGGCGGCCTTCGATGTGGTGCTGGTGGACGCCCCCTGCTCGGGTTTGGGCATCATCCGGAAGAAGCCGGATGTCCGGTACAAAAAGCCTGACGACCTGTTCGCCCTGCCGGTGATTCAGCGGGCGATCCTGGACAACGCCGCCCGGTACGTGAAGCCCGGCGGCACGCTGGTGTACTCCACCTGCACGATCCTGCCGGAGGAGAACGAGGGCGTATCCGACAGCTTCCTGGCGGAGCACCCGGACTTTTGCCGCACGCCCTTCGCCCTGTTCGAACCGGTGGGGGAGACCGAGGGCCAGGTGACCCTGTGGCCCCACCGCCACGGCACCGACGGCTTTTACATCTGCCGCATGACGCGGAATTGAGGGACGATCCATGACCGATTTGAAATCACTGACCCTGCCGGAGATGACGGCCCTCCTCCAGTCCCTGGGGGAGCCGGCCTTCCGGGGCAAGCAGGTGTTCACCTGGCTCCACCGGGGGGTGACGGACTTCGATGGGATGACCAATCTCTCCAAGTCCCTGCGGGAAAAGCTGCGGGAGACCTGTTTCATCACCGCCCCCCAGGTGGCCCGCAAGCAGGTGTCCCGGCTGGACGGGACCATCAAATACCTCTGGGAGCTGGCTGACGGCAACTGCATCGAGACGGTGCTCATGCAGTACCACCACGGCAACACCGTGTGCATCTCCTCCCAGGTGGGGTGCCGGATGGGGTGCGCCTTCTGCGCCTCCACCATCGCCGGCAAGGTCCGGGACCTGACCCCGGCGGAGATGCTGGACCAGGTGCTCTTCACCCAGATCGATTCCGGCCTGCCCATCTCCAACATCGTGCTGATGGGCATCGGCGAGCCGCTGGACAACCTGGACACGGTGCTGAAATTCCTGGAACTGGTGAACCATCCCGACGGCATGAACATCGGGATGCGGCACATCTCCCTCTCCACCTGCGGCATTGTGCCGGGCATCCGGCGGCTGGCGGAGCTGGAACTGCAGCTGACGCTGTCCGTGTCCCTTCACGCGCCGGACAGCGAGACCCGTTCCAAGATCATGCCCATCAACCGGGCCTATGACGTGGAGGAGCTGTTCCGGGCCTGCCACGACTACTTCGACAAGACCGGCCGCCGCATCTCCTTTGAGTACGCCATGATCGACGGCGTCAACGACCACGACTGGCAGGCGGACCTGATTGCCAAAAAGCTCCGGGGGATGCCGGGCCATGTGAACCTGATCCCCCTGAACGACGTGGTGGAGAGTCCCTACAAGCCCTCCCGCCGGATCGGGGCCTTTCAAAAACGGCTGGAATCCCACGGCATCACCGCCACCGTGCGGCGGAGCCTGGGTGGAGATATCGACGCCTCCTGCGGACAGCTCCGCCGGAAGGCCATGGAAGAAGCGCAGAAAGGGGAGAACTCCCAATGAACCAAATGAACGTCTGGGGCATGACCGACATCGGCCTTGTCCGGAAGGAGAACCAGGACGCCTACGCCACGTCCCAGCACGCGGCCTCCGGCCGCACGGTGGGCGTGGTGTGTGACGGCATGGGCGGCCCCGCCGGCGGCCGCGTGGCCAGCCAGATCGCCGTCTCCGTCTATCTGGAGGAGCTGGAGAAGCTCCTGACGGCGGATCAGACCCCCCAGCAGCTGCTGGAGGCCTCCGCCCAGGCGGCGGCCCTGGCGAACCAGGCCATTCAGGCGGAGGCAGAGCGCCGGGAGGAATGCCGGAACATGGGCACCACCCTGGTGTCCGCCATCTCCTATGACGGCGGCGTGGTGGTCACCAACGTGGGGGACAGCCGGGCCTATCACATCACGGAGGACGGCATCACCCGTGTCACCAAGGACCACTCCCTGGTGGAGAGCATGGTGGACCGGGGGGACATCACTGCTGAGGAGGCCCGCCGCCACCCCAGCCGCAACCTCATCACCCGGGCCCTGGGGCCGGACATCTCCGCCGACTGTGACGGGTACATATGCCCGATGAACGCCGGGGAGTACCTGCTGCTGTGCTCCGATGGGCTGGTGAACACCGTCACCGACCAGGAGATGCTCTTTGAGGTCATCCACGGGGACGGGCCGGACACCTGCCTGGACCGGCTGCTGGCCATTGCCAAGCGCCAGGGCGCGCCGGACAATGTCACGGCCGTCCTGATGCAAAAACAGTAAAGGGGGGAGACACATGGAACACAAGGACCCTTATATTGGAAAAATGCTGGACAACCGCTATGAGATCCTGGAGCGTATCGGCACCGGGGGCATGGCGATTGTGTACAAGGCCAAGTGCCACCGGCTGAACCGCCTGGTGGCCGTCAAGATCCTCAAGAGCGACCTGGCCCAGGACGAGGACTTCCGCCGCCGGTTCAACGCGGAATCCCAGGCCGTCGCCCAGCTGTCTCACCCCAACATCGTGTCGGTGTACGACGTGTCCAAGGGCGGCGATATCGAGTATATCGTCATGGAGCTGATCGACGGCATCACCCTGAAGCAGTACATGGAGAAGCGGGGGCAGCTGAACTGGCGGGAGTCGCTGCACTTCATCACACAGATCATGCGGGGCCTCAGCCACGCCCACAGCCGGGGCATCGTCCACCGGGACATCAAGCCCCAGAACGTGATGGTGCTGCGGGACGGCAGCGTGAAGGTGGCCGACTTCGGCATCGCCTGCCTGGAGAATGCCGCCCAGACCCTGACCCAGGAGGCCCTGGGCTCCGTCCACTACATCTCTCCGGAGCAGGCCCGCGGGGACCGCACCGACGCCCGCGGCGACATCTACTCCGCCGGCGTGGTGCTGTATGAGATGCTCACCGGCCGCCTGCCCTTTGAGGGGGACAGCGCCGTGTCCGTGGCCATCCAGCACCTGAGCTCCGTGCCTCTGGCGCCCCGGGAGGTGAATCCGGACATCCCGGAGCAGCTGGAGCTGATCTGTATGAAGGCCATGGCGCCGGACCTGGAGAAGCGATATCCCTCCGCCGACGCCATGATCGCGGATCTGGAGGCCTTTCGGAAGAACCCCGGCGTGAATCTGGACTTCGAGCTGTCCGACCTGCGGCCGGAGGAGACCGACGAGCCCACCCAGAAGCTCCGGTCCGCCGTGCCGCCCCAGCTCCACCGGCAGGGCCGGGAGCCCTCCTATGAGCGGGGACGCCGGTGGGAGGAGGACCGCTACGAGGACGAACGGCCCTCCCGCCTCAGCGGCGGCAAGAAGATCGCGTTGATCGGCGGCGGTGCCGTGGTGGTCGTGGTGGTCCTGTTCTTCCTGTTCCGGGCCATCTTCGCCTCCTTTGTCCCGGCGGCGCCGGACACCTACGCCGTACCGACGCTGGTGGGATTGACGGAGGAACAGGCCAACCAGCAGGCCAGCGTGGTGGACGGCACCTTCCAGGTGGTGGTGGCAGGCACCGAGGCCAGCGACGCCGCCGTGGGCGAGATCGTCCGCCAGGACCCGGAGCCGGACACGGAGAAGAAGGGCGAGCTGCCCATCACCATCAATGTATGGGTCAGCGCCGGTGAGGACGTGGGCACCATGCCGGACCTGACCACCAACCCCATGACCTATGACCAGGCCATGACCATCCTGCGGGATCTGGTGGACGAGTACGAGCTGAATGTCCAGTCCTATGAAGAGGCCCAAAAGGTGTACGATGACGAGGTGGCCGCCGATATCATCATCTCCACCACCCCGGCGGCGAATGAAGAGCTCCACAAGGGGGACACTATCACCTTTGTCATCAGCCGTGGCCCCCAGACGGTGCCGCTGATCAAATGCGTGGGACAGGAGCGGTCCTGGGCGGAGGACCAGCTGAAAAACGTGCTGGGCCTGGAGGTCGTAGTCCATGAAGAGGCCAGCGACACTGTGGCTGCGGGCCTGGTGATCCGTCAGAACCCGGACGCCACCACGAATGTGCCCGCCGGCAGCACCGTGGAGCTGTGGGTCAGCACCGGCCCGGAGGAATCCACCGGTGAAGAGGGGATGGAGATGATTATGATTCCCCTGCCGGATGATCGGGAAACTGTGACACTTCAGGTACTGCAGGACGGCAATGAAATTCTCAATGAGACGGTAAACTGCGCTGACTATCAGTACACGTTCCCCCTGCCTGTGTATGGTAGCGGAACTTCTTATGTGGAGATTCTGATTGACGGTCAGCACAGCAATGCTTCCCAAGAGGTGACGTTCGGTGGGCTGTGAGGGACGCATCCAGAAGGCCCTCAGCGGCTTCTACTATGTGGATACCGGCAGCGAGGTGCTCACCTGCCGGGCCCGGGGCAAGTTCCGGAAGGAGGGCATCTCCCCCCTGGTGGGGGACCGGGTGGAGGTCCGGGAGCTGGGGAACGGCGAGGGCTTCGTGGAGGCCATCCTGCCCCGGAAGAACGCATTTGCCCGGCCGGCGGTGGCCAACATCGACCAGCTGGTGGTCATCGCCTCCGGCGCCATCCCCAAAACAGACCCGTTCCTCATTGACCGGGTGGCGGCCATCGCGGCGCTGAAAGAATGCGGCGTGGTGGTGCTGCTGAACAAGTGCGACCTGGACTGCGCCGATGCGCTGTACGCCATTTACACGGCTGCCGGATTTCCCACCCTGCGGGTCAGCGCGGAGACCGGAGAGGGCATCGAGGACCTGAAGCCCCTGATCGCCGGGAAGCTGTCCGCCTTTACAGGGAATTCCGGCGTGGGAAAGTCCAGCATCCTGAATGCCCTGGACCCGGCGTTTCAGCTCCAGGTGGGGGACGTGAGCCAGGCTCTGGGACGGGGACGCCACACCACCCGGCACGTGGAGCTGTTCCACCTGAGCTGCGGGGCGGACGTGGTGGACTCCCCGGGCTTCTCCTCCTTTGAGACCGATGAGCTGAATCTGGAGCTGAAGCACCGCCTGCCGGAGACCTTTGTGGAGTTCCGGCCCTATCTTGACCAGTGCCGCTTCGTGGGATGCAGCCACACCAAGGAAACCGGCTGCGCCGTGCTGGAAGCGGTGCGCGCCGGCAAGATCCAAAAGAGCCGCCACGCCAGCTATGTGCGCCTGTATGAGGAGCTGAAGCCCCTCCAGGACTGGCAGGAGCGGAAGAAGTGAATCGCGCGGAAGAGGCGGGCAGATGCCCGCCTCTTTTTTGTGTGCTCCGCCTTTTGTACCAGGACAGGCAGCGGCGTATATAATGGGAGTGAGAAAGGGGCGTGGGGCGTATGTTTCGGAGAGGCGGCGGATGCTGGATACTGGGCGTCTGTGCGGTGGCGCTGGGGGCCGGGATCCTGATCGCGGCGATCTTTCCGGTAGGGGCGCTGATGTTTTTGGTGGCGGTCCTGCTGATTGCGTGCGGCTGCGCCTGCTGCAGGCGTTAGAAAGGAGCAAATATCATGCGAATTGTAGTGTGGAAGTCCCCCAAAGCCCTCAGCGGCATTCTGCGGAAGCTGTTCAAGATTTCGGAATAAGCAGTCCCGGCCGGGCATACAGTGTCAGCAGAGCGAGACTCCGTGGACAACATGGCGGCGCACAGGGGCGGGAGAGCGGCCGCTGGCGGCCCCTCCCGCCCCGTACCGTTTTCCAGGCGGCAGGAAACGGCTGCGCCGTCCATCGGAGGACCAACGGCCGGAAAGGAAGGGCGAACCATGGAACTGGAATTGAAAAAGGCCTGCTTCGACGCCTATGAGGCGGCGGGAGAGCTGACATTGACCCAGGAGGAGACAGCGGAGACCATCGTGCCGGACTACTGTCCGGACATCGCGCGGATCATTGAGACCACGGGCAAGGTGTTCCTCCACAGCCGGGAGATCCGGGACGGCAGGGCGGAGATCTCCGGCACCGTCCGGGTGACGGTGCTGTACACGCCGGAGGGGGAGGGGGGCATCCGGACCCTGGAATTTGCCATGCCCTTCACGGTGGAGACCGACGGACGCAGTCTGCCGGACTGCGCGGCGCTGCTGGCGGACACGGAGCCGGAGCTTCTGGAGACCCGGATGCTGAACCCCCGCAAGGTCTTCACCCACTGCAAGCTGGTGACGCGGCTGACGGGCTATCAGCGCAGGCCCCTGTGCTTCTGCACGGATGTAGAGACGGGGCCGGAACTGTGCATCGAAAAAAAGCAGGAGCAGCAGCAAGCCATCGTGCTGACCCACATCGCGGAGAAGGACTTCACCTTCTCCGAGCAGATGGACCTGTCCCCGGGCAGAGAGGGAGCGGCGGAGATCCTCACCAGCCGGGTGAACAGCACTGTGACGGAGACGAAGATCGTGGGCAGCAAGCTGCTGTTCAAGGGCATCTTCACCGTCAGCCTCCTGTACCGGACGGCAGACGGGCGCTGCTGCGCCGCGTCCGGGGAGCTGCCGTTCTCTCAGATCCTGGAGGTGGAGGGCGCCCCGGAGGGTGCGGAGCCATCGGTGCGCCTCCAGTTCACCGGCGCGGATCTGCAGGTCGACGGCGCCGACGCCGAGGGCCGGGAGATCGCGGTGACGCTGTACCTCCACGCCACGGCCCTGCTGCGCCAGACCCAGGAGCTGACGCTTCTCAGCGACCTGTACTCCACCGCCTACGACCTGACTTATGATGCCGCGCCTCTGGAGCTCACCAGCTTCCGGGAGCAGTTCACCCGCCGCCAGACGGTGCGGGAGGTGCTGGAAATCGGCGTGGTGGCGGACTCCATCCTGGCCCTCTCTGTCACCTGCGGAGCGGTTTCCGTCAGCCGGGAGGGAGCGGGCGTGGTCCTGCGGACCGGGGCGTCCGTCCGGGCGCTGTATCTGGACGAGGGGGGCGTGCCCCTGGTGGCGGAGCGGAGCATCGACGTCAGCTGCCAGCTGGAACTGCCGGAGGACTGCCGGGTCACGGCCTGGGCCGCCTGCACGGAGGACGTACAGGGCAGCCTGACGGACCGGGGCATCGAGGTCCGGTTCCCGGTGGACTTCCGGGCGGAGGCGGCGTCCCGGGCCAAGCGGGTGTGCGTGACCGGCGGAAAGATCAATACGGACGCCCCCAAGGAGACCGCCGGCGCGCCGTCCCTGGTGCTGCGTTGCCTGGGGAAGCAGGAGACCGCCTGGGATCTGGCGAAGCGGTACAACACCACCATCGGCGTGATCCTGGCGGCCAATCAGCTGGAGACGGAAGGGGACATCTCCCGGGACCAGCTGCTGCTGATCCCCCGGAAAAGGGCCTGAGTCTCCTTTACCAGTCTGGTGGCACATGGCAGCTTGTACATGCTGGCGGATTACGCCGCATTCCAGGCCGCGAACATGATCGCCTTTGATAAGTTCAACGCCCCTCTGGGTGGAGCTGTTTTTCATCGGGACGGCCATTTCCGCCATCGGACTTGGCATCGAAAGCCTGCTCTGTCCCCCAAAATCCAGGACCGGCTCTACCTGATTGGCAGCGGCTCTTGCTGGGGCCGGCAGGGAAAAGACGACAAAAGAGCGGAGCATCAGCTCCGCTCTTTTTGGCTCTCTATGCGTTTTACCCCTCGGAATATCGGGAGAGGAACTGACGGGTCCGCTCCTCCCGGGGGTGCTCGATGACTTGGTGGGCGTCGCCCTGCTCCACGATGACGCCGCCGTCCATGAAGATCACCTGGTCCGCCACATCCCGGGCAAAGGCCATCTCATGGGTGACGATGATCATGGTGGTCCGCTGCTCCGCCAGATCCCGGATGACGCGCAGCACCTCGCCGGTGAGCTCCGGGTCCAGGGCGGAGGTGGGCTCATCAAAGCAGAGGATGTCCGGGTGCAATGCCAGGGCCCGGGCGATGGCCACCCGCTGCTGCTGTCCGCCGGAGAGCTGGCTGGGGTAGTGATTCGCCCGCTCACTGAGGCCCATTTTCGCCAGGAGATCCCGGCCGTCCGCCTGGATCTCCTCCAGGATTTTCTTCTTGTTCTCCTTGAAGTCCGGCTGCTCCTGGGCCAGCAGCTCCCGGGCCAGGGTGACGTTTTTCAGGGCCGTGTACTGGGGGAACAGGTTGAAGGACTGGAACACCAGCCCGAAGTGGAGCCGCTTCTTCCGCACCTCGCTCTCCCGCTGGGTGGCGGGGTCGGCGGCGTCGAAGATCAGATTGCCCGCCACGGAGATGGTGCCCTTGTCGGGCTTCTCCAGGAAATTCAGGCACCGGAGCAGCGTGGTCTTGCCGGAGCCGGAGGAGCCGATGATGGCCAGGGCCTGGCCCTGCTCCAAGTCAAAGCTGATGTCCTCCAGCACCCGGGTGGCGCCGAAGTGCTTTTCAATGTGATGTACTTCCAGAATTGCCATAGATCGGTTCCCTCCTTACTGAAAGAAGTCCAGCTTCTTTTCCACCCAACCGAACAGCAGCGTCAGCACGCCGTTGAACGCCAGGTAGTACACGCCGGTGAAGAACAGGGGCCACACCAGGCCGGAGTAGCCGTGGGAGCTTTTGATGAACGCATAGCCCGCCCAGATGATCTCCTGCAGGGAGATGATGCGGGCCAGGGAGGTGTCCTTCACCAGGGTGATGATCTCATTGGACATGGGGGGAACGATGCGCTTGACCATCTGCAGCAGGGTCACATGGAGGAAGATCTGGGACTTTGTCATGCCCAGGACTTCACCGGCCTCCTGCTGGCCGCGGGGAACCCCCTGAATACCGCCCCGGTAGATCTCGGAGAAGTAACAGGCGTAGTTGATGATAAATGCGATGGCGGAGGCCAGGAATCGGCCGCTCTCGCCGCTGGGCCAGGGACTGCCGCTGTCCAGCACGATACCGGGTACAAAGAAGAGAATCAGAAGCTGAAGCATCAGGGGCGTGCCCCGAATGATCCAGACAACGGTCTTTGTCAGCCACCGAAGCGGCATGAACCGGCTCATGGAGCCGAAGGAGATGATAAGTCCCAGGGGAAGCGCACCGATCAGCGTGACGGCAAACAGCTTCAGGGTTTGCAGAAAGCCCACATTCAGAGCCCCGATGACCGTCAGAAACATATCCATGGAATCATCCTTTTTGGTGAAATGAAAGAGTCTGAAAGACCGGCCAAAAGCAGAGGACAACGCCTCTGCTTTTGGAAATCCGATTTGATGTAGGGAGGGAACCGCTTACTCGGCCACCAGGGCGTCCTGCACGCCATAGGTCTCCGCCAGAGTCTGGATGGAGCCGTCGGCATACTTGCCGTCCAGGAACTCGCTCAGGGCGGCGGCCAGGTCGGAGCCCTTGCGGAAGCCCACGCCGTACTCCTCGCTGGTGAGAGCCACGGTGGAGGTCAGGTCCGCATAGCTGGTGCCCTCACCGATCATGGCGCCGGCCATCAGGGAGTCGATGATAGCGGCATCGGCGGTGCCGGAGGCGACCTCCAGCAGGGCGGTGGCCTGATCGGCCACTTCCGTGTAGTTATAGCCGTTGGCGGCGGCCACCTCACAGCCAGCGGAGCCAATCTCCACGGCGAAGGCCAGATCGGCCAGGCTGTCCTCGGTCTGGTACTGATCCGCCACGTCAGCGGGGACCACGACCACCTGCTGGTTGATCAGATAGGGCTGAGAGCACTCCATGGCGGCCAGAACATCTTCGGTGAGGGTCATGCCGTTCCACACTACGTCGATGGTCTTGCCGTCCAGTTCCATCACCTTGTTGTCCCAGTCAATCACCTGAAACTCCACGGAGACGCCCAGGCTCTCGGCAAATTCAGAGGCCAGGTCCGCGTCAAAGCCTATCCAGTTGCCGTCGGCGTCCTGGTAGTCCATGGGCTCGAACTCGGTGATGCCCACCACCAGGGTGCCCTTGTCCTGGACATAGGCCAGGTCGCTCTCGGCGGCGGTGTCCTCCGTAGTCTGGTCGTCGGCGGTGTCCTCCTCCGTGGTGTCTCCGCCGCAGGCGGCCAGAGAGAAGGTCATGGCCAGGGCCAGCAGCAGGGCCCACAGCTTCTTCATGTTTTTCATCGTCAATCCTCCAAATCTCCGGGCGGGGATGCCGTCCGTTTCATTACGTTAGCAGTTTACCACACTAAATTGTCCCTGTAAAGCCGCAATTTCGGCCAAGAACGGAGAAGCCTACCGCCTGAATTTGTGCATCTTCTCCAAAACCAGACGGGCTGTCATACTTCCGGGGCCCGGGACATAGAGTGGAACAAGACTATGGAGCGGAAAAAGGACGGGATGCTATGAATACCAGTATCTATCAGAATATCGCCACCCGCACCGCTGGGGATATCTACATCGGCGTGGTGGGCCCCGTGCGCACCGGGAAGTCCACGTTCATCAAGCGGTTCATGGAGACCCAGGTGATCCCCAACATCGACAACGTCTACCGCAAGGAACGGGCCCGGGATGAGCTGCCCCAGAGCGGCTCCGGCCGGACCATCATGACCGCCGAACCCAAGTTCGTCCCGGAGGAGGCCGCCCAGATCCAGCTGCCGGACGGGGCGAGCTTTTCCGTGCGGCTGATCGACTGCGTGGGCTACATGGTGAAGGGCGCCATCGGACAGATGGAGGACGACGCCCCCCGGATGGTCACCACTCCCTGGTACGACCACGAGATCCCCATGACCGAGGCGGCGGAGATCGGCACCCGAAAGGTGATCGCCGAGCACTCCACCATCGGCATCGTCATCACCACCGACGGCACCATCTCGGATATCCCCCGGGAGGACTACCTGGAGGCGGAGGAGCGGGTGATCCGGGAGCTGCAGGAGCTGGGGAAGCCCTTCATCGTCCTGCTGAATTCCGCCGATCCCCAGAACGGCCGGGCTCAGGCCATCGCCAAGGACATCTCCTCCCGGTACGAGGTGAACTGCATGGCCGTCAACTGCCTGGAACTGGATGAGGACGCGGTGGCCGCGATTTTGAAGGCGGTGCTCTACGAGTTCCCCATGCAGGAGCTGGACCTGTTCCTGCCCCCCTGGGTGGACGCCCTGCCGGCGGACCACCCCATCAAGGCGGGGCTGTACGACGCCGTCCGCCAGAACACCGCCCAGCTCCACCACATCCGGGAGGTGGAGGGCGTTATCGCCGCCCTTGGGGAGAGCGAGCACATCAGCGAGGCGAAGATCACTGCCATCGACCTGGGCACCGGCGTGGCCGCCGCCCAGCTGGCCTTGCCCCGGGAGCTGTTCTACAAGACCCTGTCGGAGCAGTCCGGCTTCGAGGTGGGGGACGACGGGGATCTGATGAGCCTGCTGACCAAGCTGGCGGCGGTGAAGGCGGAGTACGACAAGGTGGAGGGTGCCCTCCGGGACGTGCGGGAGACGGGCTACGGCATCGTGGTGCCCAGCATCGACGAGCTGAAGCTGGAGGAGCCGGAGATCATGAAGCAGGGCGGCCGGTATGGCGTGCGGCTGAAGGCCAGCGCCCCCAGCATCCACATGATCCGGGCGGACATCGAGACCGCTGTCAGCCCCATCGTGGGCAACGAGAAGCAGTCGGAGGACATGGTGAACTACCTGCTGCAAGAGTTCGAGGGGGACACCAGCAAGATCTGGCAGTCCAACATCTTCGGTCGCAGCTTCCACGAGCTCGTGAATGAGGATCTGCAGGCCAAGCTCAAGCGGATGCCGGAGGACGCCCGGCGGAAGCTCCAGGAGACCCTGACCCGCATCATCAACGAGGGCAGCGGGGGGCTCATCTGCATCATTCTGTGATGCGCAGCATAAAAAGAGGGCGCCGGAGTGCTCCGGCGCCCTTTCTTCTATACTTACCTGGACCGGTCTGCCGCAGGCTGCCCCTGAGGAACCTGGGAAGAGCTCGGTCCGCCCGATATGCGTGTGAGACCGCCCACCACAAAGACTTCTGACAGGAACCAAAAGATGCCGAACAGCGCAAAGATTGGGGAATTCATTTCAGATGCCATCCCCGCAGAGTTGTCTGCCGGGGCGAAGATCAGCTTTCCCAGGCAGAGAAACGCGATAGCCAGGCAGATCAGATGTCCCAGAAGCGCGCCCCGGAGTCCGGGCCGGCGCCGCAGGAGCAGAAGGCCGACCAGCAGTTCCGCCGCCAGCACCAGGGCCACGCCGCCTGCAAACAGGGGAAAGCATTCGGCTTCCAATCGCATAGAGAGAACCCCTTTCTTCTGGAAGAGTATGGACATTGCTATGAGGTCAAAATAGCATAGCGGGGGATCGGTGTCAAGGCCACATGCGGGACCGGCCACGGCAGCGAAAAAGGGGACGGCAACCATCCCGGCAAGGCCGGCGCCCTTGCCACAGGACGGCAGTCACAGGAGTCGCAGAAGGGAAGGGTGTGCCAGAGCGTCGGGCGGTGGATAGAGCAGGCAAATGGGAGTCACATCCTCGTGGATGCGCCTCCCTGCGGGAGAAGCTTCCCCTGCCGTCCTCACCGCTTCAGCCGGGGATCGCAGGTGCCGAACCGCCGGACATTCGCCCGCCCCTGGGACAGGGTCAGCCCGTGATTTTCGTCGCTGGGCTCGTTGTCGGAGGAGATGAACACGTCGTTCTCCCACCAGCATACCGGGCAGATGTAGGCCACCGCCTCCTCCGGCGGGACCGGAAAGGTGATCTGCCCGCAGCAGGGACAGGAATAGCGCCCGGGCCGCTCCTGAGCTGCCGGAATCGGAGGCTCCGGCGGCCCATAGCCGTTGAATGCCTTGGGAGAGTATAGCATCTTTTTTCGTGTATGCGCCATGGAGACCGCCTGTATCTCACAGCGCCGTGCCACGAGTGGGGACGTACAGCCCGGTCATGTCCACGCCCTCCAGCTCCAGCAGGAACTGCTTGTTGGCCACGCCGCCAGCGTAGCCTGTCAGACTTCCGTCGCTGCCCACCACCCGGTGGCAGGGGATCAGAATGGAGATGGGGTTGTGGCCCACGGCGCCGCCCACTGCCTGGGCCGCGGCAGAAATCCCCCGGTCCCGAAGCGTCCGGGCCAGGGCGCCGTAAGTGGTGACGGTGCCGTAGGGGATCTCCAGCAGCAGGCGCCACACCGCCTGGCGGAAGGGGCTGCCCTGGGGGGCCGGGGCCAGAGGCGGCAGAGCCGGGAGAGGAGCCTTGGCAAAATAGGCGTCCAGCCAGGCGGAGGCCTGTTCAAATACCGGCAGGTCAGTTTCCTTTACAGCATCTGGAAGCCCGGCGCCAAAGTATTTCTGCCCGTCCAGCCACAGCCCTGTGAGGGCTGTTCCGTCGGAGGAGAGGGTCAGCATTCCCACCGGGGAGGGCTTATGAAAGATCATCCACATACGATTACACCTCAAATCAGGATCAGAGTGAGGGAGCGATTGCAAACGAATGCAAGTCGCTCAACAGGGGCCGCTTGATTTGTCCGCCGCGGAGTGGGCGCTCCGGCGGTACGCCAGCGGGGACTGTCCCGTACCGGACCGGAAGGCCCGGTAAAAGGCGGAGAGGCTGTCAAATCCGGCCTCCCCGGCCACCTGGGCAACCGGCAGGTCCGTCTCCCGCAGCAGGCGGCAGGCCTCGGTCACCCGAAGCGTTCCCAGGCAGCCGTGGAGGGTGGTGCCGTAGGCTGCCTGGAACAGGTCGGCCAGCCTCCGGCGGGAGAGCCCCAGACCGTTCAGCGTGGCTGACAAGGCCGCCTGATCCCGGAAGTGGCGATGCAGTATCGCCATGGCCTCCGCGGCGGCATCTTGGCCCGGGGAAAAGTCGGTCAGGTCCGGACGGCAGCGCTTGCAGGGGCGGAACCCCGCCGCCAGCGCAGCGTCCGCCGTGGGGAAGAACCGCACCCGGTCCCGCCGCGGCGGCCGGGAGGGGCAGGAGGGACGGCAGAAGATGCCCGTGGAGGCCACGCCGTAGAAAAATACGCCGTCGTACCGGCGGTCGTTGTCCAGGACCGCCTGCCAGCGCTGCCGGTCTGTCATGCGCGCCGCCCCCGCTTTTCGTCCGGCTTCTGCCAGGCGCCCGGGTCCGTCAGCTCCGGCAGGGCGCCGCAGGCGATGGCCCAGAGGTACAGGCTGGCAGTGGTGCCGTAGGGGCTGTACCGCTTCCGCAGGCGTTGGAAGGTCCTCTGGTCGATGGACCGCTTTCGGTACAGCATCCGCATTCCCCGGAGGATGGCCAGGTCGCCCCAGCTGACCACATCCGGCCGCCGGAGGCCGAAGATCAGCAGCATCTCCGCTGTCCAGGGGCCCACGCCCCGCAGGGAGGTGAGGCGGGCCAGCACCTCGCTGTCCTCCATTTCCGCCAGGGCGTCCAGATCAAAATCCCCGGAGGCCACTTTCCGGGCGAATTCCAGGATGTACGATGCCCGGCGGCGGGTCATGCCCAGGGCCTGGAGCGCCTCCGCCGGCATGGCCGCAACCGTCTCCGGCGCAAGCGTCCCGGCCGCTGCCTGGAGCCGCTGCCACACTGTCCGCTGGGCGGCCATGGACACCTGTTGGCCGATGATGTGGTGGATTACGGAGGAGAAGAGGTCCGGGTCCACCTCCCGATGGATGGGGCCGATCCGGTCCATGGCCGCGCCCAGTTTCGGGTCTCCGGCGCGCAGATAGGCAATCTCCGTCTCACCATAGGGAAAATCCATGACGCCTCCTCCTTTCGCGTGTGTTCAACAAAAGTATAGCAGATGCGGCGGCAGATTTCTTCCTATTTTCGGACGTTTCATCGAAAAATTTTCCCGCCGCCCCGGCCTTGCATCCGGCGGCAGGGCGTGATACCATAGAATATGATCAAGATCGGAAGAAAAAAGGAGAGAGGCTTATGCTGCTGGCCATTGATGTAGGAAACTCCAACACCTCCGTGGGACTGTTTGACAGGGACAAGCAGCTGCGGTTTCTGGCTTCCCTGGACACGGACAGCCGCAAGACCGCGGACCAGATCAGCATCGACCTGATGAACTTGTTCGCCCTGTACCACTTCCGGTTTGAGGATGTGACGGGGGCGATCCTGTGCAGCGTGGTCCCTCCCCTGAACTTTATGATGGAGAAGGCCTTGACCCGGCTGCTGGGCAAGCCCCCCATGGTGGTGGGCCCCGGCGTGCGGACGGGGCTGAACATCCGGCTGGCGGTCCAGTCCCAGGTGGGGGCGGACATCGTGGCCGACGCAGTGGCTGCGCTGGAGAAGTTCGAGCCTCCTATCGTCACCATCGACATGGGCACCGCCACCACCATCGGCGTCATCTCCGAGGGCCGGAACTACGAGGGCGGCATGCTGCTGCCGGGGGTCAACGTGTCCCTGGAGGCCCTGAGCCGCCGGGCGGCCCAGCTGCCGGCCATCTCGCTCCAGCACCCCAAGGTGCTGATCGGCAAGACCACGGAGGACTGCATGCGCTCCGGCATCGTCTACGGCACCGCCGGGATGCTGGACGGGGTCATCGACCGCATCCGGGAGCAGTTCCCGGGGCGGACCCTCAGCGTGGTGGCCACCGGCGGCAACGCCCCGGTGATCGTCAAGTACTGCCGGAACAAGATCGTCTACGACAAGTACCTGCTGATGGACGGGCTGTGGGCGATCTATCAGAAGAACAAGTGAGGGGGCTGACCGCATGGTGACTCTGTTCGCTGTGGCGTTCTGGACCATTGCCGCAGGGATCGTGGGCAGTCTGGTGAGTGGCAGCTTCGGCGTGATCTGCGCTGTCGGCGTGGCGGCAGGGTTCGTCTGCTGGTCTCTGCAGGAACGGGAGAAATAAAAAGGAATTTTATAATGCATAGAATTGATTTTTGAGTCCATTTGTGCTGAAGAGGAGCAAATAATGAAGAGACAGCTGCAGGGCATTGCCCTGATCCTGTTCGGTATCCTGCTGGGGATTGCGGAAGGAGATCTGAACTATTATCTGACCTCCCATATCGAAGCGTTTCCCTTTGCTGTGACAGGCCTTGTCATTGGACTCGTGGGGCTTGTACTGGTCTTTAAACGGGAGAAGAACAAGTAGACATCAAAAAAGAGATCACCCAAAGCGGGTGATCTCTTTCCTGTTCTGGGGTTTCGCTGCCGCTTACTTCACCAGCACCTTCTTCAGCTTGGCAAAGCGGGGAAGGGAGTCCACCTTCGGCAGCTGGGGCTCGCCCTGGATCAGGGGCAGCACATAGTCGATGAAGGGCTTCTCCACGCCGTTGTGGGCGGCGTTGATCCACTCGATGGGCACCTTCTTCTCGGTGTTGGCCACGTCGGTCAGGGGCAGCAGTTTGGTCTTGCAGACGTACTGGCCGTCCTCATAGCTGCGCTCGAAGCCCACCATCTTGTCGGTGATGCCGTTGACGGCATTCTCCACAGCGGCCTTGCCGCTCATGACGGCCTCCTCGATATCGGTCTCGGACGCCAGGTGGGCGCCGCACCGCTGGAGGAGGGAGAGCTCGATGCCCCGGACCTTGGCGCCGGTCTTCTGCTTCACCACGTTGGCCAGCAGGGAGGCCAGGCCGCCCAGCTGGGCGTGGCCGAAGCCGTCGGTGGCAGAGGTCTTGGCCTCGGAGACGAAGGAGCCGTCGGCGTAGTGGATGCCCTCGGACACGGCCACCATGCAGTTGCCCTTCTCCTTGTAGATGCGCTCCACGTCGGCGAGGAACTGGTCCATGTCGAAGTCCACCTCGGGGAGGTACACCAGGTCGGGACCCGCGCCGTAGGCGGTGGCCAGGGCGGCGGCGCCAGCCAGCCAGCCGGCGTGGCGGCCCATGATCTCGATGATGCAGACCATGCCGGTGTCATACACCCGGGCGTCCTGATAGACCTCCATGCAGCTCGTCGCGATATACTTGGCGGCGGAGGCGAAGCCGGGGCAGTGGTCGGTGCCGAACAGGTCGTTGTCGATAGTCTTGGGCACGCCCATCACGCGGCACTCATAGCCCACCTTCTGCATGTACTTAGAGATTTTGTTGCAGGTGTCCATGGAGTCGTTGCCGCCGTTGTAGAAGAAGTAGCGGACGTCGTACTTCTTGAAGATCTCCAGGATGCGCTTGTAGTCGGTGTCATCCACGTCCGGGTCCGCCATCTTGTACCGGCAGGAGCCCAGGGCGGAGGAGGGGGTGTACTTCAGCAGCTCCAGCTCTGCCGGGTCCTCCTGGCCCATATCGAACAGCCGGTCGTTCAAAACGCCCTTGATGCCGTGCTCCGCGCCCAGGACGCGGGTGATGTTGGGGTTCTTCAATGCCGTGGCGATGACGCCGTAGGCACTGGCGTTGATGACGGAAGTAGGGCCGCCGGACTGGCCGAAAATGCAGGCGCCTTTCAGTTCACTCATGGGAAAATCCTCCTCAGATTTGGTTTCGGGATGCTTTCTCTCATCATATCATTCAAAAAAAGAATTGTAAATACTTGCATTTTAAAAATCTTGTGATATTATCATAAGGGAAAATCGTTTTCGTTCTTTTGAATCGGCGTTTTTTGACAACCGGGATCGGACCCATTGGCCGAGGCGGAAGGGCGGGACAAATAAATGAACAGGAGTTGATCTTATGGCACTGGTTACCACAACCGAGATGTTCAAAAAAGCCTATGACGGCGGCTATGCCATCGGCGCGTTCAACGTCAACAATATGGAGATCGTCCAGGGCATCACCGAGGCCGCCCGGGACCTGGAGGCTCCCCTGATCCTCCAGGTGTCCAAGGGCGCCCGGGCCTACGCCAACCACACCTATCTGGTGAAGCTGGTGGAGGCGGCCGTCATCGAGTGCCCCAACATCCCCATCGCCCTGCATCTGGACCACGGCCCCGACTTTGAGACCTGCAAGAGCTGCATCGACGGCGGCTTCACCTCCGTCATGATCGACGCCTCTTCCAAGCCCTTTGCCGAGAACATCGAGATCACCAAGAAGGTGGTCGAGTACGCCCACGACCACGGCGTGGTGGTGGAGGCCGAGCTGGGTGCTCTGGCCGGCATTGAGGATGACGTGAAGGTCTCCGCCGAGGAGTCCCACTACACCCATCCCGAGGAGGTCCAGGAGTTCGTGGAGAAGACCGGCTGCGACTCCCTGGCCATCGCCATCGGCACCAGCCACGGTGCCTACAAGTTCACCGCCGCCCAGTGCACCCGCAACGAGAAGGGCGAACTGGTGCCCCCGCCCCTGCGCTTCGACATCCTGGACGAGGTCGTGAAGCGCCTGCCCGGCTTCCCCATCGTGCTCCACGGCTCCTCTTCCGTGCCCCAGGAGTTCGTCCGCATGGTCAACGAGTTCGGCGGCAAGATGCCCGACGCCGTGGGCATTCCCGAGGAGCAGCTGCGCAAGGCTGCCCGCAGCGCCGTGTGCAAGATCAACATTGACTCCGACCTGCGCCTGGCCATGACCGGCACCATCCGCAAGTTCATGGCGGAGCACCCCGACAAGTTCGATCCCCGCGAGTACCTGAAGCCCGCCCGCCAGGCCATCAAGGATCTGGTGTCCCACAAGATCGTGGACGTGCTGGGCTGCGACCACAAAGCCTGAACCTGCTCGAGACCCTGTTTTTGAAAAGAAGGCGGAGGGAGCGCATTCTGCGCTCCCTCCGTTTTTTGTCCGGAATGATGTTCTATTCATCAGAGGAGGCTTTCTCCGCCTCCTGTTCCAGCACCCGGCGGGCGAAGGCCTGGATGGTGCAGTCCTCCACCGTCTCTCCCGGCTGGATCACCAGGTTGAAAAAACAGCTGGGGATCTCGCCCTTCCGCAGCTCCTTCTGGATGCACAGATCGCACCCCTGGTCGTGGTTGGCCGGATGGCAGCGGCAGGCGGTGTTTTGGCAGGTGCAGAAATGGTCCATACCCATTCACCCCTTATCGGAAGGTCCGCTTCCGTCAGCCGCCGGTATCTCCGCCACCACGCGGCAGGGAAGGCCCGTCATCTCCGCGTAGTTCATGGGGTAGGTGTGGGCGGTGAACCGCCCGCCGGCATCCAGCACCGCCTTGAGGCCGTATAGATTCTCCACGACGAACACCCCATGATCGGCGCAGAACTGGTCCTTTGGCGTGTGCTCCTTGCCCCGCCGGACCCCAGCGAAGTCCAGGCCGATGATGGAGGCGCCCTTTGCCACCAGGGCGTCGATCAGGGCGTCCGACAGCTGGGGGTGGTCGTGGAAATACTGCCGGGTGCCGTAGCCCGGCGCCTCAGCGAAACCGGAATAAAAGGCCACGAACATCCCCGGCTCCACACGGTCCAGCTCCAGATCCGGACAGTCGATGTCCCGGTCTTTCACGCCGCTCACATCAAAAACCACTCCGGGCCTTTCCGTATACTCCAATGGAAATTCCTTGTCCATCACATCGAAATGGGTGCCCAGGTGGCCCACCAGCACCTTCTGCTCATGGCCCTGGGCATCCGATGCCATTTTGGGCGTGATCTTCAGCGTGATATCGATCTTCATAACCGTTCCCTCCTGAAAAGCGCCGCGCGCATTCTCTGAATCAGATGGGATCATCATATC
>DWXY01000068.1 GCA_019118935.1 Candidatus Oscillibacter pullicola
GCCACCCGACGCCCTTTGATTTTGCGCCCCCTCAATATGCGGCTCCATAAATGCGCGGCTGCATATTGATTTCCCCGGCCCTTGGAAGTCTTGTTTCGGACTGCTTCACACCGCTCTGCGGCTGAAAATCCAGACGAGAGCCATTCTGTTTTACTGGCGGCCTGAAATCCCGCCATTGATGTCAAGCTCAAGTAGACTCGGCGGATTCCGAAGGAGCGGGGCCGGGAATGTTTTTGCCTTCGGCACGCCAACTTCTGTCCCGGGCTCCTGCCATCTGCGGCGCAGAGCAGGATCGGTCCTCTGCCCCCAGCCCCCGCCTGCGGCCCGCAGCAAAGCGAGCCCAGTATTCCATCCGTTCCGCTTGCGGGCACACGCTTGTCCCAGCTATCCCGGGAGCAGGCCGGATGCTCCGGCAGATATCGAAATCAGCGTCTCTGTGCGGCAGATTTTTCCTTCTTTTGCCCCGAAGTCATAACCAACGGCTAAGGCGGCATGAGTTGGCCCTGTAACCGAACGTCATTCCGCCCGCATCACCAGCCCCACAGCCCGCAAACAGGCAATCACCATTCGATCGGCAGTTTCCTGCTATCACGAATTTGTTGTTAGCAGCTCACTTCGCTCGATACTTGAAGCCAAGGTCTTTTTACGGAGCAGCCCCCACCGGCAGATCCGGTGGTTTCCCGCGTCAAAGAGGAAACAGGCCGCCGGCTGCAGCCGGCGGCCTGTTTTCAGTTTCCCCGGTTATTGATACAGCTTCGGGATCCGGAAGCTCTGCTCGCCATTCGCCTCATCCGTCACGGTTCCGGCCGGGAAGTAAATCACCGGATTTCCCTCCTCGTCCACCTCGAACTCCGTGGTCTCGTCAATGGTCACGTAATCGCTCAGCGGTGCGTTGTCCTCAATGGGGAAATAGCGGACCTCCGGGTCTTTTTCCATGCGGTTGCCCATCTGCATCGTGATCGTCTCCGTCAGGTAGTTCACATAGTCCTCTCCCAGGAGCTCCTCCAGTGTGATCTCCTGCTGGGCAGACGGTTCTTCCGTCTCCGGCGCAGCCGTCGATTCCTGCGGCGGAGTCTCCGGATCCATCCCCCCATTCTCCTCACCAGACGCGCCGCAGGCGGTGAGAAGCAGCATACAGAGCAGCAGTGTGAGGAGTGCGGAAATCTGCAGTCGATTCTTTTTCATGATGAATTCCTCCGTTCCATGTTCATCCGCAGCACCCGTCCGGGCGCCTGTTCCCTTTTGGTACTGATACTATAAGCCCTGTTTCCGGCAAAGCAGCCGCAAAAGGGCATCATTGTTGCATCATTTCGCTTCTGCGGCATGGGAGGCCGAATCCTCTCCGAAAAGGTCCCACGCAAATCCCAGCGGCTCCACACTGATGCGCCCGCTGCGGCCCTCCACCGATGCGCTGTAAACCAGACCGCCGGCGCCCTCCACCTCCCATACAGCCGGACCGCGCTGCCGGGTCTCCAGCCCAAGGCCTCCGCAGAAGGCCTGCCCAAGCTCTTCCGCCGTGCCCAGGGAATCCCCGGCCGAGCGGAGTGTGCAGTCGATCCACACCGGCAGCCCCACGTCCTCGTCCACCACCATCCAGAGGTCATCCCGGTGGTCCGTTCCGCCCTGCAGGTACAGCATACTGGCGGCCAGACTGCCGTCGGCCTGGACATACACCACGCGGCTGCCGCCCTGGAACTCCAGCGTGGTCCGGTCCAATTCCTCCGGCAGGACTCCCCACTCCGCCAGCTTCTCTACCCCCTGCAGGAACGCCGCCTCCGCCTGGGCCCTGGTATGCTCCTCCGCCTCTTCCAGCGGCTGGCGGCGGAATAGACGTCCAGCCCCGGATACCGGATGGCTCTGCCCAGCAATTCCAGCTTTTCCGGCAGCGACGCCTCCCCCGCCGCCAGCTCCTCCGCCGCCACGGGCTCCATGTGGACCGTGCCCAGGATCTGCCTGTCCCAAAACGTAGAAATCTGCCCAGGGAACAGAACCGCCTCCTGCACCACCGCTTCGGTCAGGAGCGGAAGTCCCCATCTTTGCAGGCATTTTACACGTCCCCGCCCCCTTTCAGGCAAACACTGACCTGCGTGCTGCCAGCGGGGTGTCTCTGTCCGCCCTTTTATAAGACGCTGCAACAGGCGGAAAAGTTTGCGCATCGGATATCCGGCATCCGGTCCCGGAGACTCACGCCTCCGGAATGTCATCGGCGCGGCCGCTGGCCACGAAGAGTCCCGATGCGCCGCCAGTCGTCTCCTCCAGCGCCTGCAGCGCGGCCTCTGCCTCGTCCGAAGTCTCATATTGCCCAACCGTGATGATATATTC
Organism: Candidatus Oscillibacter pullicola; assembly: GCA_019118935.1. Taxonomy (GTDB): domain Bacteria; phylum Bacillota; class Clostridia; order Oscillospirales; family Oscillospiraceae; genus Oscillibacter; species Oscillibacter pullicola. Next base: position 2,323 of record DWXY01000068.1, read on the forward strand.
CCCGCTCCGGGTCTGGAGCTGCGCCGCCTCGCCCGGATACTGCTCCGCAAGCAGGCCCAGGCCCTCTCCATATGGGACCGCTTCCGAGCGGAGATAGTAGACCGTCTGCTCCGGCTGGTACGCCGGATCTGGGTAGAAGCGCACGGAGAGGGATGCGGGATCTGCGTGCTCCGTGATCTCATAGGTGTAGCCGCTGTTCAGCACGATGACAAAACCGAATGCGGAATCATCGCCGATCATGGCGCGGTAGACATCCCGAACCGCCTCCGTGGCAAGCAGGCTCTCCCGGATCGCCTCGTAGTCTATGGAGCGGACGCCGCGGAGCGTCAGATTCATGCGGTTGGGCGCCAGCAGATGGGAGACCGTGTAGACGGGGGCCGTGTCCAGTTCGCCGGAGCGGCTCTCAAAGTGGAATTCCACCGTCTCTCCCGCCGCCTCCGCCGCCGCATGGGCGCCGTCTGTGCGCTCCCCGCCGCCTCCCACATGCAGTACCTGCACGACGGCGCCGATGACCGGGAGCCGGGACGCATAGGCGTAGAGGGGCCCCACATTGGCGCAGAGAAATGCCGCGCAGAACACGGCGGCAGCGCTGACCGCCCACCTGCGCAGGTGTCTGGCGCGTGCCTCCCGTGCGGCTTTCCCCATGGAATCCCAAACGACCCGGTCCAGCTCTTCCGGAATGGGGATCTGCTCATAGTGCTTTTTTCCCACGTTCATGGTCGGTATCTCCTTTCTCCAAAAACGCGCGCATCTTGCGCAGCGCCCGGTACAGTCTGGACTTCACCGTGGGTTCCGGCTCCTGCAGCACCGCTGAGATTTCGGGAAACGTATATTCCTCGAAATACCGCAGGATCACACAGGTCCGGTCTCTCTCGCTCAGCGCGTCCAGCGCTTGGAACAAATCCAGGGAATCCTCCGGCACCAGATCCCTCTCCGGGACCGCCGCCGTTTCCAGCACCGCGTCTTCACAGATGACGAGGCGTGCGCGCCCGCGGATCAGGTCAATGGCGGCATTGATGACAATGCGTGTGATCCACGTGTCGAGGGTCTCCGGGGATTTCACTGCCCGCAGATTTTTCAAGCCCCTGTAAGCCGCCTCGCCGACAATGTCCAGCGCGTCGTGCTCATTTTTAACATACGAATAGGCGATCCGGTAGTATTTTTCCTTTTTGGACTGAAACGCCTGGGCAAATCGTGCTTTGCTGATGCCAGCCCCCATATTGTCACCCCTTTCTCCGGACGCAGGCGGCTCTGCCGCCCTGTGTACTAGTTAGACGGAGCACGCCGCAGAATCGACGCAGGCCCGGCAAAATTTTTTTCGGCCGCCTCCAGGTCCCATCTGAAAGGAGCGCAGCCGCAGGAGACGGCCATATTCCCGCAGCTTGGAAACTGCTTATCATTTTCCCCGTTGTGTGCCCGCTGTCAAGTCCCGCATCTGCCGCGGGCCGGCATTGTCTTTTCCCTCTTGGGAGGATGGAGGCTGGAGGGAACAGCCCCTGAAAAGGAGATTCTATATTCCTGGCGTCCCTGTTTGCGGAGCGGCATTGCGCGGCGAAGCCCGATTTGTGCAGGCATCACGGCGCCATTTGCAGTGCGCTGAAACAGGGATTTGCCCATCCCGCCCGGGGCTGGATCGGCACGGGAATGCCGAATGCGGCCGCAGATCGGATGTGGCCCAGGCATCCTCTTTTCAAAGCCCGCTGTTCATTTTCCGCGGCGGCTCTGCGCCGCCGGAGCCGTCAAAAAGCCGTGGGAGAGGCAAATGCCTCTCCCACGGCCTTTGGGGAATCAAATTATGCCAGAGTACGCGCTTACTTCGTCACCTCGCCGCCGGGTGCGGAGTGAGCCGTGGACCAGGCGTGCTCCAGAGCCGCCCAGTCGCGCTGCTCCAGCTTCTCCGTCCACTTCTCCACCTTGTCGCCGCTGACGGTCACCCAGGTGTAGTCGTGGCTGTTGGTCGCCTCCTGCATGTCGGCGTAGAACCAGTCATCCGGATTGTTGTCGGGCCAGGTGATCATCTCGTCCTCGTCCAGCAGCCGGTCCTCGTCCGGGTTGCGGCCCAGGGCGCGGTTCACGATCACGCAGGCCTGCGCCCGGGTGATGTTGGTGTTGGGGCGGAAGGTCCCGTCATTGAAGCCCTCGATCAGGCCCACACGGGCTGCCGCCTCCACGTACTCGGTGTACCAGGCGTTGATGTCCACATCGGTGAAGTAGCCCTGGTAGTCCTCCCGGGTAGTCTCGAAGAAGCCCACCGCGATCTTGGCGAACTGGGCGCGGGTGATCTTGGCATAGGGCCGGAAGGTCCCGTCCGAGAACCCGTCGATGATGCCCATGTTGGTCAGGGTGGAGATGGCGTTGTTGCACCACAGGTCGGAGCTGCAGTCCGTGTAGTCGTTGACCTGGCTCCAGTACTCCTCCCGGGTGTCGTCCGTCAGCAGGCGGAAGAAGATGGTGGCCACCTCGCCCCGGGTGATGGTGCCGTAGGGCTGCAGCGTGCCGTCGGAGTAACCGATGATGTAGGAGTAGTGGTCCTCGGTGTTCAGGGTGGGCCGGCTGCCGCCGCCTCCACCGCCG
>DWXY01000069.1 GCA_019118935.1 Candidatus Oscillibacter pullicola
CAAAACCTTGGGGAGGGCGGGCTCTGCCTGGCCGACCAAAATGAGATCGGGGTCCCCGCCGCGCCGCGCGCGGTGCGGCCTGACCTGCGCGGTGAGCAAGCGGGTGCCGCGGGTGTATATCGAGGGCGGCAAAACCGTGGGGCGGAGCCTGCGGCTGCTGTGAGCGCAGGGTGGCGAGCCGCCGCAGATGCGGCGTCCAAGCGTTTTGCCGCATGCGGCAAAACCTTGGGGAGGGCGGGCTCTGCCTGGCCGACCAAAATGAGATCGGGGTCCCCGCCGCGCGCGGTGGGGTCTGACCTGCGCGGTGAGCAAGCGGGTGCCGCGGGTATATATCGAGGGCGGCAAAATCGTAGAGCGGAGCCTGCGGCTGCTGTGAGCGCAGGCCGGCGCGGACACAAATCCATACACACACGGCTCGTTCCGGGCATAGGATAGTGCGGGGCGAGGACGCCGGAATTTTGCAGCATCGGCAAAGTATAAATTCCGTACCTGCGTGGGAGAATGAAAGTGGCCTCACCGAAGGGCCTTCGGTGATGGGTACTTCTTTCGGCGGAGTGTGAACTTTGTGGATACGAGTGTCAAGCGCGGCGATATTTACTATGCCGATCTCTCCCCGGTGGTGGGCAGTGAGCAGGGCGGTGTCCGGCCGGTTCTGATCATTCAGAACGACACCGGCAACCGTTACAGTCCCACTGTGATCGCGGCGGCCATCACTTCCCAGACCGGGAAGGCCAAGCTGCCGACACATATCGACCTTCCCGTGGACCACAGCTGCGGCCTGAGCCGGGATTCGGTGGTCCTGCTGGAGCAGGTGCGCACCCTGGACAAAAAGCGCCTGCGGGAAAAGATGGGCCATGTGGAGGAGAATGTGATGGAGAAGGTCGATCTGGCCATCGCGGTCAGCTTCGGACTGCCCCACGACCAGCTGGTTTGAGAGATCCGTTTCTTCGGCAATACACAGGCCGGGCGGTGCGGCGGAAGCCGTCTCCTGGCCGCCCGGAAATGCGTGGTTTGATCGAAGGGTCCTCCTGAAAAGGGCGTTCCGCCCTTTTCAGGGGTACCGATTTTTCAGATCCGACAATCAATACGGAGGTACATAAGCGCATGAAAAAGAACAGATGGTATCTGCGGCTGCTGGCATTGCTGGTGCTCTGCGGCGCCCTGAACGTGACGATCACCGCCGCGGCGGAGGCCGGCTCCTCCGACGACCCGCTGGTGACCCTGAGTTACCTGAACGAGACGTTCATGGACTCCATCATGGAGCGGGTGGACCAGAAGATCGCCGCCCGGAATGCCCAGCTGGGCGTTTCGGCGGGCAGCGGAACCAGCGCTGCGTCCAATTTCACCGTGGTGACCCTCACCAGCGGACAAGTCCTCACCGGGGACATCGGCTGTGAGGTGATGCTGCGGGTGGGAACGGCTGTGTGCGTCTCCCCCTCCAGCCCCGGCCTCATTGACGAGACCGCAGCCACAGCGCTGAACAACGGCAGCGCGCTGGTTCAGAACCACCTGTACATGATGACCATCGAGGGCCGGGGCGTCCGCGCCACGGCCGGCACCACCAAGCTGCTGGTCCGGGGCAGCTATACCGTCGCCTGATCTCCGCATAAACGGCCCCGCCTGGGCATAGGCTGTGCCAGGCGGGGCCGTTTGGAGAGGGGGCAGAGCGATGGACAAGTTTCCACTGATGCAGGGCGGCGTCTCTGTGGGGGAGCTCATCACGGAGCAGGAGGCGCTGTACACCTGGTTCGAGGCCCGGTGCCGCCTGCCGGGAGAGGGCCTCTGGTGTGCCTGGGCGGTGGGCGACCGGGGAGAGCTGCGGCTGGGCGTTCTGGAGCCCTGCGGGGACCGGGCCACGATCCGGCGGCGGTTTTCCGCCCGGCTGACAGCCCCGCTGGGAAAGCTGCGGCAGGGGGAGATCCGCCCCGCCCATCCGCCGGAGCCGGAGGACTGGACGCCGCTGGAACGCTCGGCAGTGCGCCTCCGTTCGCCATGGCTCCGGGAACAGCTGCGCCCTGTGCCGGGCGTCCTTGTCCGGGAGGAGCAGGGGCGGCGGGAGCTGGCGGTGCCCTATGACGCGGGCCGCCCCTTTCCGCTGACGGCCCTGTTCTGTTTTGCCCGCATCCGCCGCATCCATGGCCGGAGCTACGCCGTCTTCGCCTTCGACGGAGAGGAGCGGCCGGTGTTCTGAGCCGTCTGGCGGACAGAGGCATTTTTCAGAAAATCCCAAATGATGTGTTCCACATTTCCCGGGGGTATGGTATAATGACCCCAAGACGGCCGCGGCGGAGGCACTCTCCGCCCGGCCCCAGACACGGGAAGACCCGCCGGCCGGGCGCCGGCGGAGCGTTTGGAGGTCCAGTATGAAGTGTCCCTATTGCGGTTACAGTGAGAGCAAGGTCATTGATTCCCGTCCCGCGGACGAAAACAGCAGCATCCGCCGCCGGCGGGAGTGCCTCTCCTGCGGCAAGCGCTTCACCACCTATGAGACGGTGGAGAGCCTGCCCATGGTGGTGGTGAAGAAGGACGGCAGCCGCCAGAGCTTTGACCGGCGGAAGGTGCTGGGCGGCATGATCCGCGCCTGCGAGAAGCGGCCGGTGCCCCTGGCGGAGCTGGAGAAGATCGCCGAGGAGATCGAGCAGGATCTCCAGAACTCCATGGAGCGGGAGATCAGCACCGAGGCCATCGGCGAAAAGGTGATGGAGCGGCTGCGGAATGTGGACCAGGTGGCCTATGTCCGGTTCGCCTCCGTCTACCGCCAATTCAAGGATATCGACACCTTCATGACGGAGCTGAACAAGCTCCTGGCCGACAACCGGTGAGGGCCGTCAGAGGACGTTCTTGATGTCCAGCCGCTCCGTCTCCGCCAGGAGCCGGAGCTGATCCCGCAGGTCCGAGATCTCTGCCCGGAACTCCGTCAGCTCCCGGGTGGCGGCAAAGGCCAGGGCCCGGCGGTACATGGCCTCCGCGTCGTCCACCGTGTCATGCCGCGCCACGATGTGGAGGTAGGTCTGGCTTTCCGACCAGTCGTCATAGCTGCCTGCCAGCGTGTCCACGGCCTCGGTCCAGGACTCTGACTGGGCCTGGGCGTCCGTCTGCTGCAGCTGATCCCGCCAGCGGGCGGTGCTGGCGGTCATGTAGGAGCTGTTCCACAGGGAAAAGACCAGGACGGCTGCCAGGATGCCGACGGATATTCCATACGCCCTCATGACTCTCGCTCCTTTCGGACGCAGAATACCTGCCCCTGCTCATCCAGGGTCAGGAGGAAGATCTCGCGGGGAGAGGAGGCCTTTTCCCGGGACAGCTGCTTGCGCAGCCAGTTTTCGTCCCGGCCGCAGGCTGCCAGGTTGCGGTGGATGACCCGCCCGTCGTTGATGATCACCATGGGCAGCGTCACGTCGTCTTCCAGACCCAGCCCCAGCTGTTCCGCCGTGGGCGGCTGCTGGGCCGTCCAGGGAAAGACGGTCAGCTGGCCGGAGTTTTCCAGCACGGCGTATTTCACATCTTCGATGCGGGTGACGCCCTGCTCCCGCAGCTCCTCCATCAGCTCGTCGATGGTGAAGCGGTTCTTCCGCATGGCGTCCTGCTGCAGCTTGCCGCCCCGGATCAGAATCGTGGGCGTGCCGCAGATCAGCGCCCGCAGCCGCAGGCTGCGGAGAGACAGCTGGCTCAGCAGCAGCGACAGGGCCAGCAGCGTCAGGATCGGCAGCAGGCCGGAGAGCAGCGGAATGCCGAAGTCCTGCATAGGCACGGCGGCCAGGTCTGAGATCATCATGGTCAGCACCAGCTCGCTGGGCTCCAGTTCGCCGATCTGGCGCTTGCCCATCAGGCGCATCCCGACCATAATAAAGAAATAGAGAATGATCGTTCGGACAAAGGCGGTTATCATAGCGCAAATCCCTCCGTTCCGCTAGTATCTGCCGGAACGGAACTTTTATCCGGGATAAGGTTCCCCAGGAGGGGGAGATTATCATATAATAGTGATCGCATCACAACAGAGGAAAATCGCAGATGTGAAAGGAGTTTATGGGCAATCGCCCATCACAGCGCCAGCGCCCGCCGCCAGCGGCGGGACGACGAGGGGAAGGGAGTATCGAAGGATTCGGCGGATGCCCTTCCGTGCCCACGGGCGCGCACACAGCCGGCAAATATGCGGGCGACCGCAAAACAAGGGGGCTGTGACCGTGAAGAAAGTGACAAATGACTGCGCGTTTGTCCTTTTGACCATTCATTACAGAATCTTCAGGAGGATTATCAAATATGTGCGGAATCATCGGATTTGTAGGAAACGAGCCCGCGGCCCCCATTCTGCTGGACGGCCTGGAGCGGATGGAGTACCGGGGCTATGACTCCGCCGGCGTGGCGGTGCGGTCCGAGACGGCGGGACTCCAGGTGCGCAAGACCAAGGGACGGCTTCAGGTCCTATCCGACCTGATCCACGGCGGCGCGGACCTGGAGGGGAACCTGGGCATCGGGCATACCCGCTGGGCCACCCACGGGGAGCCCAATGACATCAACGCCCACCCCCACGTCAGCGAGAACGGGCGGATCGCCCTCGTCCACAACGGCATCATCGAAAACTATCTGGAAATCAAGGAGCACCTCATGCGCCAGGGCATCCACTTCACCTCCGACACGGACACGGAGGTGGTGGCCCAGCTGCTGGAGTTCCACTACAACGAATGCCACAACATGCTGGAGGCCGTGGGCCGCTGCCTGCGGCGGATCGAGGGGTCCTACGCCTTCGGCATCATCTGCGCGGACTATCCCAACGCTCTCATCGCCGCCCGGAAGGACAGCCCCCTCATCATCGGCTACGGCCAGAACGGCAACTTCATCGCCTCCGACGTGACGGCCGTCATCAAGTACACCCGGGATGTGGTGTACATGGACGACGGAGAGATCGCCGTCCTCACCGCCGACAGCGTGGACGTGTTTGACGACGAGCTGCTGCCGGTGGAGAAGACCCACAGTCTGGTGGACTGGGACGTGTCCGCGGCGGAGAAGGGCGGCTACGCCCACTTCATGGCCAAGGAGATCATGGAGCAGCCGGAGGCGGTCCGCAAGACCATCTCCCCCCGCATCCGGGACGGCCGCGTGGTGCTGGACGACCTGCACCTGACGGCGGAGTACGTCCGGGACCTCTCCCGGATCTACGTCATTGCCTGCGGCTCCAGCTACCACGTGGGCGTGGTGAGCAAGTACAGCTGGGAAAAGCTGCTGCGCCGCCCGGTGGAGGTGGTGCTGGCCTCCGAGTTCCGGTACTGCGATCCCCTGGTGGACGAAAAGACATTGGTCATCGTCATCAGCCAGTCCGGCGAGACCCTGGACACCATGGCCGCCATGCGGGAGGCCAAGCGCCGGGGCGGCCGGACCCTGGCCATCGTCAATGTGGTGGGCAGCTCCATCGCCCGGGAGGCGGACGACGTGCTGTACACCTGGGCCGGGCCGGAGATCGCCGTGGCCACCACCAAGGCCTACACCACCCAGCTGGTGCTGATGGATCTGGTGGGCCTCTATCTGGCGGACTTGCTGGGCACGGTGGAACAGAGCGAGTACGACGCCATCCTCTCCGAGATGCAGCTGCTGCCGGAGAAGATGCGCCAGTTCCTCTCCCACACGGAGGACATCCAGTATTATGCCTCCCGGTACTTCAACCACGACTCCATCTTCTTCATCGGCCGGAACCTGGACTACGCCATGGGCCTGGAGGGTTCCCTGAAACTGAAGGAGATCAGCTATATCCACTCGGAGGCCTACGCCTCCGGCGAGCTGAAGCACGGCACCATCTCCCTGATCGAGCCGGGCACTCTGGTGGTGGCCCTGGGGACCTACGCCCCCCTCTTTGACAAGGCCATGAGCAACGTGGTGGAGGTGAAGGCCCGGGGCGCCGAGGTGCTGGCCCTGACCACCGAGGACTTCCGGGAGAAGATGGAGAAGACCGCCGACGCCACCGTCTCTGTGCCGGTGACCCATCCCATGCTCCAGCCCTCTCTGGGCGTGGTGCCCCTGCAGCTGTTCGCCTACTACGTGGCGCTCCAGCGGGGCTGTGACATCGACAAGCCCCGGAACCTCGCCAAGAGCGTGACTGTGGAATAACGAATTGCCGCCCGGACCAGACGGTCCGGGCGGTTTTCTGCTTGACTTATATAGGAAACCGATATATAATGGCGCCATCGAAAATATATAGAATATCTATATAAGGAGGGAGCCTATGGAGGCGGACAAGAGCCTGGTCAGCGGCAGCATGGCCCTGCTGGTCCTGAAACTGCTGGAGGACGGGGACAAGTACGGCTACCAGATGACCAGCGAGCTGCGGCAGCGGTCGGAGGACGTGTTCCACCTGAAAGCGGGGACGCTGTACCCCCTGCTGCACACTCTGGAGGAAAAGGGGCTGGTCACCGCCTACCAGCGGGAGGCTGCCGCCGGAAAGCCCCGGCGGTACTACCATCTGACAAAGGAGGGTCAGGCCGCCCTGCGGGAGAAGGAGGCGGCGTGGCACGCCTACGCCAATGCCGTGGGGCGCGTACTGAGGGGAGGTGCCTGCTGTGCCGGAGCATGAGGCTGCCCGGGATTCCCTCATCCGGGGTTACCTGGACACGGTGTCGGACCAGATCCGCTGGAAGCGGGCCCGGACTGTGGTGGTCCGGGAGCTGGAGACCCATCTGGAGGACCAGCGGGAGGAATTCCAGGCCGAGGGCCATGCCCCGGAGGAGGCGGAGCGATTGGCAGTGGAGGAGATGGGGGACCCGGTGGCCGTGGGCACGGACCTGGACCGCCTCCACCGGCCCAGGCCCCAGTGGGGGATGCTGGCCATGACCCTGGCGCTGCTGCTGGTGGGCAGCTGGCTGCGGTACGCCCTCACCCGGGCGGGAGCGCCCTGGGATGAGGATCTGGATCCGTTCCGCTGTGCCCTGTCAGCGGCGGCTGGGGCTGTCGTGCTGATGGTCGCCTACCTCCTGGACGTCTCCCGGCTGCTGCGTTGGGCAAAGTGGGTGTACATCGGTGCGGTGGCCGTTGGAGTGCTGTCTCTGCATCTCTCCCCGACTGTCAACAACGCATCCTATTTCACCCGGTACGTGGTGCTGTTCTATCCGGTGGCCTACGCCCTGTGGCTGTATGCCTGCCGGGGGAAGGGCTGGACGGGCCTGCTGGCCGCCGTGGCTGGCGGCATCCCTTTGACGGTGGTCTGTATGTGTGCGCCCTTTGTGCAGGGAATGCTTCAGCTGATGGTCATCGGCTGTTTCCTGCTGTTGCTGGCTATCCAGATGGACTGGTTCACCGTGCCCCGGCGGCAGGGACTGGCGGCGGTGGGCGGACTGGCCGCTGTGATGGCTGGAGCCGTGATGTGGCTTCTGTTTGGGGCAGGCTATAATGCGGCGCGGATTCAGATTTTCCTGCACCCGGAGATAGACCCGCAAGGGGCAGGGTATCAGGCTGTAATGGCTCGCCGGATACTTGGAGCATCCCGCCTGATGGGGAAGGGAGGAGACCTCCCAATCCAGCTGAATACGGTACAGGGTATGGAACTTCCCCCGGAGATGATGCTGCCGGAGTGGAACCACGATTTCCTCCCCACCACCATGGTCTACAAGCTGGGGTGGCTGCCCTATCTGCTCCTGTTGGCAGCTTTGGCCGTCCTGCTGCTGTGGATGCTGCGGCGGTGTGCCTGCCAGCAAAGCCAGAGCGGAAAGCTGTTGGCTCTGGCCGTGGGACTGACGCTGGCGGGACAGTCGGCCTTTGCGGTGGCGCTGAACCTGGGCTTTGTGCTGTTCAGCGCTCAGCTCCCCCTGGTGACGGGGAATCTCCACAGTGTGGTGGACTGCGCCCTGATCGGGCTGGCCCAGTCGGCCTTTCGCTCGGAGTCTATTTTGCGGGACACGGCAGTGCCGGTCCCGCGGACCCCGCAAACACAAACGGCTTGACCAGAAAAGACAAGGGCGGAGAGGAGCTCCCTCTCCGCCCTTGCTATATGCAATCCGTCAGCTGGCCTCCTGAATCAGGAAGGTCTGGTTCCCCTCCCCGTCTGCGAATTTCTCCACTTCCAGGTCCTCATCCGCCTCCTGCGCCGCCAGCTGCGCGTCCGTCATGGGCTCCCATGGAATGCCGGTACTCTCCACAAAGTCCCGGGCGGCGTCCGGATCGGCTGTACGTGCGTCCAGCGGCAGGGTGAACAGGGCCCCCACGACGCTCTCCCGGAGGGAGATCGTCCCGTCCTCCGCCATGGAAAAGAGGTCCGTATTGGGCACGCCGCCCTCATAGATGGCAAAGCGCACCGGGTGATCCGCAAACATCTCCAGGTTCCGGCAGTCAAACAGGCAGTAGATCACGCCGTCCTCGATGAACTGCTGGGTGGTGGTCCCCAAGGTCCAGGCGTTGACGCATCTGACATGGTAGCCGTCCACCAGGGGGCTGTAGCTCAGGTTCGGGTAATCTGTCAGCGGCGCGCCATCTGCCCGCGCCACCCGGAACACGGCATAGGTGCGGTCGTTGATGATCTCGCCGTTGTAGTCCGTGGGGACGCTCAAGTCCTCACCGGACACCATGCCCGCCAGGGTGATCTGATAGTCTCCGGCGGTCAAGCTTTCATACAAGACGATGGCGTCCTCTCCCTGGAACGCCTCCGCCAGCAGGGGTTCCTCCACACGGTCCGCCACCTGGGCGGGGGTCAGCCACAGCACGGCGGCGGACACGGTCACGGCCAGCAAGGCCACAGCCGCCGCCACCAGCAGGGAGGTCTTTTTCACTCGATTCATAGGCATGATGATCTGCTCCTTTTCAGATGCCTGCCGCATGGCTGCCAGCTTTTGAAGGGTCCGCTCCTCGAAGTCCGGGGAGAAGTCCACGGCGTCAAATGCGGCGCGGTAGTCCTGGCGATTCATTCCATATCCTCCTTCAAAAGTTGGCGCAGCCGCTCCCGCCCCCGGGAGAGCCGGGTCCCCACGGTGGGGACGGGGATTTGCAGCAGCTTGGAAATCTCTTTGATGGAATAGCCCTCATAATAATAGAGGTGGATGACAGCGCTGTACTTCGCCGGCAGGGCCTGCACGGCGGAAAGGATGGGGGAGGGCTCCGGCAGCTCTCCGCCCGGAAGGACCTCCGCAGTCTCCAGAGGGAGATTCCGCCGCTCCGCCGCCCGGGCCAAGTCGCAGGCCCGGTGGAGTGTGGTGCGGATCAGCCACGCCTTTTCGTGCTCCGGGTCCCGGAAGTGTGGCCGGGCGGTCAGCAGCTTCAAAAAGACCTCCTGCACCACATCTTCCGCGTCGGCGGGGGAGGACAGGCGGGTCATGGCGATCCGCAGCAGCATGGGGCTGTACGCGGCCACAGCGCGGCGGATGGATTCGTCGGTACCAAACGAAGTCAGGGTCCTCAGCTCCTTTCACCCATAACACGGACCAGCCTGCCCTGATTATTCACCTTCCGGAAAAATTTGCAAAGCCCGCTTTCTGCCTGCGGGAGATTGACAGGGGAAAGCGGCTGTGATAATATGTAAACCGATTATAGCGTCCCTCCGCACCGCGGTGGGACTTTTTTGGGACACGGTATGTCGAAAAAACAGGAAAGGAAGCGGATCATGGGAAAAAGACGGGTGTTTGCGGCGCTGCTGGCGCTGGCGGTGACAGTGGGTTCCCTGGCGCTGCCGGCCCGGGCGGCCTTTACCGATACGACGGGCCACTGGGCGGAGACCGCCATCACGAAATGGAGCGAGGAGTACAGCATCATCAACGGCTATGAGGACGGCACCTTCCGGCCGGACAACTCCATCACCCGGGGCGCCTTTGCGGGCATCCTGGACCGCTTCCTGAAATTCCAGAGCACCTCGCCCGCCGGGACCTTCTCCGATCTGAGCGGGAACTACTGGGAGGATGCTATCCTGAAGCTCCACGCCTCCGGCGTTTACCTGGGCAACAACGGGCAGGCCCTGGCCGGGGACACCATCACCCGCCAGCAGGCGGTGACCATGATCGCACGGGCCTTCAACATCTCGGGGGAGAGCGCGACGGTCTATTACCTGGATGCGGACCAGGTGGCGGATTACGCGAAGCCGTATCTGGCGGAGATGTCCGCCCTGGGCTACATCACGGATTCCTCCGACGGGTACTTCCGTCCCACGGACTCCATCACCCGGGCGGAGATCGTGACGATCCTGGACAACATGATCGAGGTGCTGATCCAGACCAATACCACCTACGCCCAGGACGTGGAGGGCACGGTGATGATCAACGCGGCGGAGGGGGCCTACCTCCAGGACATGACCATTACGGGGGATCTGATCCTGGCCCCCGGCGTCACCGGGACGGTGACCCTGGAGAACGTGACCATCCAGGGCACGGTGCGGAACTTCGGCAGCGCCGTGGTCACGGACCTCTCCCAGCAGCCGGAGGAGCCGGAGCAGCCGTCGGCCATCCAGCCCAGCGACGTGTACACGCCCTCGGAGACCACGGGGGAGTACCTGACATACAGCAACCAGCAGATCCCCATCTACGCCGGGGTGGAGCGGAACCGCTTCTCCCAGGGGGATTTCATGTGGGACCCGGACCGTCCGGACCGCCTGATCTATACCGGTGACGACTACCGGACCCGCTTCGGCATCGACGTGTCCGCCTATCAGAACCGGGCCAGCGCCAACAACACCATCGACTGGGAGGCAGCCAAAGCCGACGGCGTGGAGTTCGCCATGGTGCGGATCGGCCTGCGGGGCTACGGCTCCGGCAGCATCATGGAGGATGCCTTCTACGCCCAGAACATCGACGGGGCCATGGCGGCAGGCATCGAGACCGGCGTCTACTTCTTCGCCCAGGCCATCACCGTGGAGGAGGCCATCGAGGAGGCGGACTTTGTCATCAGCCTGCTGGAGGGCCACGAGATCGACGGCCCCGTGGCCTACGACTGGGAGATGCACGACAGCACCTACCGGGTCTACGGCACCACGCCGGAGATGGCCACCGCCTGCGCTGTGGCATTCTGCGAGCGCATCGAAGAGGCCGGCTACGACGCCATGGTCTACGCCGGGCAGTACGTCAGCTACATCAAATACGACCAGGGCGCCCTGGAGCCGTACCTCTCCTGGTACCCCGAGTACAAGAGCGAGAGCTCCGAGCTCCTGTACCCCACCCTGTACTATCACATGGACTACTGGCAGTATTCCAGCAAGTGCTCTGTGGCCGGCATCGGCGGCAACGTGGATGTGAACCTCCAGTTCATCCGGCGGTGAGCCCTTCTCTCCAAAAGAAATACGGCGGGGCAGATGCCCCGCCGTATGGCGATTCCAGGGGGAGTTACTTGCGGTTTTCCTTCTGGGCCTTGTTCTGGTTCTGCTGGCCGTTCTCACGGTTCTCCTTCTGCTGAGTCTGGCCGGCATCGCGCTTGTTCTGGTTGTCGCGGTTGCTCATCAGGACACCTCCTTTCGCCTGCTTGAGTACATGGCATAGTCTCACCGCCAGCTGCCGAAATTATACGCGGAGGCTGGAAAAAACCTTGTCTCCGGAGGAAAAAATGGATTGACAAACGGCTAAAAGGGTGCTATACTAATCCAGCAAAACAAAGAAGGCTGACCGCATCCGCCTCACCTCCAGCGATTTGGCAAAGAGGTTTACACTGCTGTAATCAGACCACCGGGCGGTGGTTTGTTGTTGCGCGGATGCCTGCATGGTATCCGCGTTTTGTGATTCTGAGATGGAGGTGCTTCGACCATTAGTAAAGTAGTGCATGAACTGAACGAGGAGATCAGAGACAAGGAGATCCGCCTGATCGGTTCCGAGGGCGAGCAGCTCGGCATCATGCCCCCTGCGGAAGCTCTGAAGATCGCCGACGAGCAGGGCCTGGACCTGGTCAAGATCTCACCGCAGGCCGTTCCCCCCGTGTGCAAGCTGATGAACTACGGCAAGTTCCGGTTCGAGCAGAGCAAGCGGGAAAAAGAGGCCAGAAAGAACCAGCACGTGGTGGAGATCAAAGAGATTCGGATGTCTCCGGGCATCGACATCGGGGATTTCAATACGAAGCTCAAAAACGCGCAGAAGTTCATCGCCGACGGCAACCGCGTCAAGGTCTCGGTCCGCTTCCGCGGCCGGGAGATGGCCCATACCGACATCGGCAGGGACCTGCTGGACCGTTTTGCCGCACAATGCGCCGAAACCGCCAATCTGGATAAGCCCGCCAAGCTGGAGGGCCGGATGATGTCCATCTTCCTCTCTCCCAAATCCGGCAAGTAATCTGATTTCAACGATACGGAAGGAGCAACCATTATGCCGAAGCTGAAGACCCACAGTGGTGCAAAGAAGAGATTCAATCTGACCAAGACCGGAAAGGTCAAGCGCGCCAAGGCCTACAAGAGCCACATCCTGACCAAGAAGGATACCAAGCGCACTCGTCGTCTGCGTGCCGGCGGCTATGCGGATACCACCAATGTGGATGCCATCCGCAAGATGATCCCCTACAAGTAAGACACGAGACGTTCAAATAGGAGGTTTTTGAAATGGCTAGAGTCAAGGGCGCGATGATGACGCGCAAGAGAAGAAATAAGATCCTGAAGATGGCGAAGGGCTACTGGGGCTCCAAGTCCAAGCACTTCCGCGTGGCCAACCAGGCTGTGATGAAGTCCCTGAGCTATGCCTATACCGGCCGCCGGCTGAAGAAGCGTGATTTCCGCTCCCTGTGGATCACCCGCATCTCCGCCGCCTGCAAGATGAACGGCATGAACTACTCCACCTTCATGCACGGCCTGAAGGTCGCCGGTATCGAGATCAACCGGAAGATGCTGGCGGAGATGGCTGTCAACGACGCCGCCGCCTTCACCCAGCTGACCGAGATCGCCAAGAAGGCGTAAGAAGCAGCTTCTCATTCACAAACGCAAGAAAAACAGCGCTCTCCCATTTGGGAGAGCGCTGTTTTTTGTTTCCCAAGGGGCTTGCAAGGAGTGCATAAAGAAGCGGCGGGAGCCGCCTGAGGGAGGCGCTGCTCCCCCAGAGGGCCTGTCCGCCTGATTCTCCCGCCCAATGGGCCGGGGCTTTAGTTTTTCCGGCAGAAGTACGGCCCGCAGTCCGCCTCGTGGGTCTGCGCATACGTCCAGGTAAAGTCCTTGTCCACCACGTACCAGTCCGCCCCGGAAATGGCGCCTGCATCTGCGGGCAGGGCCGCCAGCTCCTCCGCCGTCACCGGCCGCACCAGGGGCTCGCCCTCCGGCGGATATTCATAATAAAAGAGGTATTTCTCGCCGGACGCCTCCGCCAGCGCCTTTTGGGCCGCGTCGCCGGACAGGCAGGGCACCAGGTTCTAGGAGAAGAGATGCCACAGGTAATTCCCCTCCGACAGCACGTGCTTCCCCAGCTCCGCCTCGGACACGCCGTCGGCAAAGACGTCCAGCCAGCGGTTCTTCACCCGCCGGATGTCGGTGGGGAAGGGCTCCTCCCAGGGGACCATGGTGGCCACACACCGGCAGATGGGCAGCCCTTGCTCATGGAACTTGGCCTCGTAGTCCGTCATGACGCCCACCGGGCCATTCGCATGGAGGTCCCGGGTGACCTCGGACAGCTCAAAGCCGAACAGGGGCAGCTCCTCCACGGAGAAGGTGAACAGGTCCTGATTGTCCGTCTTGAAGTGGATCTGCCCGCCCATCTTCAGCACCTGGCGGTACAGCCGCAGGAAGTTGCCGTGGGTCAGGCGGCGCTTGGCGTGACGGTTGCTGGGCCAGGGATCGCAGAAGTTGATGTAGATCCGGTCCGCCTCTCCCGGGGCGAAGAACAAGGGCAGCTGATCGGCATTGGCGTCGATGAAGAACACGTTGGTGAGCCCCTGGGCCGCGCACCGCTCCATGGCCATGACCATGGCGTCCGGCACCCGTTCCACGGCGATGAACAGCACGTCCGGCTCTGCCGCCGCTGTGCCGGCGGTGAAGCGGCCCTTGCCGCAGCCCAGCTCCAGCCGCAGCTCCCGGGCCTGGGGCATCAGCTCCCGCCACTTGCCCGGCATGGAGTAGGGCTCCCGGACCAGGCGGTCGCCGCAGCGCTCCATCCGGGAGATCAGATTCTTTTTCTTTCGCATCCGCATGTGTCAACATCCTCCTGGGATCGATTCCCGATCCGATTTCAGGAAGACCCCGCCGGGGTCCTCCGCAAATTCAGAATGCTATTGTACCATACGGACCCGGCGCTGTAAATGGCGGCGTGGATTTCCCGCTTGCGCGAAGGGGGAAGAGATGATATGATAGCCCAAACGGGAGGGGGGATCGCTGTGCCCAAGGTGTCCTACTGCGGCAAAAGCATTTTTTACCAGGAGGCGGGCGAGGGGCCGGTCCTGATCTTTCTCCATGGCAATACCGCCTCCTCCCGGCTGTTCGAGATGCTGCTTCCGCTCTATACGCCCCATTTCCGGTGTGTGCTGCCGGACTTTCTGGGAAACGGGCGCTCCGACCGGGTGGAGTCGTTTCCCACGGACCTGTGGCAGGACGAGGCCCGGCAGGCCCTGGCCCTGATCCGGGCGGCGGGTTATGAGAGGCCCTGTCTGCTGGGGACCAGCGGCGGCGCCTGGGCCGCCATGAACGCAGCCCTGCTGGCGCCCGGCGCGGTGGGCGCCGTAGTGGCGGACAGCTTTGACGGACGGAGCCTTCACCCGGGGTTTGCACGGGATTTGACGGCAGAGCGGGACTGCGCCAAAAGAGACGAGGCGGCCCGGGAATTTTATGCGTGGTGCCAGGGAGCGGACTGGGAGGCGGTGGTGGACCGGGACACGGACGCCCTGCTGCGGTGCGCCGCCTCCGGACGGCCGCTGTTCTGCCGCCCGCTGGAGCAGATGCAGCCGCCGGTGCTCCTGATGGGGAGCCGGGAGGACCCCATGTGCAGGCGGGATTTGGAGGAGGAATACAGGGCGATGGCGGCGCAGATGCCCCATGCCGCCGTGCGCCTGTTCCCATCCGGCGGGCACCCCGCCATTCTCTCCCAGGCGGAGGCGGCCAAGGAGGAGATCCTGGCATTTTTGAACCGGTGCGGGGCGGCCGAAAGGCTGTGAGATTTCCGGCAAATGCGGGTAGAACTCCAGACCTTGTGAATGCGTTAACAAAATTGTATAAAGTTTAACGAGCAATTTGTACGAAGTGTAAAAAACGTGAAATTTTTCGCAAACTGCACAAATTACACTTGATAAATGCCGCCGGTCACCCTATAATAAAGTTTGTGAGTAAATTGGCAATATCGGAATGACTCTGTGTTCTCCCGGAGGGGCGGCGCGGTCCGGTCCTCTGGAGTGCCGAAAGGCATGAAACAAGGAAACCAAACAATTTATTCAAAAATAACAGGAGGAAAAATCATGAAGGTTGCAGTTTTTGGCGCAGGTACCATGGGCAGCGGCATTGCGCAGGTTTTCGCGGCAAAGGGCCACACCGCCCTGATGTATGCCAGCTCCGTCGCTTCCGCTCAGAAGCACAAGGATAAGCTGGCTGCTTCCCTGCAGAAGCGGGTGGAGAAGGGCAAGATGACCCAGGAGGCTGTGGACGCCCTGCTGGCCAATGTGCTGGTGGAGGAGAAGTCCGCCTGCGCCGACGCGGATCTCATCATCGAGTGCGTCAAGGAAGACATGGCCACCAAGAAGGAGCTGCTGAATGAGCTGGACGGTCTGTGCAAGCCCGAGGCCATCTTCGCCTCCAACACCTCTTCTCTGTCCATCACCGAGATGGGCAACGGCCTGAAGCACCCCGTCATCGGTATGCACTTCTTCAACCCCGTGCCCAGCATGAAGCTGGTGGAGATCATCCGCGGCGCCAACACCACGCAGGAGACCTTCGATTTCGTCTATAAGCTGTCCCAGGAGATCGGCAAGGAGCCCGTCGAAGTGGCTGAGGCCCCCGGTTTCGTGGTCAACAAGATCCTGATCCCCATGATCAATGAGGCCATCGGCCTGGTGGAGACCGGCGTCGCCTCCGTGGCTGACATCGACAAGGCCATGCAGCTGGGCGCCAACCATCCCATGGGCCCCCTGGCTCTGGGCGACTTCATCGGCCTGGACGTGTGCCTGGCCATCATGGAGACCCTGTACAACGAGACCGGCGACTCCAAGTACCGTCCCGCGCTGCTGCTGCGCAAGATGGTCCGCGGCGGCCTGCTGGGCAAGAAGACCGGCAAGGGCTTCTATGATTATTCCAAGTAATTGAAGTCAGCACCAACAAGAAAAGGAGTTAATGGTATATGGATTTTCATCTGACAAACGAGCAGCAGATGCTCCGGAAGATGTACCGTGAATTCGCCGAGAACGAAGTGAAGCCTCTGGCTGAGGAGATCGACGAAGAGGAGCGCTTCCCCATGGAGACCGTCGAGAAGATGGCCAAGCTGGGGATGATGGGTATTTACTTCCCCAAGGAGTACGGCGGCGCCGGCGGCGACGTTCTGTCCTACGCCATGTGCGTGGAGGAGCTGGCCAAGGTCTGCGGCACCACTGCTGTTATCGTTTCCGCCCACACCTCCCTGTGCTGCGCCCCCATCTTTGAGCACGGCACCGAGGAGCAGAAGCGCAAGTATCTGCCCGACCTGCTCTCCGGCAAGAAGATCGGCGCCTTCGGCCTGACCGAGCCCAACGCCGGCACCGACGCCTCCGGCCAGCAGACCATGGCGGTGCTGGAGGGCGACCACTACGTCCTCAACGGCTCCAAGTGCTTCATCACCAACGGCAACGTGGCTGATACCTTCGTGGTGTTCGCCATGACCGACAAGTCCAAGGGCAATCACGGCATCTCCGCCTTCATCGTGGAGAAGGACTTCCCCGGTTTCTCCACCGGCAAGCACGAGAAGAAGATGGGCATCCGCGGCTCTTCCACCTGCGACCTGATCTTTGAGGACTGCATCGTCCCCAAGGAGAACCTGCTGGGCAAAGAGGGCAAGGGCTTCAAGATCGCCATGCAGACCCTGGACGGCGGCCGCATCGGCATCGCCGCGCAGGCCCTGGGCCTGGGCGAGGGCGCTGTCAACGAGGCTGTCAAGTACACCCAGGAGCGTGTCCAGTTCGGCAAGCGCCTGAGCCAGTTCCAGAACACCCAGTTCCAGCTGGCCGACATGCACACCCGGATGCAGGCCGCCCAGTACCTGGTGTACGCCGCTGCCATGAAGAAGCAGAATCACGAGGACTATTCCATGGACGCCTCCATGGCGAAGCTGTTCGCCGCCGAGGCTGCCTCCGATGTCACGCGCCGGGCCGTCCAGCTGTTCGGCGGCTATGGCTACACCCGCGAGTATCCCGTGGAGCGCATGATGCGCGACGCCAAGATCACCGAGATCTACGAGGGTACCAGCGAGGTCCAGCGGATGGTCATTTCCAGCCATCTGGGCGTGAAGTAAGATAGGAGGTAAAGGTTAAAATGAAGATCATTGTTTCCATCAAGCAGGTTCCCGACACCTCCGGCAAGGTGGCGGTGAATCCGGACGGCACGCTGAACCGTGCGTCCATGCAGACCATCACCAACCCCGACGATATGAACGCCCTGGAGGCGGCCCTGAAGATCAAGGACGAGACCGGCTGCAAGGTCATCGTGGTGACCATGGGTCCCGCTCCCGCCGCCGGTATGCTCCGCGAGGCGCTGGCTATGGGCGCTGACGAGGCCGTGCTGGTGTCCGCCCGCGAGTTCGGCGGTTCCGATACATACGCCACCTCTCAGATCCTGGCTGCGGCCATCAACAAGATCGGCGTAGAGGCCGATGATATCGTCATGTGCGGCCGGCAGGCCATCGACGGCGACACCGCCCAGGTCGGTCCCCAGATCGCCGAGAAGCTGCACCTGCCCCAGGTGACCTACGCCGCCGACATCCAGAAGGATGGCGACACCATCACCGTCAAGCGGATGCTGGAGGACGGCTACATGACCATCAAGGTCCACACGCCCTGCCTGATCACCTGCATCAAGGAGCTGAACAATCCCCGCTACATGAGCGTGGGCGGTGTGTTCGAGGCTTACAGCAAGCCCATGACCACCTACGACTATGAGGCGCTGAAGGACGATCCCCTGATCGACGCCACCACCATCGGCCTGAAGGGCTCTCCCACCAACATCTTCAAGAGCTTCACCCCGCCCCAGAAGGGCGCCGGCATGATGCTGGAGGGCGCCGACAAGGCGACCTGCGAGAAGCTGGCCGACATTCTGGCGAAGAAGCACATCATCTGAGAAAGGGGATAAACGAATATGTCTAATTTCAACAGCGCTGATATCGTTGCTTTCAAGGATGTGTGGGTCTTCTGCGAGCAGCGCGAGGGCAAGCTGATGCCCACCGACTTTGAGCTGATCTCCAAGGGCCGCGACCTGGCGGACGAGCTGGGCGTGAACCTGTGCGGCCTGCTGCTGGGCGGCGAGGGCATCGAGTCCGCCGCCAAGGAGCTGGGCGGCTACGGCGCCGACAAGGTGCTGGTCTGCGAGCACCCCCTGCTGGCCATCTACAACACCGACGCCTATGCCAAGGTCATCTGCGACGTCATCGAGGATCTGAAGCCCGAGGCCTTCCTGATCGGCGCCACCAACATCGGCCGTGATCTGGCCCCCCGTTGTGCGGCCCGGCTGCACACGGGTCTCTGCGCCGACTGCACCCACCTGGACATCGACGTGGCCAACTACATCCAGTTCCTGCGTGAGTCCTCCACTCTGGACGTGGACAGCCAGAAGTGGGACATGGAGGACCGGAACCTGAAGATGACCCGTCCGGCCTTCGGCGGCCATCTGATGGCCACCATCATCTGCCCCCGGTTCCGTCCCTGCATGGCCACGGTGCGTCCGGGCGTCATGAAGAAGAACGCCTTCGATCAGGCCAAGGCGGATGCGTGCGAGATCGTGAAGCCCGCCTTTGAGCTGAGCGAGTCCGACCTGAACACCGAGGTCGTCGAGGTCGTGAAGGCCGCCAAGAAGCTGGTGGACCTGATCGGCGCCGACTACATCGTTTCCGTGGGCCGCGGCATCAGCAAGGATGTCGAGGGCGGCATCAAGCTGGCTGAGGAGCTGGCGGACGTCCTGGGCGGCGTCGTGGGCGGCTCTCGTGCCACCATCGACAGCGGCTGGCTGTCCGCCGACCATCAGGTTGGCCAGACCGGCAAGACCGTGCATCCCAAGGTGTACATCGCCCTGGGCATCTCCGGCGCCATCCAGCACAAGGCCGGTATGCAGGACAGCGAGTGCATCATCGCGGTGAACAAGAACGACACCGCGCCCATCTTCGAGATCGCCGACTACGGCATCTGCGGCGACCTGTTCAAGGTCACCCCCATGCTGATCGAGGCCATCAAGGCCGCCAAGGCTGCGAAGTAAGAGCAACAAAACAAAAGAGCCGTATGGGCAGTTGCCCATACGGCTCTTTTTTGACATGTGCAGGGGGGTTAGTCCCGGGACTCCTCTGGGGCACAGTCCTCCGGGTGCTCCGCGGCGAATTCGGCCCTGGCCTCCGCCAGAATCTTTTTCTCTGCCTTGGTGGTCAGCTGGGACTCGTCAAACCGGGCGAACAGGTCCGGCCGCCGGGCCATGGTGCGCTTGTAGCTCTCCTTTTTCCGCCAGGCGGCTACCTTGCCGTGGTCGCCGGACAGCAGGATCTCCGGCACCTGCCGGCCGTGCCACTCCGCTGGGCGGGAGTACTGGGGATACTCCAGCAGCCCGTTCCAGTGGGATTCCTCCTCAAAGCACTCCGCATCCGGCAGGACGCCGGGTACCATGCGGCATACCGCG
>DWXY01000070.1 GCA_019118935.1 Candidatus Oscillibacter pullicola
GCCCCGCGTCCACGGCTCTGGCCTGTTCACCCGCGGCCAGACCCAGGTGCTCTCCGTCTGCACCCTGGACACCCTCTCCGCCAACCAGAAGCTGGACACCATCTGGGAGGAGACGGAGAAGCGGTATATGCACCACTACAACTTCCCCGGCTACTCCGTGGGCGAGGCCAAGCCCGCCCGTTCCCCCGGCCGCCGGGAGATCGGCCACGGCGCCCTGGCGGAGCGGGCCCTGGTGCCCGTGCTTCCCTCCGTGGAGGAGTTCCCCTACGCCATCCGTGTGGTGTCTGAGGTGCTGAGCTCCAACGGCTCCACCTCCCAGGGCTCCATCTGCGGCTCCACCCTGGCCCTGATGGACGCCGGCGTGCCCATCAAGGCCCCTGTGGCCGGCATCTCCTGCGGCCTGATCCAGGACGACGACGGCTCCTTCACCACCTTCATCGACATCCAGGGCGTGGAGGATTTCCACGGTGAGATGGACTTCAAGGTGGGCGGCACCAAGAAGGGCATCACCGCCATCCAGATGGACCTGAAGAACGACGGCCTCACCATGGAGATCATCAAGGAGGCCCTGGACATCACCTATGACGCCCGGTGCGAGATCCTGGACCAGATCATGCTGCCCGCCATCTCGGAGCCCCGCAAGGAGGTCAGCAAGTACGCGCCCAAGATGCTGACCATGCACATCGACCCCTCCAAGATCCGGGAGGTCATCGGCTCCGGCGGCAAGGTCATCCAGAAGATCGTGGCCGACACCGGCGCCAAGATCGACATCAACGACGACGGCTCCATCTTCATCGCCGGCGTGGACGCCGCCAGCTGCGACGCCGCCAAGAAGTGCATCGACGACATCGTGTTCGTCCCCGAGGTGGGTGCGCTGTACTACGGCCGCGTGGTGCGGCTGATGACCTTCGGCGCCTTCGTGGAGCTGGCCCCCGGCAAGGACGGCCTGGTCCACATCTCCAAGCTGGCCGACCACCGGATCGAGAAGGTGGAGGACGCCTGCAAGGTGGGCGACATGATGTGGGTGAAGGTCACCGACATCGACGAGAAGGGCCGTGTCAACCTCTCTCACAAGGACGCCGTGAAGGAGATCAAGGCCAAGGAAGCCGCAGGCGAGCGGATCAAGTAAAGAGGGGACTGCGCCCTCCCTTTACGCTCCGGCGGACCGGGAGTCTGCCTCCGCTGTTTCCCCGCCATCAGTGCCCGCTGTCACTGGTGTGTGCGCCCTGGGCGCACGGGTCGGGGTATTTTCGGCAGGCGCATGTCCTGCCGAAAAGCATGAAAAAGCTGGAGCCCGCTGCTTGCATAAAAAGGGCGGGCGGATCCAAGAAAGGAACTGAATGTGACCGGGCGGGCAGGATGCCCGCCCGGTTTTTCCCTCTGCATAGAAAGGAGCGCAACGCATACCCATGCTGATCCCGCTGCCCCTGACGGTCCCGGAGACCGGGGAGGTCCTCTGCCCGGCACTGCTGGCGGACGGGGCGCACCTGGTGCTGGTGGACTGCGGCTATCCGGACTCCCTGCCGCTGATCGAGTCCGCCATGGCGAACCTGGGCCTCTCGCCAGCGGAACTGACGGAGGTCTTCATCACCCACCACGACAACGACCACATGGGCGCCCTGGCCCGGCTGTGCGCCCGGTATCCCCAGGCCCGGGTGGTGGCGGGGGAGGGAGAGGCTCCCTATCTCACCGGGGCGCAGAAGTCCCTCCGGCTGTGTCAGGCCGAGGCGCTGCAGCCGACCCTGCCGCCGGAGGCCCGGGCCTGGGGGGAGGCCTTCTGCCGGCGGCTGGCCGCGGTGGAGCCTGTCCCAGTCCATCAGACGGTGACCGACGGAGATTTGCTGCCCTGGTGCGGCGGCTGCCGGGTGGTGGCCACGCCGGGGCACACCCCGGGTCACTGCTCCCTGTACCTGCCCGGGCTCCGGGCGGTGGTGACCGGGGACGCGGCTGTTCTGGAGGCAGGGGCGCCTGCGGTGGCGAATCCCCACTTCACCCTGGATCTTCCCCAGGCGGAAGCGTCTCTGCAGAAGCTGCTGGCCCTGGACGCGGACTGCTGGCTCTGCTATCACGGCGGCCTGCTCCGCCGGTGACTC
Organism: Candidatus Oscillibacter pullicola; assembly: GCA_019118935.1. Lineage (GTDB taxonomy): Bacteria > Bacillota > Clostridia > Oscillospirales > Oscillospiraceae > Oscillibacter > Oscillibacter pullicola. The sequence continues at coordinate 2,094 of DWXY01000070.1, forward strand.
CGGACGCCGGGGCGGAGCTGCAGCAGAAGGGGGAGCGCCCCAGGGCGCTCCCCCTTCTGTTTACATGCTGTCTTTACAGCGCCGCGCCCAGCTGCCGGGCAGCCTCCAGCTGCTCCGGGTGGGACTGGATATCCCCGGCGGCCATGTTGCCGCCGGCGTAGACGATGCCCGCATCCTTCCAGCCCAGGCAGTCCCGCAGCGCTTTGTAATAGGCCCGCACCGGGGCGAAATTCTCCTCCGTGTCGCCTTCCGCCGCCATCAAAAGCACCGCGTCCTTGACCGGATTTGCCAGATTGGGGTCCAGTTCCGCCACCGCGAACAGCCGGTCAAAGGCACATTTCAGCTGGCCGGAAATGCTCCAATAATACATGGGCGAGGCCAGCACCACCACATCCGCGGCCATGTAGGCCGGATACACGGCGTCCATGCCGTCCCGCTGGACACAGGGGTGCCGGGGATCCTTTCCGCCGCCCAGGCAGCCCCGGCAGCCGTGGATGTCCAGAGCGGCCAGATCGAACCGGGTGACGGTGTGGCCCGCCGCCTCCGCCCCGGCGGTAAACGCGTCGATCAGCGCCGCAGTGTTTCCGTGGATGCGGGGGCTGCCGTTGAGAATCAGAATCTGCTTTGACATCAGAATCGCTCCTTTTTTCTTGATGTCTCCAGTATCCTATGATATTCTCTGTTTGTAAAGTACGCACATTGGTGTAAGATACTAACCAAAAGGAGAGCATAAAATGGAACCATGCATCACGGCGGGCACCGGGATTGAAGAGACGGGCTTCGGCTACACCATGTCCCTGGTGAGCGGCAAGTACAAGATGATTATTCTCTACTGGCTGGCGGAGTACGGCGTCCTGCGGTACAACGAGCTGAAGCGGCGCCTGGGGGCCATCTCCCACAAGACGCTGAGCCTCTCCCTGAAGGAGCTGGAGGCGGACGGCCTGGTGCGGCGGGAGGAGTATCCCCAGATCCCGCCCAAGGTGGAGTACAGCCTTTCGGAGCGGGGGAGGTCCCTCATCCCCATTTTGGACGCCATGTGCACCTGGGGCGAGGAGAACCGCCCCGGTGGGAAGGGAGCGTGAGGCAGATGGATGTGATCGCGGCAATCGCCACTGGAGGCGCCGCCACTGCCATCGGAATCGTCCGGGTGTCGGGAGACGGGTGCTTTGCCCTGTGCGAGCGGGTATTCCGGGCGGCCAACGGCCGCCCCTTTGCTGATCAGGCACCCCGGAAGATGATCTTCGGAGAAATGCTGGACCGGGAGGGCCGGGTCATTGACCGGGGCCTGGCGGTGCGGTTCCCGGGGCCGGGCAGCTACACCGGGGAGGACTGCGCGGAGTTCCACTGCCACGGCTCCCCCGTGGTGCTGCGGGAGCTGCTGTCTGCTCTCTTCGCCGCCGGGGCCCGGCAGGCCCAGGCGGGGGAGTTCACCAAGCGGGCCTTTTTGAACGGCCGGATGGACTTGACCCAGGCGGAGGCGGTGGTGGACCTGATCGACGCGGAGACCGCCGCCGTGGCCCGAAACGCCGCCGCCCAGCTGGACGGCGGTCTGCGCCGGGTGCTGGAGCCGATCCAGGAGGAGCTGCTGGAGGTCACCTCCCGGTTCTACGCGGTGGTGGACTACCCGGACGAGGACATTCAGGATGTGCGGCCGGAGGAGATCGCCGCCGCCCTCCGGGACGCCGCCGGGCGGCTGGACCGGCTGCTGGACACCTGCCGCCGGGGACAGGTGCTGAAATCCGGCGTCCGCACCGCTATTGTGGGTCGGCCCAACGCGGGCAAGTCCTCGCTGCTCAACGCCCTGGCGGGGTATGAGCGGGCCATCGTCACCGACATCCCCGGCACCACCCGGGACACGGTGGAGGAGTCCGTGCTCTGCGGCGGGGTGCTGCTGCGGCTCATCGACACTGCCGGTATCCGGGCCACGAAGGACCCGGTGGAACAGCTGGGGGTGGAGCGGAGCCGGAGGGCCATCGCCTCCGCGGAGCTGGTGATCGTGCTGATCGATGGCACCGGGGACATCACGGCGGAGGACCGGGAGATCCTGGAACTGGCACGGACTGCTCCCCACTATATCGTGGCCGACAGCAAGAGCGACTTGCTGTCCCCCGGTGAGGCCCGTGTCCTCTCCCTGCCCCGGGGCGTCCGGGGGCCGGATGCATATCTCTCCGTCAGCTCTGTGGCGCCCAGCGGCCTGCGCCTTCTGGAGGAAGCCGTGGCAGAGATCTTCCCCGCCGGGGACCCGGGGGAGGCGGGCAGCCTGCTGACCGACCGGCGTCAGGAGGACGCCGCCCGCCGGGCGCTGGACGCGGTCCGCCGGGCTTTGGAGGCCCTGGAGGCCGGAATGACCCCGGATGCGGTGCTCACAGATGGGGAGGAGGCCCTGGACGCCCTGGGGGAGCTGACGGGCCGCACGGCGAAGGAGGAGATCGTCTCCCGCATCTTTTCCCGGTTCTGTGTGGGGAAATAACTGCTAACAGAAAATGCGATACCGGACCCCGGAAAACGTGATTTACAAAATCAGATTTGCGTGGTATACTACCTCTGAATGAGAGCCGTGCCGCACGGCGGAAGGAGTGTGCCCGCATGTATGATCTGACGGCCCTGCGGGAGAGGCTGCGGACCCAGCGCCCGGTGCCCTGGGAGCAGCTGCCGGATTTCTCCCTGTATATGGACCAGGTGCTCAGCTATATGGACCGGCAGGTGATCCGGTTCGACGAGGATGACGGCCTCACCGCCGCCATGGTGAACAACTACACGAAGAGCGGCCTGGTGCCCCGGGCGGAGGGGAAGAAGTACAGCCGGGACCACCTGGCCTACCTCACCGCCATCTGCGTGTTGAAGCGGGTGATGTCCACCCGGGACATGGACCTGCTGATCCGGGAGGAGCTGCAGGGGGACCGGCCCATCTCGGACGGGTACGCCGCCTTTTGCTCCAGCCTGGATAAGGCGCTGAACGCTGTGGCCGATGAGATGGAGGACCGCACCGGGGAGGGTGAGCTGGCGGACGCTGCCATCCACTTCGCCCTGATGAGCTACGCCGCCGGCGTGGCCAGCAGCCGGTATGTGACGCTGCTGCGCCAGCGGCAGGAGGCCCGGGAGGAGGCGGCAAGCGCCGCCCACGCCAAGAGCAAAGAACGGGCCAAAAAGGAAAAGGAGAAGGAGAGGGACTGAGCATGGATGATTTTGTGATCCTGACAGACAGCTGCTGCGACATGACCGCCCGGATGGCGGCGGATCTGGAGCTGGAGGTGCTGCCCCTGAGCCTGAATATGGGGGACCGGGTGTACCACAACTACCTGGACGGCCGGGAGATCGGCTTCCAGGACTTCTATGTCCAGCTCCGCGCCGGCGCCCTGGCCACCACCTCCGCCATCAACGTGGGTGTGTTTGACGAGGCCATGCGGAAGATCCTGGACAGCGGCAGGGACGTGCTGTATCTGGCCTTTTCCTCCGCCCTCTCCACCACCTACCAGTCGGCGGTGATCGCCGCCGACGACCTGCGGGAGGCATACCCCGGCCGGAAGATCTTTGTGGTGGACACCCTCAGCGCCTCTCTGGGCCAGGGGCTGCTGGTATACCTCTGCGTTCAGGAGAAGCGGAAGGGGAAGACCATCGACCAGGTCCACGCCTTTGCGGAGGAGACCAAGGGGAAGGTGTGCCACTGGTTCACCGTGGACGACCTGAATCACCTGAAGCGGGGCGGCCGGGTCAGCGCCGCGGCGGCCCTGTTCGGCACCATGCTGTCCATCAAGCCGGTGCTGCATGTGGACGACACGGGCCATCTGGTGCCCGTCAGCAAGACCCGGGGACGGAAGGCGTCCCTGCTGGCCCTGGTGGACCGCATGGCGGAGAGCGCCATCGACCCGGCGGGGCAGACCATCTTCATCAGCCACGGGGACTGCCAGGCGGACGCTGAGTTTGTGGCGGACGAGGTGCGCCGCCGCTTCGGCGTCAAGGACATCTATATCAACTACGTGGGGCCGGTGATCGGCAACCACTCCGGCCCCGGCACGCTGGCCCTGTTCTTCCTGGGCGGCCATCGGTGAGGCCGGGCCGGAAAAGCGCCCCATCAGAGGGGCGCTTTTCCCTGGAGATCAAAATCATTCCGCTCCGGCGGAGAGATGAGGTGACGGCCGTGAAATGGCTGGAGGTACATATCGACACAAACCACACCGGGCTGGAGCCGGTGGAGACGATGCTCTCCGCCCTGGGCATCGACGGCGTGGTGATCGACGACGAGACGGAGTTTGAGGACTTCCTGGAGAACAACCGGCAGTACTGGGACTATGTGGACGAGGATCTGCGGCGGGAGATGGAGGGCCGGTCCCGGATCACCTTCTATCTGGAGGCGGGGGACGAGGGCTTTGCCAAGCTGGGGGAGGTCCGCATTGCCCTAGAGGAGCTGAAAAAGACCCGGGACGACTGCGGCACCCTGCTGATGACCCTGGACGACCTGGAGGACGCCGACTGGGAGAACAACTGGAAGCAGTATTACAAGCCCATGGAGATCGGGGACCGGCTGCTGGTGGTGCCGGAGTGGCTGCGGGAGGACCCCAAGGTCCGGGCGGGCCTTGCCGCCGGGCGGGTGGCCCTGGTGCTGGACCCGGGCCTCACCTTCGGCACCGGCAGCCACGCCACCACCCGCCTGTGCCTGACGGCGCTGGAGAAGACCATCCGCGGCGGCGAGCGGGTGCTGGACCTGGGCTGCGGCAGCGGCATCCTCTCCATCGCGGCGCTGAAGCTGGGGGCGGCCTCCGCCGCGGCGGTGGACATCGACGACAAATGCCGGGACGTGGCATATGAGAACGCCGCCCTCAACGGCATCGGGCAGGACACCTACACCGTCCGGATCGGGGACGTGCTGGGGGACGAGGCCCTGCGGGCGGAGCTGGGCGGCGGCTGGCAGATGGTGGTGGCCAACATCGTGGCGGACGTCATCATCGGCCTTTCTCCGCTGGTGCGGCCCATGCTGGCCCCGGGCGGGCTGTTCCTCTGCTCCGGCATCATTGACGACCGGGCGCAGGAGGTGGCGGACCGCCTGCGGGAAAACGGCTGGGAGATTCTGGAGACGCGGAGCGCCGAGGGCTGGTTTTCCTATCTCTGCCGCTGAGAACGGACCGGAAAGAGGAGGGGTGGACGTGAAAACGCTCAGCCGGCTGGATGACTTTCTGAGCGGACACATGGCGCCGGTGGTGCTCTGCTGCGTGGCGCTGGGCATTGCCTTTCCGGAGGGACTCTCCCACCTGAACGGGGTGACGGTGGGGCTATTCGCCTTCATGACCTTTTCCAACAGCCTGGGCGGCGGCTTCCGGGAGCTGGCGCAGGTGGTCCGCCACCCCCTGCCGGTGGCGGTGATTTTCGGTCTGCTCCACGTGGTGATGCCCCTGATGACCCTGGGGCTGGGGACGCTGTGCTTTCCGGACGCGCCGCTGTTCACCATCGGGCTGGTGCTGGAGTACGCGGTGCCCACCGGCGTGGCGTCCCTCATGTGGGTGGGCATGAGCCGGGGCAACACCGCCCTGTGCCTCTCGGTGGTGCTGCTGGATACGCTCCTCTCCCCGGTGGTGATCCCCCTGACCATGAAGCTGCTGGTGGGCTCGGTGGTGGAGCTGGACACCTGGGGCATGATGCGGGACCTGCTGCTGATGGTGGCGCTTCCGGCTCTGGCGGCCATGGTGCTGTACCAGCTGACGAAGGGCGCCGTGGCGGTCACGCTGAAGCCGAAGCTGTCCCTGCCCGCCAAGGCGTCCCTGCTGCTCATCATCACCGCCAATGCCACCGGCTGCGCGCCCTTCCTCCGGAACCTGACGCCCACTCTGGTGCGGGTGATGATCGTGGTGTTCTTCCTGTGCCTGCTGGGCTTTTTCCTGGGGTATTGGGCAGGGCGGCTGCTGAAGCTGGACTTCCCCACGGTGCAGACCGTCGCCCTCAACGCCGGGATGCGGAACATCAGCGCGGGGGCGGTGCTGGCCGAGGCCTATTTCCCCGGGGACGTGCTGTTTCCGGTGGCTTTTTCCCCGGTGTTCCTCCAGGCCACCACGGCCCTGATCGTGAAGGCCCTGCGGGCCACCAAGCCCGGCCGGGCGGACCAGGCGGCCTACGAAGCGCGCCTGGCGGAGGAACAGTCCCGGTAATGGAATACGCAGTGTTCACACGGCGGCCGCCCATTGGGCGGCCGCTTTTCCTGCGGAGAGGGGGCGCCTCGACAGATTCCCCCTGCCTTTTTGGGACAGGGCCTGTAAAATAAAGGAAATAAAAAGGAGGTGGTCCCATGGACAGGCCGGAACGGAAGGTGCTGTGGCTCCCGGCGGCGGAGATCCGCCCCAATCCCATGCAGCCCCGGCGGACCTTTGAGGAGACGGGGCTCCGGGAGCTGGCGGAATCCATCCGCCGCCACGGCATCCTCCAGCCCCTGACGGTGCGCCGGACCGCGGCGGGCTGGGAGCTGGTGGCGGGGGAGCGGCGGCTGCGGGCCGCCGTGCTGGCGGGGCTGGAGACCGTCCCCTGCCTGGAGGCGGAGGTGGACGGCCGGGCCTCGGCCCTGCTGGCCCTGGTGGAGAACTTGCAGCGCAAGGACCTGCATTACCTGGAGGAGGCGGAGGCCATCGCCGCCTTTCTCCACCAGACGGGCATGACCCAGGAGGCGGTGGCGGCCCAGCTGGGCATGTCTCCCTCGGCTCTGGCCAACAAGCTGCGGCTGCTGCGGCTGTCCCCGGCCTGCCGGGCGCTGCTGGTGGAGCACGGCCTGACGGAGCGCCACGCCCGCTGCCTGCTGCGGCTGGAGGATGAGGGCGAGCGGCTGACGGCCCTGCGCCAGGCGGCGGCGAAGCACTGGAACGTGGCCCAGACGGAGCAGTATGTGGAGCGGCGGCTGGCAGCCCTCCAGACCGCGCCGCCCGCAGGACGGCGGACGTACATCATCAAGGACGTGCGATTGTTTTTGAACAGCGTGGACCGGGGGCTGCGGCTGATCCGGGACGCGGGCGTGGACGCCCGGACGGAGCGGGAGGAGACGGAGGACGAGATTGTTTTGACGCTCCGCATTCCGAAACAGCGGCGGAAAGAGGCCTGAAACTTCTGATTGTTACGGGATTGTAATCCATTTTCCAGAAAAAACGTGCTAAAATAAAAGCCTGAACGCATAAGCTAGGACAGCACGGCTTGTCTGGGCGATCCGACAGAACAACAGGAGGGGCTTCATGGAACCGAATACGAACGAAGCCACCGCGCCGAAGCGGCTGAAAACCGGCGGCAAAAAGCCACTGGTCATCATAGGGGTCATTGTGGCGGTACTCGCTGCCGCCTACGTGGCTTTGTGTGCTTATGCCAATTCGCTGGATACCTTCTACCCAAACACCACCATCAACGGCGTGGACGTGGCGGGGCTTACGCCGGAGCAGGCGGCGGAGCGGCTGCGGCAGGAAGTTCCGGCGGAGACGGTGGAGTTCTATCTGCTGTTGACCGACGAGACCGGGAACGGCGAATCCGTGCCTGAAGAGGTCACGCTGTACGAAGAGACCCCTGCCGCTGTATGCACCTACCAGGAGCTGGGCGTTACGGAGAACCTGGACTATGAGACCAGTGCCCAGTTCGCCTTTGACACAACCCAGGGCCGGAGCAACTTTTTAGCAAAGGGTTGGGAGTATCTTGCCTGTCTAATCGGAGCTGACGGCCGCCTAGGCGTTGTGCTGGAGCCGGAGGAGGCTGTTTTCCAGGCAAAGATGAAGGAGCTCAGTGAACAGTTCTCTCGGGAGGTCCAGGATGCCTCCTATGAGGTGACGGAGAACGCAATTCAAATTACGAAAGCTCGGAACGGGCTGTCCGTGTCTGCCGCCGGCCTGACAGAAAGTGTACAAGCAAGATGGAATGGCACCGGTGACGGCGAAGCGGTCAGCATCCAGGTGGACAGCGTCCAGATCCTCCCAGCCCAGACCCTCACCGCCCAGGAGATCTACGACGACTGCTCCGGCGTGGTGAAGAACGCCTCCTATGACAAGGAGACCGGCGCCATCGTGCCGGAGGAGGCCGGAGCGGACTTCGACGTGGACGAGGCCCAGCGGCTGCTGGACGCGGCGGAGCCCGGCGAGACCGTCACCGTCCCCGCCCAGGTGGAGCTGCCCGCCGTCACGGCGGAGGAGCTGGAGCAGGTGCTGTTCCGGGACGTGCTGGGCGAGGCCCGCACCCATGTGGGCGGCACCTCCGCCCGCCGGTCCAATGTGAAGCTGTCCGCCGCATCCATCAACGAATATGTGATGAACAGCGGCGATGTGTTCTCCTACAATGACGTGGTGGGCCAGCGGACCGCCGCCCGGGGCTATCAGGCGGCCCCCGCCTATGTCCAGGGGGAGACGGTGGACGAGATCGGCGGCGGCATCTGCCAGACCTCCTCCACGCTGTACCTGGCCTGCCTGCGGTCCAACCTGGAGATCACGGAGCGGTACGCCCACCGCTACGTCCCCGCCTACATCACCGCGGGCATGGACGCCACGGTGTCCTGGGGCGGGCCGGACTACAAGTTCACCAACAACTCCCTGTACCCCATCAAGATCGTCACCATCTATGAGAACAACTACCTGACCGTCCGGATCCTGGGCACCAACGTGGACGGCACCAGCGTGAAGATGACCAACGAGCACCTCTCCACCACGCCCTATGAGACGGTGTACGAAGATGACCCCACCCTGGCGCCGGGCACGGAGCAGGTGAAGACCACCCCCTACACTGGATACAAGTACCGGACCTACCGCAACGTCTATGACGCGGACGGCAAGCTGATCTCCTCCACCTACGAGGCCACCAGCGACTACAAATCCCGCAACAAGGTGATCCTGCGGGGCCCCGCGGTGGAGCCCGCCGGCGGCGGTGCCCAGATCCCAACGGACACCACTGATCCCACCACGCCCACAGAGCCCACGGAGCCCCAGGACCCCAGCGTCCCCACGGAACCCGCGGAGCCCGGCGCGCCTGACGGCGGCTGGACCATCCAGACGCCGGAGCAGGGCGGACAGCAGACATCGGAAGGGCAGACCGGCACCGGGACCACTGGGGAGTCCGGACTTCCCACGGACGTCCTGCCCCAGGACGAACCCTTTGTGTGACCGCCAGGGGAATTCTGTCACCATTTGCAGAAAGAGGCAGCCGGAAATCCGGCTGCCTCTTCGTCTTTTTCCGCCCGTCGCATATACTAGCCCTATCTGACGCGGGCGGGAGGACGGCCATGGAAAAACATGCCTTTCATGTCTGGCGGTACGGGGCGCCGCTGCTGGTGCTGGCGGCGGGAGCCGCTGCCCTCTGGCCGTTCCGCCACCAGCTGACGGCGGAGGCCATCGCCGCCTTTTCCCCCAGGCAGACGCTTCTGGCGGCGTCGTTCCTGGTGGGGCTGTACGCCCTCAAGAGCCTCTCCGTCTGCTTTCCCATGTCTGCCCTCACGGCGGCGGGGGGACTGCTGTTCCCGTTCCCCCTGGCGCTGGCGGTGAACCTCTGCGGGACCGGGTTGGCCCAGACCATCCCCTTTTTCCTGGGGCGGCGGGAGCAGGGGGGACTGGAGGCCCTGGCGGAGCGGATTCCCCGGGTGGCGGGCGTCTGCCGGGCCCAGGCGGAGAACCCGTGGCTGTCCGTCTTTCTGCTGCGGCTGGCGGGGGCATCGCCGGGGGACGTGGTGAGTCTCTATCTGGGGGCCTCCGGCACGCCCTACGGCACGTATCTCTCCGCCGGGCTGCTGGGGGGCCTGCCCCGGATTGCCTGCGCCACCGTGCTGGGCGGCGCGCTGTGGCAGCCGGGGAGCGGGCGCTTCTGGCTGTCCCTGGCGGCGGGCGGGGCGCTGACGGCCCTCTCCGGCGTCATATGGCTTCTGTGGCGGCGCCGCAGGAGAGCCTGAAGCGGCGGTTGCTTTTTTCTGCCAAACCGTGTACACTGTTGTCGGAAAGTTCGATCTGTCCAATGAGGGAGATGGTCAGATGCAGACGCTGACACAGCGCCGCAGCGTGCCGGTGGACGCGGCCAAGACGGCGGCGATCTTCGGCACGCTGCTGATCCACGCCTCCGCCGCCGGGGGCTTTGCCGGGGCGCCGGGGTCCTTCGGGTGGACGTCCGCCCTGTTCTGGAACTGCCTGCTGCGCAGCGCGGTGCCGGTGTTCTTCCTGTGCAGCGGCGCGCTGCTGCTGCCGCCGGAGAAGGAGGTCACCGTCCGGCGGGTGTGGACGAAGTACATCCCCCGCATCCTGGCGGCCCTGTTTTTCTGGGCCGCGGCCTATGAGGGCGTGGAGCTGCTGCGGGGCTGGCGCGCCGCGGGCGTGCTGGAGCTGGCGGCCCTCCGGCAGGCGGTGGTGAATCTGGTGCTGTTCCATCACAAGAACCATCTCTATTACCTCCACATCATCCTGCTGGTGTACGCGGTGCTGCCCCTGGCCCGCCGCCTTGTGGCGGCGGCGGACCGGCGGCTGCTGGCCTATGGGCTGGGGATCTGGTTCGTGCTGGGGTGTCTGGCCCCCACGCTGAAGTTCTTCCCGCCCCTGTCCCTCATTGGCGGCATCCCTGCCCAGTACCCCATCAATCTGACCTGGGGCGCCGTGGGCTACGGCGTGCTGGGCTATGTCCTGACCCGGGAGGCGCCCCGCCACAGGCCCCGGACCTTCGTCTGGCTGTACATAGCCGGAACGGCGCTGACCTTCGGCCTGACGCTGGCGGCCTCCCTCAAAACCGGGGGGCTGTATCAGGTGTTCCTCCAGGGGAATTCCCCCGGCGTCTGTCTGCAGGCGGCGGGACTGTACGGCTTCTGCGTCTCCCGGTGGCAGGACCGGGACCGCTGGCCCGTGGCGGAGACCGTTTCCAAGGCGTCCTTCTGCATCTACTTAACGCACCTGTTCTTCCTGGACTTCCTGGCGGGCAGGGGCCTCTCCGCCGGGACGCTGCCGCCCGTCTGGGGCGTGCCGGTGCTGGTGGCCGCGGCCTTCGGGGGCGGCTTTCTGGTGTGGCTGGTCCTCCGGCGGGTGCCGGTGGTGAAAACCTATCTGATTTGAGGAGAAAACTATGCTGTATGCCCTTTGCGCCGCGCTGTCCCTGGCCCTGCTGGGCCTGGACCAGTGGGTGAAGCACTATGTCACCGTCAACATTCCCCTGGGCGAGGCCCAGCCCTTTCTGCCCGGGCTGGTAGAGCTGCGGACCGTCCACAACTACGGGGCGGCCTGGTCCAGCTTCTCCGGTATGCGGTGGCTGCTGGTGGCGGTCACCTCCGTCATTGTGATCGCGGTGGCGGCGGTCCTGATCCGCCGGGTCGTCCGGCACCCCCTGGGGGTCGCGGCGGGATTCCTGATCCTGTCCGGCGGCGTGGGGAACATCATCGACCGGGTGCGGCTGGGCTATGTGGTGGACATGTTCCACCTGGAGTTCTGGCCCTCCTATCCGGTGTTCAACGTGGCGGACATCTGCGTGGTGTGCGGCGCCGTGCTGGGAGCCGTCTACTACTTGTGGTTCTATGAGAAATACGACAGGAAGGGCGGAGACCATGGAGACGCGGACGCTCCAAGTGAATCCTGAGGACGCCGGCGGGCGGCTGGACGCCTGGCTGGCCGGGCAGCTGCCGGACGTGACCCGCTCCGCCGCCGCCCGGCTGTGCGAGGAGGGGCGGGTCACCCTGGCGGGAAAGCCCCTGGCGAAAAACTACCGCCTGGGCGGGGGAGAGGCCGTGTCCGTCACCCTGCCGGATCCGGAACCGGTGGACGTGGCGCCCCAGGACATCCCCCTGGATGTGGTGTACGAGGACGCCGACGTGATCGTGGTGAACAAGCCCAAGGGGCTGGTGGTCCACCCGGCACCCGGCCACCCGGATGGCACGCTGGTGAACGCCCTGCTCCACCACTGCGGGGACTCCCTCTCCGGCATCGGCGGGGAGCTGCGGCCCGGCATCGTCCACCGGATCGACCGGGACACCTCCGGCCTCATCATCGCGGCGAAAAACGACTTCGCCCACCAGAAACTGGCAGCCCAGCTCCAGGACCACACCCTGGCCCGGATCTACCGGTGCATCGTGATCGGGAATCTCCGGGAGGACAGCGGCACCGTGGACGCCCCCATCGGCCGCCACCCGGCGGACCGGAAGAAGATGGCGGTGGTGGCGGGCGGCCGGAGCGCGGTGACCCACTGGTCCGTGCTGGAGCGGTTCCCCGGCTATACCTATGTGGAGTGCCGACTGGAGACCGGGCGCACCCACCAGATCCGGGTCCACATGGCGCACATCGGCCACCCCATTCTGGGGGACACGGTGTACGGGGCGAAAAAGCCCGTGCCGGGTCTCCAGGGCCAGTGCCTCCACGCGGTGGGGCTGCGGTTCCTCCACCCCCGGACCGGGGAGCTGGTGGAGCTGTGGTGCGACCTGCCGGAGGAGTTCCAGACCCAGCTGCGGAAGCTGGAGAACCGAGGATAGAACAACGCCGGGCCGCTCTCAGCGGTCCGGCGCGTTTGCACCCGGCAGCCGGGTGTCCGGCGGGTCCTGGTCCGGGGTGCGGGGGATCCACAGGGGGCAGGACTGATCCTCCCGCCGGTCCTTCATGCGGGGATGGGCGCAGTGGCCCAGGCTCAGGGGCAGAAAGCACCCGTTGGGGGCGTTCCGGGCCTGCCGCCCGTCCCGCCAGATGTAGTGCCGGGTAAAGTGGCCGCAGGAGCCGCAGTACACGTCATCCCGCCGTTCATAAACGGACATATTCATCACCTCGGGGGCATTGTAACACATCTCATTTCACAAGATGCGATTTTATCGGTAACACCGATAAAAAATTTCGTATGCGTGTTACGACGAAAGTTTTTGCCCGCTGCCCGGCTTGGTGTATACTTGCCATGAGGGGATGAGCATGAGACTGGAGGGGCTTCAAATGCTCCGAGAAGAACGGGGGTGGAAACAGAGCGACATGGCCCGGCGGCTTTGGGTGAGCCAGAGCACCTACTCCGGGTATGAGACCGGCAAGATCCAAGTGCCGGTAGATACGCTGTTGAAGCTGGCCGATATTTATGATGTCAGCATGGATTATTTAATGGGCCGCACAGACAAGCGGTAGAAGGGGGCACCCATGTTCACAGCCATTCTCTGGGACTACGACGGCACCCTGGCCAACACGCCGGTGAAGAACATCGCCGTCACCAGGGCCGTCCTGCGCCGCCTGGACCCGGCCCTGCTGGACCCGCTGCCGGAGGCGCTTTCCTCCCTGGCCGCCTATCAGGCCGCCAACTACCGCTGGCGCAACTGGCGGGAGCTGTACCAGTACGCCCTGCACGTCCCGGCGGACCGGCTGGACGAGGCCGGCGCCCTGTGGGGCCCCTGCCAGCTGGCGGACCGGACCCTGCCGCCCCTCTTCGGCGGGCTTTTGGAGGTTCTGCCCCGTCTGGCCGCCCTGGCCCCCATGGGCATCTGCTCCCAGAACGACAGCGGCAACATCCGCGCCGCCCTGGCCGCCCACGGCGCGGCGGACTGCTTTGCCGCCGTGGTGGGCCACGCCGACGTGGACTTTGCCCATCAGAAGCCGGACCCCGCCGCCTTCCTGGCCTGCCTGGACCGGCTGGGGCTCCGGGAGGGGCGCTTTGCCTACATCGGGGACCACGCCGGGGACATCGCATTCGGCCGCAATGCCCAGGCGGCCCTGCGGGCCATGGGCCGGGCGGCGGAGGTGGTCTGCGTGGCCGCCGCCTGGGGCGGCGCCCCGCCGGCGGATCTCGCGGGGGCGGACGCCGTGGCCGCCCGCCCGGCGGACCTGCCGGACCTGCTGGCAGACCTGTGACACAACAGCGGCCCCGCCGGGAAGCTCCCGGCGGGGCCGCTGCGCTTTCCCAAAAGCCTCGCAGAGTTTGCGGCGTGGCCGCCGTCTGCCTGCCGGAGGTTTCTGCTTGTGCTTTGTTTCCTGGTGTGCTATGATATTTTAGTTAAAGTATCTGCATTTGGAGGAACTGATTTGGAACGCGAAAACGTATTGATCCCCCAGGCGGACCTGGACCGCCAGCGGGAGTTTGAGGAGAAGATCCGCCGCCTGTTCGCCGCCCGGGAGGCCCACCCGGCGGCCTGCGTGGACACCTTCGGCTGCCAGCAGAACGTGGCCGACGGCCAGAAGCTCATGGGGATGCTGGAGGCAAGCGGCTTCACCCTCACCCAGGACCCGAAGGAGGCCGATCTGGTGCTCCTGAACACCTGCGCCATCCGGGAGCACGCGGAGGACCGGGTGTTCGGCAACCTGGGCGCCCTGACCCACACCAAGAAGGAGAATCCGGAGCAGGTGATCTGCCTGTGCGGCTGCATGGCCCAGGAGCCCCGGGTGTCGGAGCGGATCAAAAAGTCCTATCCCCATGTGGACCTGGTGTTCGGCCCCCAGGCCCTGTGGAAGTTCCCGGAGCTTTTGTGGCAGGTGTATGAGACGAAGAAGCGGGTCTTCTCCGTCCAGGACGAGCACGGCACCATCGCCGAGGGCATCCCCGTGGTGCGGGAGAAGGGCGTGAAGGCCTGGGTCTCCATCATGTACGGGTGCAACAACTTCTGCTCCTACTGCATCGTGCCCTACGTCCGGGGCCGGGAGCGGAGCCGGGACCCCCAGGCCGTGCTGGCGGAGGTCCGGCAGCTGGTGGAGGCGGGGTACAAGGACATCACCCTGCTGGGCCAGAACGTGAACTCCTACGGCAATGACCTGGATCTGGGCTACCACTTCCCGGACCTGCTGGCGGACATCGACCAGATCCCGGGGGAATATCTCATCCGCTTCATGTCCAGCCACCCCAAGGACGCCACGCCCCGGCTGTTTGACGTGATGGCCGCAAGCTCTCATGTGGCCAAGCAGCTGCATCTGCCCTTCCAGTCCGGCAATGACCGGGTCCTGAAAGAGATGAACCGCCGCTACACCCGGCAGCAGTACCTGGACCTGGTGAACTACGCCAAGCGGGTCATGCCCGGGCTGGTATTGACCTCCGACGTCATCATCGGCTTCCCCGGCGAGACGGAGGAGGAGGCCATGGACACCGTGTCCCTGGTGGAGGAGGTGGGGTTTGACGCCCTGTTCACCTTCATCTACTCCCCCCGCCCCGGCACCAAGGCCGCGGTCATGCCGGACCCGGCCACCCGGGCGGAGAAGCAGAAGTGGTTCGACAAGCTCCTGGAGGTCCAGAACAACATGTCCGCCAAGCTCCACGCCGCCTATGTGGGCAAAACGGTGCGGGTGCTGGTGGACGGCGAGAGCGACGACCCGGAGTACCCCCTGACCTCCCGGACGGAGGGCAACCGCCTGGTGCGGCTGAAGGGGGACAAAGCCTTGATCGGGCAGTTCGCGGACGTGGCCGTCACCGGCAGCAACACCTGGGCGCTGTACGGCGAGGCGATTTAACGGTAGACCTCCCGCGCGAGGAGGAAGGCCCGGCGGGCGTAGGCGTCCTGATAGGCGCTGCCTGCGGCGGCGGAGGCGTCCTCATAGGAATCCAGCAGCGTGCGCTGCTGATCGGTGAGGGTGGCGGAAAGCGCGGTCAAGGCGTCGTTCGCCTGCTGGAGGGAGAGGAAGTAGTCCTTGCCCAGAGAGGGGAACAGCTCGTCCTCCAGGGCGGCGAGCAGGATGTCGATGTAATCGGACATAGGGGATCACTCCTGAATTTGTTTGACAGACACGATTGTGTCTTTTATAGTACGTATCATAGCAGACATATTTGTGTCTGTCAAGAGCGGAAGAGGAATTATGACGTTTGCAGAACACCTTCTTCAACTGAGAAAGCAAAGGGGCCTGAAACAAACCGAGCTGGCAAAAATCATCGGCATCGGTTGGCGGGCCTATCAGACGTATGAGCGTGGAGAGCGGGAACCGACCCTGTCTACGCTGATCGCCCTGGCGGATTTCTATGACCTGTCGCTGGATGAGCTGGTCTGCCGGGATCGGTAGGGGCCGCCGGACGGCGGCCGCGGGGGTGCTGGCTCCCGCCAGAGGGCTTGTCCAGCGGGGATGCACCCCCCATTTTCTTTTCGGTCTTGGCCGAAAAGAAAACGGACCGTGCACGGTCCAAAAGAAAAGACCGCTTTGACGCGCTCCGGTGCAGTGGCCCTCCGCGCGACGGGGGTCGGCGGATCGGTGCCTGCTCCGATTTTTCCTGGCCTTCGGGCACGCTTGGGCCTTCTGTGAGGTCGATACTGCCGTCCCGTGGCGGATGGTGCGGAGGGGGTCGGGGTGGTTGTCGCATGGAATTGCTTCTCTTTTCGCTGCCGCTGGCTGTCCCGCGCGGGAGCCGATGCAGCGGGCCGATGAAGGCATCGGCCCCTACGGAGATACCGTCGGCCTTGTGCATTTTGTAGGGGCCGACCTGCGTGTCGGCCCTTGCGAGGGTGACGAAGGCCTCAAGCTCAGTGTAGGGGCGGACGCCCTCGTCCGCCCGCCAGCACAAGCTGCCACAACCGCCCAGGCAGCGTGTAGCGAAGCGGAACGCGCGGAAAGAGGAGCTGGTCAAATGCGGTTTTGCACCCCAACCCAAGACGCACCCGCGCCGCGGGAATCCGCCATCAAGCCTGTATCGTACCCCGCCGCGCCTGTCGGCCGGCCCTCGCAAACACGCAGGCACCATCTCACGCCGACCCCCGTACAGCGCGGAGGCGCGAACGCGCCGGAGCGCGTCTAAGCGGTCTTTTCTTTTGGACCGTGCACGGCCCGTTTTCTTTTCCACAAGAGGGAAAAGAAAATGGGGGGTGCATCCCGCTGGACCAGCCCCCTGCGGGAGCAGAATCTCCTGTGGCCGCCGTTCGGCGGCCCGCCCCGCCCAGCCATCCACATGGCTGATTTCCCGCGTCCCATGGGACGCACCCCCATAAAACGAATCCAAATCCTTCGATAGAAAGAGAATGAGGTGACCCTTTTGGCCGAACTCACCCCCATGATGAAGCAGTACCTGGAGATCAAGAAGGACAATCCGGACTCCATCCTGTTCTTCCGGCTGGGCGACTTCTACGAGATGTTCGCCGACGACGCGAAGCTGGCCTCCCGGGAGCTGGACCTGACCCTCACCTCCCGGGACCACGGCAAGCACGCCAAGCCCGAGGAGGAGCGGGTGCCCATGTGCGGCATCCCCTACCACGCCAGCGAGGCCTATATCGCCCGGCTCATCGCCAAGGGCTACAAGGTGGCCATCTGCGAGCAGATGGAGGACCCGGCAACGGCCAAGGGACTGGTGAAGCGGGACATCATCCGGGTGGTGACCCCCGGCACGGTCATCGACGCCGCCTGCCTGGAGGAGAAGGCCAGCAACTTCCTCTGCGGCATCTACATCGACAGCCAGAACGCCGGCGCGGCCTTCTGCGACATCTCCACCGGCAAGACCCACCTGACGGCCTTCTCCGGCCCGGACCGGGTGGAGCACGTCGTCAACGAGCTGGGCCGCTTCTCCCCGGCGGAGGCGGTGGTGAACGACGGGGCCGCCTCGGAAAAGGCCCTGACCGACGCCCTGACGGAGAAGTTCCGCTGCCGGGTGGAAAACGGCGGCGAGGGCCGCTTCCGCTTGGCGGAGGCGGAGCGAAACATCCGCCGCCAGTTCGGGGAGGAGGCATTTGACCGCCTGCCCAGGACCAACCCGGCGGCGGCCATGGCTCTGGGCGGGCTGCTCCACTATCTGTACGAGACCCAGAAAACGGACCTCTCCCACATCAACGACCTGGACTACTACGAGCAGGGCCGGTTCATGGAGCTGGACCTGACCGCCCGGCGGAACCTGGAGCTGACGGAGACCCTCCGGGACCGGGAGAAGAGAGGCTCCCTCCTGTGGGTGCTGGACAAAACCAGGACGCCCATGGGCGGGCGGCTGCTCCGCAGCTGGCTGGAGCGGCCGCTGCTGTCCGTCACCGCCATCGCCAAGCGCAATGCCGCCGTGGCCGCCCTGGTGGAGAGCACCATGGCGCGGGAGGAGCTCATCGCCGCCCTGACGGGCCTGGGAGACATGGAGCGGCTCATCGGCCGCATCGTCTACGGCACCGCCGGGGGACGGGACATGGTGTCCCTCCGCTCCGCCATCGATCGGCTGCCCGCCCTCCGGGCCCAGCTGGCGGCCTTCTCCGGCGGACGGCTGGCGGAGCTGGCCGGGGAGCTGGACGACCTGACGGAGATCGGGGCACACATCGGCGCGGCCATCTGCGACGAGCCGCCGTTCTCCGTCCGGGAGGGCGGCTTCATCCGGGACGGCTACAACGAGGAAGTGGACCGCCTGCGCCACATCATGAACGGCGGCAAGGGCGTCCTGGCGGAGATCGAGGCCAAGGAGAAGGAGCGCACCGGCATCCGAACCCTGAAGATCGGCTACAACAAGGTCTTCGGCTATTACATCGAGGTGTCCAACTCCTTCAAGGACCAGGTGCCGGACACCTACATCCGCAAGCAGACCCTGGTGAACGGGGAGCGGTACATCACCCAGGAGCTGAAGGACCTGGAGCACGAGATCCTCACCGCCTCGGACCGGGTAGTGGCATTGGAGTATGAGCTCTTCACGGCGCTGCGGCAGGAGATCTCCGCCCAGAGCGCCCGCATCCAGCGGACCGCCGCCGCGGTGGCGGAGGTGGATGCCCTGGTGTCCTTCGCGGCGGTGGCGGTGCGGAACCACTACTGCCGCCCCACGGTGGACGAGTCCGGGGTCATCGAGATCCACGACGGCCGCCATCCGGTGGTGGAGCAGATGCTCAAGGACAGCCTCTTCGTCCCCAACGACACCTTCATGGGGGAGAAGGAGGACCGGGTGGCCATCATCACCGGCCCCAACATGGCGGGCAAGTCCACCTACATGCGCCAGGTGGCGCTGATCGTCCTCATGGCCCAGATGGGCTCCTTCGTCCCAGCGGCCAGCGCCCGCATCGGCGTGGTGGACCGGATCTTCACCCGCATCGGCGCCAGCGACGACCTGTCCGCAGGCCAGTCCACCTTCATGGTGGAGATGACGGAGGTGGCGGACATCCTGCGCCATGCCACGAAGCACTCCCTGCTGATTCTGGACGAGATCGGCCGCGGCACCAGCACCTTTGACGGCATGTCCATCGCCCGGGCGGTGCTGGAGTACTGCGCGGACAAGAAGCTGCTGGGGGCCAAGACCCTGTTCGCCACCCACTACCACGAGCTGACGGAGCTGGAGAACACCCTGCCCGGCACGGTCAACTACAACATCGCCGTCAAGACCCGGGGAGAGGACATCATCTTCCTGCGGAAGATCCTCCCCGGCGGGGCGGACCGCAGCTACGGCATCGAGGTGGCCAAGCTGGCGGGGCTGCCGGACAAGGTGGTCCAGCGGGCCAAAACGGTCCTGAAGGAGCTGGAGGAGGAGAACGGCGTCCAGTATGTGGCGGCCCGGAAAGAGGAGGACCAGGTGTCCCTCACCGCCATCGGCGAGGGGGAGGTGCTGGACGCCCTCCGCCGCTGCCAGCCGGACACGCTGACGCCCATTGAGGCGATGAGCCTGATTTACGAGTGGAAGCAGAAGCTCAACTGAGCACCCGGCGGGGCAGGCACAGCGGGATGTGTTCTCTGCCGCTGGGGACCGGACGGTCTGACAACGCCCGGAGAGCGGCGCTCAGGCCGGGACAGGGCGTTCCAAGGAAATGAGGCCCCCGGCGGCGGGCGGACGCACGCCGCCCAAGCCCAGCGGATCAAAAGAAGACCCCGGCGGATCCGTCCGCCGGGAAAAACGAGCTGAAACAGAAGCCGGACAAAAACCGGGAGGGAACGAGATGCCAAGAAGAAAGAGCGCCGCCTATATGTCGGCGGGAGAACAGATCGCGGGCACGGTGCTCTTTGTGATCTACCTGCTGGTGCTGCCCTTTGTCACAGCCCCGCTGTTCCGCCTGATCGGCGGACTGCTGGGAGTGACCATCAGCGCCGGACTGCAGAATATCCTGTATTACTACATTCTCTTCGCCGCGACGGTCATCATTTTCCACGGCTTTCTGGGCCGGACCTCCCGGCACTTTGCGGAGAACCTGGGCGGGGCCTGCAAGTTCATGGCCATCGGACTGGTGGCCCTGTACGGCCTGAACGAGCTGGTGTACCGCCTGACAAGACTGGTGGTGTCCAACCAGACCAACCTGAACGACACCACCATCTCCGCCCAGATCGAGGACGCGCCCCACATGACGCTGCTGATCGTCATTTTCCTGGCGCCCTTTGTGGAGGAGGTACTCTTCCGGGGGCTGGTATTCGGGAATCTCCGGCGCAAGAGCGCGGCGGTGGGATACCTGGTCAGCTGCCTGCTGTTCGCCCTGCTGCACGTGTGGCAGTTCGCGGTGGTGAACCGGGACATCACGTATTTCCTGCTGATGCTCCAGTATCTGGTGCCCGGGCTGGTGCTGGCGTGGGTCTATGACCGCACCGGCACCCTGTGGACGTCCATCGGCCTCCATGCGGCGGCCAACGCCCTCTCCGCCTGGACCATTGTGGCATAAGGGCGGGATTCCGGAACGATGACGAGGGGAGAAAGCGACAGATGAATTTTTGGGACGTATTCGGCGAGATGCTGGTCATCCTGTTCGCTATTGCGGCGGGCTATGCGGCCAACCGGCTGGGGTACCTGGGCGGGGAGACGGACCAGAAGGTCTCCAAGCTGCTGCTGAACATCACCATGCCCGCCATGATCGTGGCGGCGGTGATCACCGGCGAGGAGCTGCCGGAGCTGGGGGTCATCCTCTCCATCCTGGAGGTGGGCGTGGTGTTCTACCTGCTGGAGGCGGTCTTTGCCCTGGTGGTGCCCCGGTTCCTGCCGGGCACGCCGGGGCAGAAGGGCGTGTGGCGGTATGCCCTGGCCTTCCCCAATGTGGGGTTCATCGGCTATCCCGTGGCGGTGGCCCTGTTTGGAGACGGCGCGCTGTTCTACGCCGCCATCCTGGCGCTGCCCTTCAATCTCCTGTCTTACAGCCTGGGCCCGCTGCTGCTGGCAGGCGCCGCCCGGTTCCGCTGGAAGCAGCTGTTCACCCCCTGCATCGTGGCCTCTGTCCTGGGACTGGTGCTGGCGCTGACCCGGCTGCGGCCGCCGGCCCTGGTGGGAGAGATGCTGGACTTTGTGGGGGACATCACCGTGCCGCTGTCCCTGCTGGTGGTGGGGTCCCTGCTGGCGGGCATGTCCGCCGGACAGGTGCTGCGCTCTCCCAAGCTGTGGCTGCTGACGGCCATCCGCCTGCTGTTGCTGCCGGTGGCCCTGTGCCTGGTCCTCCGGGCGCTGGGGATCGACTCCCTGGTGCTGGGGATCGCCGTCACCCAGATGGCCATGCCCGTAGCGGTGAACGGGACGCTGCTGAGCATGGAGTACGGCGGAGACACCGAGTGCATGGCACAGATCACGTTCCTGACCACGGCAGCCTCCATTGTGACCATTCCCATCGTCGCCGTGCTGCTGCTCTGGGCTTAGAAAGGAAACCGATATGCCTCACATTCAACAATTAGATTCCCACGCAGCGGACCTGATCGCCGCTGGTGAAGTGGTGGAGTGGACCCCGGCGAGGCACCGCTTCGCCGGGGACCCCGATTGGATTTTTGCGTGCCAGGCAGAGCCCGGCACACCCAAGGTTTTGCTGCGCAAAACGCTTGTACGCCGCTGGCGCGGCGGCTCGCCGGTGGCTCGCATGGCGGGCCGCTCCAGGAAGGGAGAATAACATGCCACACATTCAACAATTGGACAGCCACGTAGCGGACCTGATCGCCGCCGGTGAAGTGGTGGAGCGGCCTGCCAGCGTGGTGAAGGAGCTGGTGGAAAACGCCGTCGATGCCGGCAGCTCTGCCGTGGTGGTGGAGATCCGCCGGGGCGGCATGGGCATGATCCGGGTGACGGACAACGGCTGCGGCATCGCGCCGGAGGAGCTTCCCACCGCCTTCCTGCGCCACGCCACCTCCAAGCTGCGGACGGAGGAGGACCTGGGGAAGATCGGCACCCTGGGGTTCCGGGGCGAGGCCCTGGCCGCCATCTCCGCCGTCAGCCGGGTGGACATCCTCACCCGCCAAACCGGCACGACGGAGGGCGCCGCCCTCCATCTGGAGGGCGGCGTTCCCGGCGCAGTGGAGCCCGCTGGTGCGCCGGAGGGCACCACCATCACGGTCCGGGATCTGTTTTACAACACCCCCGCCCGGCTGAAGTTCATGCGCAAGGACAGCGCGGAGACCGCGGCGGTGAACGGCCTGATGCAGCATCTGGCCCTGTCCCATCCGGATATCTCCTTCAAGTTCATCAAGGACGGGGTGGAGGCCCTGCTGACCCCCGGCGACGGAAAGATGGATTCCGCCGTCTACGCCGCCCTGGGCCGGGACTTCGCCCGGGGGCTGGTGCCGGTGTCCGGCAGCGGAGGGGACATCACGGTCTCCGGCTTTGTCACTGCGCCGCTGATGGGCCGGGGCTCCCGGTCCATGCAGGTGTTCTTCGTCAACGGCCGGTTCATCAAGTCCCAGCTGCTGACGGCGGCGCTGGAGGAGGGCTACCGCAACCAGATCATGAAGGGCAAGTTCCCCGGCTGCGTCCTGTCTGTCACCCTGCCGGTGACGGCGGTGGACGTGAACGTCCACCCCGCCAAAACCCAGGTGAAGTTCGCCCGGGAGCACGATGTGTTCGACGCCGTCTACCACACGGTGCTGGACGCCCTGGACAAGGCCGGCGCCCCCGCCGGTGCCGCTCCCGCGCAGGAGACGCCGCTTCCGGCGGCCTCCCGGCAGGACTTCTTCCAGACCATGGACGCCAAGACGTTCCGCCAGGGCGGAGCAAAGCCGGCGCCCCAGCCCACGGCCCCGGCCCGGCCCGCCTGGAACACCGAGCTGCGGGCGCCCGCCCGGGTGGCGGACAGCGGGCAGGCCTCTTTTTACCAGACCAAGCGCGCAGAGTCCCCGGCCCAGAGCGCTCTGGGAAGGGCGACCGCCTCTGTGGCGGCACCGCCGGACGCGCAGCAAAGCAGCCCGCCTGCGTCCTCCTACAACAGAGGTGCGCTGGGCAGGCCGCCTGCCTCCGTGACTGCCCAGGCGGCGGAGCGGACGGCTCCCTCCGCCCCCTGGTCCTCTGCCCCAGCGTCCGCCCCTGCGGAAAAGACGTCCCCGCCGGAATCTGCTCCCCGGCCTTTCGTGCCCGCCATCCCGCCGGAGCGGCTGAAGCTGACGGAGGATCTGCCGGGCCAGACCACCGTTCTGGAGACGAAAGAAGCCCCCTGGCGGATCGCCGGGGAGGTGCTGCGGACCTACATCATCTGCGAGAGCGAGGACGGCAGCGTCTGGCTCATCGACAAGCACGCCGCCCACGAGCGGATGAATTTTGACAAGCTGAAAAATGCTCAGGAGCCCCCCATGCGGCAGACGCTGCTGGCCCCCATCGCGGCGGAGCTGAGCCGGGAGGACGGGGCGCTGCTGCTGGAGAACCTGCCTCTGCTGGAGCAGTTCGGCTTTGCCTGCGAGGACTTCGGGGACGGCGCCCTGCTGGTGCGGGAGGTGCCGGCGGACATCGACGCCGCCGACACGGTGCCCACTCTGGAGGAGTTTGCCGAGCGCCTGCGGACCGGCCGCTCTCCGGAGGAGAGGCGGGAGGCGCTGCTGCATACCATGGCCTGCAAGGCGGCCATCAAGGGCGGCTGGGTCAGCGACCCGGCGGAGCTGCGGGTGCTGGTGGACCGGGTGCAGAGCGGAGAGATCAAATACTGCCCCCACGGCCGCCCAGTGGCGGTGAAGCTGACGAAGTACGAGCTGGAGAAGATGTTCAAGCGGGCGTGAGACTTCGAAGGGGGACTGCGTCCCCCCTCGACCTCCCCCCTCACCAGTGACGTCGGTCACTGGTGTGTGCGCCCAAGGCGCACGGGTCAAGGGATTTTCGCCACGTACACGCCGTGGCGAAAATGATTAAAATTTCTTCGTTCGCCCGCAGCAAACGAACTGGGAAAAACCGCAGGTTTTTCCCTAGCCCTTTTTCCTGGCGGAGACGGGAGTGATGAATTTTTCGGGAGG
Source organism: Candidatus Oscillibacter pullicola (assembly GCA_019118935.1). Taxonomy (GTDB): domain Bacteria; phylum Bacillota; class Clostridia; order Oscillospirales; family Oscillospiraceae; genus Oscillibacter; species Oscillibacter pullicola. Next base: position 26,027 of record DWXY01000070.1, read on the forward strand.
TTTCCTATATGGCAAAAAAGGAAAAACGGTTTGTGCGGACCAGTGTGGAGAGTACCAGCTTTGAGGAAAACTCTGTCTGGGTGGACCGGGAGACCGGGGTCAACTACCTGTGGCATTCCACCGGCCATGCCGGCGGGATGACGCCGCTGCTGGACCGGGAGGGGAAACCCATCATCACTACTGTGCTGGATGAGGAGGAGTAACAGATGAAACTGCTGTTTGTGAACGGCTGCATCAGCCAGCGGGGGGAGGAATCCCGCACCCTGGCGCTGGCCAGGGCGTTTCTGGAGACTTGGAAGGACCTCCATCCCGAGGCGGAGGTGGAGACCGTGGAACCGGAGGCCCTGCTGGCGCTGAAGCCCTTTGCGCCGGAGATGCTGAACGACCGGGACGCTCTGGCGGGGATCCGGTGCTTCGACGCGCCGGTGTTCGATCTGGCCCGCCAGTTCCGGGCGGCGGACCGGGTCGTGGTGGCGGCGCCCTTCTGGGACCTGACCTTCCCGGCGGCCCTGCGGACATATATCGAGTACATCTCCGCCAACGGCCTGACCTACCACTACGAGGCCGACGGCTGCCACGGGGACTGCCGGGCCGAGAAGCTGGTGTACCTCACCTCCGGCGGCGATGCGGAGCGGCCCGAGAGTTTGGGGATCCTGTACTGGAAGCAGCTGTGCGCCATGTTCGGCATCCCGGCGTTCAGCTATGTGTTTGCCGGCGGGCTGGACCTGGATCCCGCCAAGACGGAGGAGATTTTGACGGAGGCCTGTGAGAAGGCCCGCAGGCTGGCGGAGGACTTCTGAAAAGGAGGCGACTGCCGTGAGGGGGAGAATGCCGGCTGCGCTGGCGCTGGTGCTTCTGCTGTCCGCCTGCGGTGAGCCGGAGATCTCTCTGGAGGAGCTGCGGCAGCAGGCGGAGGATGGCGTGTGCGTGCTGAGCGTGGATGCGGATGTGGAAGCCGGCAGGGACACCTGGATGCGCTTTTATGAGGCGACCCAGGCGGAGGAGGATGCCGAGGTCACCCTGGTGTCCTGGTATTCCGGTGACCCATTCGGCGTCAGCCGTGAGGACAGGTTCTATACATACCATCTGTCGTTCACGGACGGAGTTTATACCCTGACAGCAGAAGGGGCGGAGGGCGAGACGGTGTCGGAGCAGTATGCGCACCTGCTCCGCTTTGAAGAAGAACCGGATGTGGATTCCGGGGCCCGGTATCAGAAGGTGATCGCCTGTGTGCTGACGGACGATGCGGACCTGACATGGAGAGAGGTGATCGGGAATATGGGGAGATCACCGGTGGACGGTCCCCTTTACATCCGGGAGCGGATCGTATACAGTGAGTATATCGATGCATCAGAAGCGGAACAACCTTGATCGGCGAGAGGAGGGACGGCGATGCCGGAGAAGATCATCTGTGTGGTGGGGCCCACGGCCTGCGGCAAAACGAAGCTGGGCGTCCTGCTGGCAAAGCGGTATGACGGGGAGGTGGTCTCCGCCGACTCCATGCAGATCTACCGGGGCATGACCATCGGCACCGCCGCCCCCACCGCCCAGGAGATGGAGGGCGTGCCCCACCATATGATCGCCGTGGCGGACCCGGCGGAGCAGTGGTCCGCCGCCCGGTACGCCCAGGCGGCCGTCCCCATTGTGGACGACATTCTGCGGCGGGGAAAGCGGCCCATCCTGGTGGGTGGCACCGGGCTGTGGCTGGACGCGGTGGTGCAGGGCCGGACCTTTGCCGGGGGCCACGCCGGCGGCGCCGTCCGCAGGGAGCTCCAGGAGCGGCTGGCCCGGGAGGGCATCGGCCCGCTTCTGGAGGAGCTGCGGCAGGTGGACCCGGAGGCGGCGGAACGCCTTCACCCGGCGGATGAGAAGCGCATCCTCCGGGCGCTGGAGGTCTACCGGGAGACGGGGAAGACCATCTCCGCCCACAACGCGGAGACAAGAGCCCTGCCGCCCCGGTACGACGCCGTGTGGATCGGCCTCCAGTTCCGGGACCGGGCGGACATGAAGGCCCTGATCGACCGCCGGGTGGACGCCATGGTGGCGGCGGGCCTGCTGGAGGAGGTGGGGCAGTTGCTGGAAAGCGGCCTGCCCCGAGAGGCCACGGCCCTCCAGGCCATCGGGTACAAGGAGTTCCTGGGGGTCCTGGACGGCACCGCCACGGTGGAGGAGGCCGTGGCGGAGGTGAAGCTCCGCTCCCGGCAATACGCAAAGCGCCAGCTGACCTGGCTGCGGCGAAATCCGGACATCCATTGGATCTGGTGGGAAAAAGACCGGGATTTTGCCCGGGCCCTCCAGGTTTCGACGGAAATCCTGACCGCCGCTGGCGTATTCTAGCGGTGAGCGGACGGGAGACAGGGAAATCGTCCGACTCATACAGAAAAAAGGAGCGGACATATATGCAGACAAAAGCGAATTTACAGGACCTGTTTCTCCTCCGGGCCAGACGGGACAAGCTGCCCGTCACCATGTTTCTGATGAACGGCTTCCAGATGCGGGGCACCATCGCGGGGTTTGACGCCTTTGTGGTGGTGCTGGACAGCGACGGCCGGCAGCAGATCATTTACAAACACGCGATCTCCACCATCGCGCCGGTGCGGCCGGTGGATCTGGAGGGTGAGGAGCCGGCCGTCGCGGGCGCGTGAGCGGCCTGCGGGCCTGTTTCGAGGCCCACCGCCCGAAGGGCGGCGCTCAGGCCGAGATCCCGTTTTGCGGATCAAGACCTTGGGCACGGCGGGCTTTGCCCGCCGTGCCTGGGGAAATGAGGGCCCGCCGGCAGAAAATCATTTACAGGCACACGACCTCCACCATCGCGCCGGTGCGGCCGGCGGAGCTGGAGGTTGAGGAGGCCTGCGCCTCCGCAGAGGGCCCCGCGTGGGGCCGGGAAGGCTTCGCGGACAGAGACAAAGAGGTAACCCATGAAAGAGAAAACCCTTGGCACAAAACTTTTGCTGGCGGCGGTGACGCTGGGCGTGCTGGCCTATTTTGTGATTCAGGCCGTGCGCTATTTCGGCGACCCGCTGACCACCACCATCGCCTATCAGTATCAGGTGGAGATGTCCACGGCGCTGTCCGGCTATGTGGTGCGGGACGAGGCGATCCTGACGGACGACACCAGCGGCCTGCTGCAGCTGCAGCGGGCGGAGGGCGAGCGGGTCAGCGACGGCGGCGTAGTGGCGCTGGTCTATGCGGACCAGGCGACGCTGGACCGCCAGAAGGAGATCCAGTCCCTCCAGACCCAGATCGAGCAGCTGCAGTACGCGGAGGAGGCGGCGCTGGGGGCGGAGGTCTCTCTGCGTCTGGACGCCCAGATCCTCCAGACGATCCGCGACTACCGGGGCGCCCTGGCGGCGGACCGGCTGGACACGGCGGAGGACTGCGGGGCCGAGCTGCGGAGCCTGGTGATGAAGCGGGACTACACGTATTCCGACACGGAGGACCTGTCCGCCCAAATGGCGGAGCTCCGGAGCCAGCTGAGCAGCCTGCGGGCCCAGGCGGGAAGCTCTGTCCGGCAGATCACCGCGCCGCAGGCGGGGCTCTACTCCGCCGTGGTGGACGGATATGAGAACATCCTGACGCCGGAGAGTCTGGAGACGCTGACGCCCAGGACCCTGGCGGCCCTGGAGCCGGACGAGTCCCTGCGCTCCAACCGGGTGGGCAAGCTGGTGCTGGGGGACACCTGGTACTATGTGACGACCCTGGAGGAGAGCGAGGCCCAGACCCTGCAGGAGAGCGGGGGACTGAAGCTGCGCTTTGCCAAGGGCGTGGGCCGGGATCTGAGCGTGAAGCTGACCCACGTCAGCGAGGCGGAGGGCGGCCGGGTGGTGGCGGTGTTCCAGGGGGACACCTATCTGTCGGAGCTGACGCTGCTGCGCCAGCAGAGCGCCGAGGTCATCCGGCAGACCACCACAGGCATCCGGGTGCCCAAGGAGGCCCTGCGGGTGCGGGAGCAGACGGTTACGGACGAGGACGGGAACGAGTCTGTGGTGAGTGAGACCGGCGTCTACTGCATGGTGGGCATGAAGGCCCGCTTTAAGCCGGTGGACGTGCTGTACAGCGGAGACGACTTCGCCCTGGTGCGCTCCACGCTGGACACGGCGGAGGAGGTCAGCGAGACCCAGGAGCAGATCCGCCTCCGGGCGGGGGACGAGGTGATCATCACCGCCTATGACCTGTATGACGGAAAAGTGATCGGCAGCTGACAGAGAGATGGCCGCAGGGCGGCCGCTGGAAAGGAGTATTGGAACGCTGATGACAATTGCGGAGAACATTGCCCGGATCCGGGCGAACATGGCCGCGGCGGCCCGGGAGGCCGGCCGGGACCCGAAGGAGATCCTGCTGGTGGGCGCCAGCAAGATGAACGATGCCGCCGCCTGCCGGGAGGCCGTGGCCGCCGGCATCGACGCCCTGGGGGAGAACCGGGTGCAGGAGATGGTGCAGAAGCTGGAGCAGCACGCCTACGACGGCGCGCCCCTGCACTTCATCGGCCACCTGCAACGCAACAAGGTCAAGCAGGTGGTGGGCCATGTGGCCCTGATCCAGTCCGTGGGCTCTCTGGAGCTGCTGGACGAGATCGAGAAGGTGGCCGCGGCCCGGGATCTGGTGCAGGACATCCTGTTGGAGGTGAACATCGGCCGGGAGGCCGCCAAGAGCGGCTTTGCGCCGGAGGAGGTCCTCTCCGGAGCGGAGGCCGCCCTGGAGCGGACCCATGTCCGGGTGCGGGGACTGATGACGATTCCCCCGGCGGATGCGGACCGGGATGCCAATTTCCGGTATTTTCAGGAAGTTCAGGCACTTTATGTTGACATGAACCAAAAATTGTTTCATAATGAATTAGAATACCTGTCCATGGGCATGAGCGGCGACTATGAGGATGCGATCCGCGCCGGCGCCACCATGGTGCGGGTGGGCAGCGCCATCTTCGGCGCCCGCCATTACAACTGAAAAACACCGGAGCGCGGCTCCGACGGGAGGCTATTATGAGCTTATTGGACGAACTGAAGAAGTGGACCCACCCCTACGAGGATGAGGACGAGGAGTATGACGACTTTGAGGAGCCGGTGCGGCAGAACGCCTTTGAGGACCGGAAGCTCAAGGTGGAGGACCGCCGCAACAAGGTGGTGAATATCCACGCCACCACCCAGCTGAAGGTGGTGCTGGTGAAGCCGGAGCGGTTCGAGAACGCCTCCGAGATCGCGGACCACCTGAAGGACAAGCGGACCGTGGTGCTGAACCTGGAGTCCACCAACAAGGACATCGCCCGGCGGCTGATCGACTTCCTGTCTGGCGTGGCCTATGCCGGCGAGGGCAAGATCAAGAAGGTGGCCGCCAATACATACATCATCACGCCCTACCATGTGGACATCGAGGGCGACCTGATCGACGAGCTGGAGAACAACGGTCTCTATTTCTGAGCGGACACGAGGGGGTAACATCGCACTATGCTGACACCGCAGGAAGTTTCCACCCACGCCTTTTCCAAGGCGGTGATGGGCGGATATAACATGGCCATGGTCGATGAGTTTCTGGACGAGCTCACCGATGATTACACCGCGCTCTACAAGGAGAACGCGGCGCTGAAGGCCAAGCTGAAGGTCCTGGTGGAGAAGGTGGAGGACTACCGCGCCACCGAGGACTCCATGCGCGCCACCCTGCTGACCGCCCAGAAGATGGCGGACTCCATCGTCCACGAGGCGGAGGCCAAGCGGGACGAGATCCTGGCCCAGGCGGAGACCAGCGCCCGGGAGAAGATCGGCCAGCTGCGCCAGGAGGTGGAGGCCGCTGAGGAGCGGCTGCGCCAGGGCCAGCGGGATCTGGCCCAGTTCATTGCCGCCAGCCGGGAGATCTGCGAGAAGGAACTGAAATTCCTGGAGCAGCTGCCCGATCTGCCGGTGGAGGCGGCGGAACCGGTCTCCCGGCAGGAGCCGGAGGAGGCCGTCCAGCAGATCGAGGAAAAGGTGCTGGCCGCCTTCGGCGAGCAGAGCGTGGAGGAGGAAGCGGCCCCGGCGGAAGCGGAAGAGGTGTCTCCGGCGGCGGAGGACGACTATCCGGAGGGGGACCCCTTTGCGACCGATCCTGTGGATGAGCCCACCCGCCGCATCAATCTCAGCGATCTGAAGTTCGGCCGCAACTACTCCGGCGGCGACGACTGAACGATCAAAGCGGCTCGCAGGAGCCGCTTTTTTCTTTCCCGTCCCCGGCGCCCAACGTCTTTTGATTGGAGGAGCCAGCCATGAAGCAGCAGCCCATTGTGGCCTTTCTGTACGACTTTGACAAGACCCTCTGCACCACCGATATGCAGGACTACGCCTTCATCCCCTCCCTGGGGATGACCCCCGCGGAGTTCTGGGCGGAGGCCAACGGCTTCGGCCGCCGGAACCGGATGGACGGCATCCTGGCCTATATGTACACCATGCTGCGGGAGGCGGCGCGGCGGAACCGTCCCTTTACCCGGGCGGACCTGGTGGAGAAGGGGCGGAGCATCGTGCTATTCCCCGGTGTGGAGGACTGGTTCCGGCGGATCAACGAATTCGGCGCCGGCCAGGGTGTCCAGGTGGAGCACTACATCATCTCCTCCGGCCTGCGGGAGATCATCGAGGGCTCGTCCATCAGCGGGGAGTTCAAGGAGATCTATGCCAGCGAGTTTTACTATGATGAGAGCGGCGTGCCCGTGTGGCCCAAGCTGGCGGTGAACTTCACCGCCAAGACCCAGTTCGTCTACCGGATCAACAAGGGCGTGCTGGACGTGTCCAACGACCGGGATCTGAACGCCTCCATGCCTGACGACAGCAAGCGGGTGCCCTTCACCAGCATGATCTACATGGGGGACGGACTCTCCGACGTACCCTGCATGAAGATGATGCGGGCCTACGGCGGCCAGGCCATCGCCGTGTACCAGGCCAGCAACCGCGCCGGTGTGGAGGACCTGCTGGCCAAGGGCCGGGTGGATTATATCTTCCAGGCGGACTACCGGGCCGGGTCTGCGCTGGAGGCCACGGTGCAGGACATCATCCGCAAGATGGCGGTGACGGACCGCCTGTGGGAGGAGAATGCCCGCCAGGTGCGCAGCATCGGGGGAGATGTGCTGCTGGGGCAGGTGGGTCTGTTCTGAGTTGGACGGCAAGAAAACAGCGGGGGAAGGCGCCGCAGCGCCTTCCCCCGAAAAATGTCTGAACCGGTGGGATTTTTCTTTACAATCCGTATCGTATTTGTTAAACTATACGTTATGTATTTGATCCTGAAGGAGAGAGAACGATGGCTTCCACAACTGAATTTTCACGGACCCTGTCCCTGCTGCGGCAGGAGCGGGGCGTCTCTCAGCGGACTGCCGCCGCGGACCTGGGAATCTCCCAGGCCCTGCTGAGCCACTATGAAAACGGCATCCGGGAACCGGGCCTGGCCTTTGTGGTGAAGGCCTGTGATTACTACCACGTCTCCGCGGACTTCATCCTGGGCAGGACCCTGTCCCGGGAGGGGAACATGCTGACGGAGCAGGAGATCCTGAACGCCGCGGAGCCGGGGAACATCCTCCAGGGCAGCGTGCTGGCCACGCTCCAGAGCAAGCTGCTCTCCGGTGCCGTGGGGGTGCTGTTCGGCCTGCTGGGCAAGCTGAACGACAAGGCGGCCATCAACGCGGCCGCCGGATATCTGGGCAGCGCGGTGTACCAGCTGTACCGCCACCTGTACCGCACCGCCGGCGCCAATGAGGCGTACTTCTCCCTGGACCCGGCCGCCTGCACCATGGGCACGGCGGAGGCGGACATGAAGCTCTCGGAGATCCAGTACACCCGGAGCCTGCGCTCCCTGGCGGCCAAAAAGGCGGCGTTCCCGGATCTGTCCAACGAGGCCCTGACCGCCGCGTATCCCGGCCGGTGCCAGAGCCTGACCCAGGTGCTGAGCACCGCAGACGCCCGCCTCAGCGGCCTGACGGAGAAGACCAGATGAGCTTTCAGTCTCTGGCCTTTTTCGGCTTTCTGGCGGCAGCGCTGGCGGTGTGCCTGACAGCGGGGCGGCGCAGCCCCCGGATGGGCGCGGCGCTGCTGGCGGCGGCCTCCGCGGTTTTCTACCTTCTTGGCCCCGGCGGACCGGCAGTGGTGCTGGGAGGGCTCGCCTGCCTGCTGCTGGGCATCGCCGTGACGGCATGGGCCCTCCGGCACATGGGACGGGCCGGCGCGGACCGCCGCCGGACCATGGCGCTGGCCTGCTGCTATCACATCGCCGTGCTGGTGGGATTCAAGTATACGGAGTTCCTCACCGGCGGCGCGGTGGAGGTGGGCTGGGCCCCGCTGGGGCTGAGCTTTTTCACCTTCCAGCAGCTGTGGCTGCTGAAGGAGGCCTATACGGGGGAATATGTCCCCGCGCCAGGGGATTCCCTCCTGCTCTACGGGCTGTTTTTTCCCACCGTCACCTCCGGTCCCATCCTGCGGCCCGGAACCTTTTTTCCCCAGCTGCGGGAAAAGGGATTCCTGCATCCGGACTGGTCCGACGCTGCGGCGGGTGTCTACGCCATCTGCTGCGGCACCATCAAGAAAGTGCTGCTGGCGGACGCCTTTGGCACCGTGGTGAACAACGGCTGGGCACATCTGGGAGAGCTCAGCGCTCCGGCGGCCTGGCTGGTGATTTTGGGGTATACGCTCCAGCTGTATTTTGACTTCTCCGGCTACTGCGACATCGCAGCCGGCGTGGCCCGGCTCTTCGGCATCCGCCTGCCGGTGAACTTCGACTCCCCGTACCGCAGCGCCTCTGTGACGGAGTTCTGGAAGCGGTGGCACATCACGCTCACCACCTTCCTGCGGGAATGCCTGTATTTCCCCCTGGGCGGCAGCCGCCGGGGCACGGTCCGGACGTATCTGAACATCCTCATCATCTTTCTGGTCAGCGGCTTCTGGCACGGGGCCGGGTGGACCTTCCTGGTGTGGGGCGCCCTCCACGGGCTGGCCCAGGTGGCGGAGCGGGCCTGGGGAAAGGGCCGGGACCGGCTGCCCTTTGTCCTCCGGTGGGGGCTGACCTTTCTCTTTGTCAACATCGCCTGGGTGTTCTTCCGGGCGCCTGACTGCGCCGGGGCCCTGGAGCTGCTGGGCCGGGCCGTCACCGGCGGCTTTGCCAAACCGGAGGCCTGGCTGCTGGAGGGCCTTTTCGCCGAGGAGACCAGCGCGGTGCAGATGCTGATTCCCGCCTTCACACCCTGGAAAAACATCCTGCGGGTGGCGCTGCTGTATGGGGCGGGGATGGTCGCCGTCCTCTGGCCCCGGAACACCATCCGCCGGATGGAGGACTTCCGGCCCACGCTCTGGCGGGGCGCGGCCCTCACGGTGCTGACGCTTTGGTGCGTGCTGTCCTTTACCGGCGTCACCACCTTCATCTATTCCAATTTCTGAGGAGGGCCGTATGAAGCAAGCATATCGACGCTGGGTCTGCGGCCTTCTGGCGTGTATTCTGGCGCTGCTGGCGGTCTGCGGGGCCGTGGTGTACGTGGTGGACCCCTGCCTGTATTACCGGGTGCCGGACAAGTGGCAGCCGGTGCTGTTCAACGAGCGGTACCAGATGGCGGGTCTGGCGAAGAATGTGGAGGCGGACACCGTGCTGGTGGGCACCTCCATGGCGGCCAACTACCGCTCCAGCTGGATCCAGGAGACTTTCGGCACCTCCGCGGTGCGGCTCACCATCCCGGACGGGTATTACAGCGAGTTCGACCAGGTGATGAACGTCCTCTTCCAGGCGCAGGAGCCGGAGCGGGTGATCTTCGGACTGGATGTGAACACCCTGATCCGGGATGAGAGCGGCGTGACCGCGGCCATGCCGGACTACCTCTACAACGCCAATCCGCTGGACGACATCCAATATCTGCTGAACAAGGACACGCTGTATTACAGCGCCTACACCCTGCTCTCCAACCACTGGGGAGAGGGCGACACCATCGACGAGGGATTCACCTGGGACCGGAACGAGTGGTGGAACCACATCTCCGCCCTGGAGAACTATGACCGGCCGGAGATCGCGTCGGAGGAGCTGCCCTCCGACGCCTATCGGGATGACGTGGCCGCCAATCTGGCGGTGGCGGAGGGCTGGGTCACAGAGCATCCGGATACGGAATTCGATTTCTTCCTGCCCCCGTACAGCATTCTCTTCTGGGACAAGGTCATCCGGGAGGGGAGGACGGAGGCGGTGTTTGCGGCCATCCGCCAGGCGGGGCAGACGCTGCTGCGGTACGACAATGTGAAGCTCTACGGCTATCTCATGGACGCGGAGATCGTCACGAATCTGGACAACTACTGCGACTACATCCACCACTCCGGCGGCGTCTGCCGGGAGATTCTCGCCATGCTCCAAAGGGAGGAGGGCCGGCTGACAGAGGAAAATCTGGAGGAGACCCTCGCCAACTGGCGGGAATTTGTGGTACACTATGACTATGACAAGTTCTGGGACGAGGGCTTCTGGATTCAGTGGAACGCAGAGCATGCCGCGGCCCCATAAAGCGGCGGCCTTGAGAGGAGCCCTGTGACAGGAGGCTCCCGGGCGGAGCAGAACCGCCCGGCGGCGAAAGCTGCATCCGCTCCCTTGCGCCTTCTCTCCCCATAAAATCTCGGATTTTATGGGCCCCCATTCCGATTGAAAGAACGGCGCTTCGCGCCGGGTCCGCGATGCGGGCCTTGCGTGGACCTGCCGATGGAGGAAAATCCGATATGACAAAACAGAGCAACATCCGAAATTTCAGCATCATTGCCCATATCGACCACGGCAAGTCCACGCTGGCGGACCGGCTGCTGGAGAAGTGCAACGCCGTCTCCGCCCGGGAGATGGAGTCCCAGCTGCTGGACAACATGGACCTGGAGCGGGAGCGGGGCATCACCATCAAGGCCCGGGCCGTCCGGCTGACCTACCACGCCCGGGACGGGGAGGACTACGAGCTGAACCTCATCGACACCCCGGGCCATGTGGACTTCAACTATGAAGTCTCCCGCTCCCTGGCCGCCTGCGAGGGCGCCGTGCTGGTGGTGGACTCCACCCAGGGCGTGGAGGCCCAGACCCTGGCAAACACGTATCTGGCCATGGAGCACGACCTGGAGATCCTGCCGGTGTTCAACAAGATCGACCTGCCGGCGGCGGACCCCGCCAAGGCCAAGCAGGAGGTGGAGGACATCATCGGCCTGCCCGCCATGGACGCGCCGGAGATCTCCGCCAAGATGGGCACCAACATCGAAGCGGTGCTGGAGGACATCGTGAAGAACGTACCGCCCCCCAAGGGGGACCCTGCGGCGCCCCTGAAGGCGCTGATCTTCGACAGCCAGTATGACTCGTACCGCGGCGTCATCGTCTACTTCCGGGTCATGGAGGGCACCCTCCGCACGGGCCAGCAGGTGAAGATGATGGCCTCCGGCGCCACCTATCCGGTCATCGAGTGCGGCCATCTGCTGCCCCTGGGCATGGAGCCCTGCGACAGCCTCCAGGCCGGCGAGGTGGGCTACTTCACCGCCTCCATCAAGAACGTGAAGGACACCCGGGTGGGCGACACCGTCACCGATGCCGCCAATCCCACGGCCGGGGCCCTGCCCGGCTACCGGCCCGTGCAGCCCATGGTCTACTGCGGCATCTACACGGAGGACGGATCCAAGTACCCGGACCTGCGGGACGCGCTGGAAAAGCTCCAGCTGAACGACGCCTCGTTGAGCTTTGAGCCGGAGAGCTCCGTGGCCCTGGGTTTCGGCTTCCGGTGCGGCTTTTTGGGCATGCTCCACATGGAGGTCATCCAGGAGCGGCTGGAGCGGGAGTTCGACCTGGACCTGGTGACCACCCTGCCCTCCGTCATCTACCACGTGTACAAGACCGACGGCACCATGGTCACGGTGGACAATCCCCACAATTACCCGGACCCGGCGGTGATCGAGCACGCGGAGGAGCCCTACGTCAAGGTGAACATCATCGCCCCCAACGAGTTTGTGGGCAACATCATGCCCATGTGCCAGGACCGCCGGGGGGAGTTCAAGGACATGCAGTACCTGGACACCAACCTGGTGGAGCTCCACTACCAGATGCCCCTGAACGAGATCATCTACGACTTCTTCGACGCCCTGAAGGCCAACACCAAGGGCTATGCCTCTCTGGACTATGAGCTCTCCGGCTACCGGCCCAGCGAGCTGGTGAAGGTGGACCTGAAGCTGAACGGGGAGATGGTGGATGCCCTGAGCTTCATTGCCCACAGGGACAAGGCGTACCCCCGGGCCCGGCGGCTGTGCGAGAAGCTGAAGGAGAACATCCCCCGGCAGCTGTTCGAGGTGCCGGTCCAGGCGGCCATCGGCGGCCGGGTCATCGCCCGGGAGACCGTCAAGGCCATGCGGAAGGACGTGCTGGCCAAGTGCTACGGCGGCGATATCAGCCGCAAGAAGAAGCTGCTGGAAAAGCAGAAGGAGGGCAAGAAAAAGATGCGCTCCCTGGGATCGGTGCAGATCCCGACGGAGGCGTTCCTGGCGGTGCTCAAGCTGGACGAGTGAGCCCTCCTTCCCGGGCCAGCGGCCTGGCGCCGCGGAAGCGGCGTCAAGCGGTTTCGGAGGGAAACCCTTGGAGCGGGCGGGCTTAGCCTGCCCGCTCTGATTGGATGGGGGGACCCCGCAGGACCAGAGGTCCTGTGGGGTGCGGCAAAAAGAAGATGCGCTCTCTGGGAAGTGTGCAGATCCCGACGGAGGCGTTCCTGGCGGTGCGCAAGCTGGACGAGTGAGCCCTCCTTCCCGGGCCAGCGGCCCGGTGCCGCGGAAGCGGCGTCAAGCGGTTTCGGAGGGAGACCCTTGGAGCGGGCGGGCTTAGCCTGCCCGCTCTGATTGGATGGGGGTCCCCGCAGGACCAGAGGTCCTGTGGGGTGGGGCAAAAAGAAGATGCGCTCCCTGGGAAGTGTGCAGATCCCAACGGAGGCGTTCCTGGCGGTGCGCAAGCTGCGTCGTGCATGGAAGACCCGCCACGGGCGACAGCCTGCGGCGGGTCTTCTGCGTTTATGGAGCGGGGGGCGGCGTGTCGGCCGGAAGGCGGCGGCAGGTCACCAGCAGCACGCCGGGCATCCTCTCCAGCGGGGAACACCGCAGATGGTAAGGCTCTCCTTCCGGAGCGGGGAGGACCAGCTCCACAGAGGGAACCGCTTTCAGCTGGGACAAGACGGCCTCCAGGGAGAGGGCCTTCCGCAGGGCGGTCCGCCGGGGGGAGGGCGGCAGCTGCTGGAAATACCAGGCGGCCAGGGACCGGCAGGTGGCATTCTCCGGCAGACGGTCTGCGGACGGTCCGTGGGCGCGGCAGGCGCCGGAGCGGGTGTCCACCGTCAGGACCAGCTCGTAATCCTGCCCGGCCAGGGCGTCCAGCAGAGCGCTTTGCAGCCTGCGGAAGCTCCGGTCCCGCAGCTGGAAAAAGACCTCCAGATGCAGCGTGTCCGGGTTTTCCGCCACCTCCGCCTCCGTCCGGACCCAGGACGGGCCGCCCTTTCCGGTGGAGATCCAGTGGTCCATGGAGAATTGAAACACGCCCTCTGCAAAGGCATCCGACAGGGCCTCCGGGGAGAAGAGCGCCTGGAACCGCGCCTGCTCCTCTGCCTCCGGCAGGGCAGAGGCCATCTGCTGGAGGCAGGCGCCTGCGGCGCGGTCGAACAGCGTGCGCAGCAGGTGCCGGGACGCGGCCTTGGCGTCCAGCGTCTGTCCGGCGGTCAGATCCAGCCGGGCGGAGGCCAGACAGGTCCTGGCCTGCCGGCGGTGCCGGGCTGCCAGCCGCCGGAAGTGTTCCGCAGCGGCCCGTCGGCCGGTCACATCCTCCGCTTTGCCCAGCAGACGGTAGACATTTCCGTCTCCATCGAACAGGCTCATCCAGGACACCTGATAGCGACGCCAGCCGCTGCCCTCATAATCGGCCCGATAGGTGCAGGAGACCGTCCCGGGATGCGTGATGGCCCGGCGGACCGCGCCTGCCAGCCGCCGCCGGTCCTCCGGGTGGAGGTAGGATACGGTGAGCAGGCTCTTCAGATAGCCGGAGACAGTGCGGGAGGTCCTGCGGCCGCTGGTGCTGTGCCGCTGGATCTGGGCCAGGTCCCGGGCGGGGTCATAGTCCAGTGTCAAGAGGGAGGTGTGCTCCAGCAGCAGGTCGCACATCCGGGAGCGGATCTGATGCTCCGCCTGGGCCGCGGCCTCCTGGGAGATATCGGCGCAGGCGACGTACGCCAGCCAGGAGCCGTCCGGCTGTTCCACCCAGGACATGTGGAGGGAGAGGCAGAGCTCCCGTCCGCCGCCCGGGCAGACCCGGCAGGCCCGGCGCAGGGGAAGGCCGCATTCCCGGGACCGAACGGCCGCGGCCAGCAGTTCCTCCCGCTCTCCCGCCGGCAGGCCGCTGCCCGGGTCTTCCGCCAGGCGGCGGGCCAGAGCCGCGGGCGAGAGGCCCAGCAGCCGGGAGAGGGCCTGATTGGCCCGCAGCAGCTCCACACCGCCGTCAGGCCGGCGGCGCAGCAGGCAGAGGCCCACCGGCATCCGGTCCAGCAGCGTCTCCGCATCCCGCAGGGCCGTCTCCCGCCGGGAAAGGGCCGCCTGCAGGTCCAGCTCCTCCCGCCGGAGGCGGTCGATGTCCAGGAAGATGCCGCGGAAGACCGTGGTCCCCTGGCGGGCCGACAGGATTTCCGCCCGGAGATTCACCCAGACCGCCCCGCCGTCCCGCCGCAGCAGGCGGAAGTCGTGATCCACGGCCCGTTTCTCCCGCGCCGCGTCCAGCAGCTCCTGGAGCAGCGCCGGCCAGTCCGCCGGATCCACCAGAGCGGAAAAGGCGCGGCCGCCCCGGTCCAGCAGCGCCCGCCGGGACCACTGGGTCAGCTGGCACAGCTGCCGGCTGCAGGCAAGACACCGCAGCCCCTCCCGGCTCAGCTCCAGATCCGCGCCGGGCAGGAGCTCCGGCAGCGCGCCGCTCTGGGCGCTGGCCGCCGGCCGGGGATCCAGCAGGCAGGCCACCGTGCCGTACATCACCTGATAGCAGGTGACGGTGAGGGCTTGGCCCCCGGCGGTCACACAGGGGAAGGAGGCGGCGGAGCCGGAAAAGGCCACGGCCTGCAGGGGTGCCAGTTGCTCCACCGTCCGCTCCGGCCCGAGCTGGGACAGGCGGCGGCCCTGCACCTCCTCCGGGGAGAGCCCCAGCAGCGCCGCCGCGGCAGGATTCAGAAAGCGGCACACCAGATCCACCATCTCCCCGCTGCCGTTGGTCAGCACCTCCGCCAGCGCGAAGGGGATGGAGCTGTCCCGGAAGGGCCGGGTGAACTTGTCCAGATGCTTTGCCACAGGACGCGCCTCCTCCCTGGTTTTGCTGTCTTTATTATAAATGGCGGGCCGCCGCATGACAACGGCGAGAGAGGAATTTCTCCGCCCCGCAGTCAAAAAACACGCCGCGGCCCGGCCGCGGCGTGTTTTCAGGTGGCGTGGAAGTCCGCCTCCCGCTCCCGAAAGAACGCCCGGTAGACCCGCACGTTCTCCAGCTCTGTCCAGGGGCGGGGCCGGGGCGGCGTCTGGTCCAGGTCATAGATCTTCGCCCCGGCCATGGAGAGCAGGAAGGGCGAATGGGTGGAGAGGACCAGCTGGCACCCGAAGAACCGGACGGAGTCCTCCAGAAACCGTTTCAGCTCCAGCTGCAGAGCGGCGGAGAGGCTGTTCTCCGGCTCGTCCAGAAGATACAGGGCGTTTTCCCTGATGGACTGGGTGAAATACGCCAGAGCGCTCTCCCCGTTGGAGCGCTCCGCCACGTTTTCCATCAGATGCTCCCGCAGGAAGCGGGACTGGGACATGGACTGGGCGTCGGCGCGGCGGCGCCAGGCCTCATAGTCCTCCAGGGACTTGAGGGGATGATGGGTATGGCGGTCGGTCACATACTGCTCCAGCAGGCGGACCCGGGCGGTGTCGATGCCGTCGTTGATGCAGCGGACGTCCAGCAGGTGGTCGAAGACATCGTCGCTGGTGATGATCCGGCTCCCCTTGGGAATGGGGCGGTGGGTGCTGCGGCAGAGGGCGGTGTAGTCCCCGAAAAAGTCGCTGCGGTTGTATACTGCGCCCCGCCGCAGGTGCAGGGACTCCGCCATGACATTGAGGATGGTGGACTTCCCGCTGCCGTTGCCGCCGTATAAAATGGTCACCGGTTCAAAGGTGAATTCCGGCAGCTGGCGGTAGCGGAATACATGAAAGGGGTATTTGGTGGTATAGCAGGTCCGCTGGTTCCGGGGGTCGGTGGGATCGGAGAAGAAGGACTCCTCGTCCTCCCGGGCGGGCATCCGGAATGTCTGCAGATAGATCATAGGCGCGCTCCTTTGCCGGAGCGGCTCTTCCGCCTGTGCAGCCGAGCCGCTTTTCCTGTATCATATCCCATCGGTTGATGCTTTGCAAGAGAGGCGGCGCGGCGGAAAATAGATCGACCTTTGCGAAAATGCACAAAAAGTAATACCTTTACCCCTGGAAAAGTCTACTGCGCCGCACCGCGCGGGGGGATTGACTGCTTCACAAAAAAACCGCATAATAACATCTAATAGGGATTTTCCGGTCGATGCGCCGGAGAGGGAGGACGACATGAAGAAGGGATATCTGGTATTACAGGACGGCCAGGTGTTTGAGGGCTTCCGGTTCGGAGGTCCGGCGGACGCCGTGGGCGAGCTGGTGTTCACCACCGGCATGTGCGGCTATCTGGAGACACTGACGGATCCCAGCTATGCTGGACAGATCGTGATGCAGACCTATCCTCTGATCGGCAATTATGGGATCATTCCGGAGGATTTTGAAGGCGCGTGTTGCGTCCGGGGCTACGTGGTGCGGGAGTGGTGTGAAGAGCCATCCAATTTCCGCTGCCAGGGAGACCTGGACGCTTTTTTGCGGGATCGGGGCGTGCCGGGGCTCTGGGGGGTGGACACCCGGGAGCTGACCCGGATCATCCGGGAGCACGGCGTCATGAACGCCGCGATCTGCGATGAGGTCCCGGCGGACCTGACAGTGGTGAAGACCTACGCCGTCACCGGCGTGGTGGAGGCGGTGACCTGCAAAGAGTCCTCCATTCACCCGGCGGCGGGGGAGGAGCGGTTCCGCGTCAGCCTGCTGGACTACGGCGCCAAGCGGAATATCGTCCGGGAGCTGCAAAAGCGCGGCTGCACCGTCACCGTCCTGCCCGCGGACACCAGTGCGGAGGAGGTGCTGGCGGCCAAGCCTGACGGGGTCATGCTCTCCAACGGCCCCGGAGACCCGGCGGAAAACACCTGCCAGATTGAGCAGATCAAAACCCTCCTGGGCAGGGTGCCCCTGTTCGGCATCTGCCTGGGCCACCAGCTGACGGCCCTGGCGGCGGGGGGCAGCACCTACAAGCTGAAATACGGGCACCGGGGCGTCAACCAGCCCGTCCGGGACCTGAACGGCGTCCGCACCTACATCACCAGCCAGAACCACGGCTACGCCGTGGACGGCGACAGCGTGAAGGTGGGGAAGGTACGCTTCGTCAACGCCAACGACGGCACCTGCGAGGGCATCGACTATCCGGACCTGCGGGCCTTCACGGTCCAGTTCCATCCGGAGGCCTGCACCGGGCCCAAGGACACATCGTTCCTGTTCGACCAATTTGTAGACCTGATGAAAGGGGGTGACCGGTAATGCCGCTGGATAAGAGCATTCAAAAAGTTTTGGTGATCGGCTCCGGCCCCATTGTCATCGGCCAGGCGGCGGAGTTCGACTACGCCGGCGCCCAGGCCTGCCGTGTCCTGAAGGATGCCGGTGTCAACGTGGTCCTCTGCAACTCCAACCCCGCCACCATCATGACGGATCAGGCCATGGCGGACGAGATCTACCTGGAGCCCCTGACGGTGGAGACCGTCAAGCGCATCATCAAGAAGGAGCGCCCCGACTCCATCCTGGCGGGCCTGGGCGGCCAGACCGGCCTGACCCTGGCCATGCAGCTGGACAAGGAGGGCTTCCTCCAGGAGCAGGGGGTCCGTCTGCTGGGCACGGACGCGGCGGCCATCTCCCGTGCCGAAGACCGGGAGCTCTTCAAGGAGGCCATGGCGGAGATCGGCCAGCCGGTGATCGCCTCCGACATCGCGGAGACGGTGGACCAGGCCCTGGCGGTGGCGGAGCGGATCGGCTATCCCGTCATCGTGCGGCCCGCCTTCACCCTGGGCGGCGCGGGCGGCGGCGCGGCCAAGGACCCCGACGAGCTGAAGATCATCGCGGGCACCGGCCTGGACGCCTCTCCCATTACGCAGATTTTGGTGGAGAAGGCCATCTTCGGCTGGAAGGAGATCGAGTTCGAGACCATGCGGGACAGCGTGGGCAACGTCATCGCCGTCTGCTCCATGGAGAATCTGGACCCGGTGGGCGTCCACACCGGCGACTCCATCGTGGTGGCCCCCACCCAGACCCTGGCGGACAGGGAGTTCCAGATGCTCCGCAAGGCGTCTCTGGACATCATCACCCACCTGGGGATCGTGGGCGGGTGCAACGTGCAGCTGGCCCTGAACCCGGAGAGCTTCGAGTACGCGGTCATCGAGGTGAACCCCCGGGTGTCCCGGTCCTCGGCCCTGGCCTCCAAGGCCACGGGATATCCCATCGCCAAGATCACCACCAAGATCGCCCTGGGCTACACCCTGGAAGAGATCAAGAACGACATCACCGGCAAGACCTGCGCCTGCTTCGAGCCCACCCTGGACTACATCGTGGTGAAGATGCCCAAGTGGCCCTTTGACAAGTTCGCCGACGCCTCCCGGACCCTGGGCACCCAGATGAAGGCCACCGGCGAGGTCATGGCCATCGCCCCCAGCTTCGAGATGGCGCTTCTGAAGGCCGTCCGAGGGGCGGAGATCGGCATGGACACCCTGAACCGGAAGCCGGACCACGGGGACGATGCCCCCATCCGGGAGCGGCTCCGGCGGGTGGACGACCACCGGCTTTTCACGGTGTTCGAGGCCCTGAAATCCGGCGTCACCGTGGAGGAGATCCACGAGATCACGAAGATCGACTGCTGGTTTTTGAACAAACTGAAAAAGCTGGCGGCGTTCGAGGCCTCCATCGCAAACGGCCTGACGGAGGCACAATACCAGGAGGGCAAGCGGCTGGGCTACCCCGACGCGGCTCTCCGCCGCCTCTCCGGCGGCGGGGAACTGCCGGAGCACCGGGACGCCGTCTACAAGATGGTGGACACCTGCGGCGCGGAGTTCGACGCAGAGACGCCGTATTTCTACTCCACCT
Source organism: Candidatus Oscillibacter pullicola (assembly GCA_019118935.1). GTDB lineage: Bacteria > Bacillota > Clostridia > Oscillospirales > Oscillospiraceae > Oscillibacter > Oscillibacter pullicola. The sequence continues at coordinate 45,238 of DWXY01000070.1, forward strand.
ATGACCGGTTCTGCGAGTCCCGGGCCTTTCCCCGCAGCGGCAAGCCCGTCATCATGGTGCTTGGCTCCGGCCCCATCCGCATCGGCCAGGGCATCGAGTTCGACTACTCCTCCGTCCACTGCGTCTGGACCCTGAAGGAGCTGGGCTACGACGTGGTCATCGTCAACAACAACCCGGAGACCGTCTCCACCGACTACGACACCGCCGACCGGCTGTACTTCGAGCCCCTGTACCCGGAGGACGTCATGCACATCATCGCCGTGGAGAAGCCGGTGGGCGTGGTGGTGGCCTTCGGCGGCCAGACGGCCATCAAGCTGACCAAATTCCTGGATAGCCACGGCATCCCCATCCTGGGCACCTCCGCCGAGTCCATCGACATGGCGGAGGACCGGGAGCGGTTCGACGCGTTGCTGGAGCGGTTCTCCATCAAGCGGGCCGCCGGACGAGGCGTGCTGGGCATGGACGAGGCCCTGGCAGCGGCCAACGAGCTGGGCTATCCCGTGCTGCTGCGGCCCTCCTACGTCATCGGCGGCCAGAACATGGTCATCGCCCACAACGACGAGGAGGTCCGCCGGTACATGGAAATCATCCTCTCCGGCAGGATCGAGAACCCCGTCCTGGTGGATCAGTACCTCATGGGCAAGGAGCTGGAGGTGGACGTCATCTCCGACGGCACCGACGTGCTGATCCCCGGCGTCATGCAGCACATCGAGCGCACCGGCGTCCACTCCGGCGACTCCATCGCCGTGTACCCGCCCTTCTCCATCGGGGACAAGATGCTCAAGACCATCGTGGACTGCTCCGAGAAGCTGGCCCTGTCCCTGGGGACCCGGGGCCTCATCAATATCCAGTACCTGATCTACCAGGGGGAGCTGTACGTCATCGAGGTGAATCCCCGGGCCAGCCGGACGGTGCCCTATATCTCCAAGGTCACCGGCGTGCCCATGGTGGACCTGGCCACCCGGGTCATGGTGGGCCAGCCCCTGAAGGCCCTGGGCTACGGCACCGGCCTGTACCGCCAGCCCCCCTATGTGGCGGTGAAGGTGCCGGTGTTCTCCTTTGAGAAGATCACCGACGCCAATGCCGCCCTGTCCCCGGAGATGAAATCCACCGGCGAGGTGCTGGGCCTGGGCGCCAACATGCAGGAGGCCCTGTTCAAGGGCCTGGTCTCCGCCGGATACAAGGTGGAAAAGAGCGGTCACGCGGGGGTCCTGATCTCCGTGAACCGCCGGGACCAGCCGGAGATCGTCAACATCGCCCGGAAGCTGGACGAGATGGGCTTCCGCCTCTACGCCACCGACGGCACCGCCCGGGAGATCTCCCGCCTGGGCACGGACGTGGAGGTGGTGGGCAAGCTGGGCCGGGACAACCGGGTCTTCCAGCTGCTGGAGTCCGGCAGGATCGACTACGTCATCCTCACCGGCTCCACGGAGCCGGAGTACATCCGGGACTTCATCCACCTGAACCACCGGTGCGTCCAGCTGGGCATCCCCTGCCTGACCTCGCTGGACACCGCCGGCGCCCTGACGGACATCCTGGCCAGCCGCTACAACCAGGGCAACACGGAGCTCGTCGACATCTGCCACCTGCGGACGGAGCGGCAGAAGCTGCCCTTCGCCAAGATGCAGACCTGCGGCAACGACTACATCTTCCTGGAGGACTTCGACGGCCAGATCACCTGCCCGGAGTCCCTGTGCGTCACCCTCTGCGACCGGCACTACGGCATCGGGGCCGACGGCATCATTCTCATGGAGCGGTCCCGGAAGGCGGACGCCAGGATGCGGATGTTCAACTCCGACGGGTCCGAAGGCTCCATGGCCGGCAACGCCCTGCGGTGCATGGCGAAGTACCTCTATGACAACGGTATCGTCCGCAGGGAGGAGATGTCCATTGAGACGGACAGGGGCACGAAGACCGTCCGGGTCTACACCACAGACGGCAGGGTGACCTCCGCCTGCGTGGACATGGGCTACGCCACGCTGGACACCACGGCCCTCCGGCTGAACATTCCGAAGCGGCAGGTGGTGAACCATCCGGTGGAGATTGCCGGGCAGCCCTGGGAGATCACCTGCGTGGACATGGGCAATCCCCACTGCGTGGTGTTCTGTCCCCGGGTGGACGGCGTGGATGTGGCCCGGATCGGGCCGCAGTTTGAGCATGCGCCCTATTTCCCGGACCGGATCAACACGGAGTTCATCCGGGTGGTGAACCCCAGCACCATCAAGATGCGGGTCTGGGAGCGGGGCAGCGGCGAGACCATGGCCTGCGGCACCGGCGCCTGCGCGGCGGTGGTGGCCGCGGTGGCCGCCGGACAGTGCGAGCAGGGCCGGGACATCACCGTCCGGGTCCGGGGCGGCGACCTGGTGGTGAACTACACCGACGAGGCCGTCACCCTCACCGGCGACGCCAAGCTGGTCTATACCGGCACGGTGGAATACTGAGCGGAAAACAGCCCCGGCATCCGCACGGATGCCGGGGCTGTAAAATTTCTGTAAGGATCAGGAAAGCTGCCCGGTTTGGATTGACACGGCGCAGCGGCCCCGGTAGAATGGAGAAAACCGGCCCCGGGCCGAGAAGAGAAAGGAGCACACCATGGAATATCAGATCGAGGGCGCCCCGCTGCCGGTGGTGATCTGCCAGCTGGAGGCCGGCGAGACCATGATTACCGAGCGGGGCAGCATGAGCTGGATGACTCCCAACATGAAGATGGAGACCAGCACCAACGGCGGGCTGGGGAAGGCCCTGGGCCGGATGCTCTCCGGCGACTCCATCTTCCAGAACCGCTACACCGCCCAGGGCGGCCAGGGGCTGATCGCCTTTGCCTCCAGCTTCCCGGGCAGCATCCGGGCCTTCCAGATCGGTCCGGGACGGGAACTGGTCATCCAGAAGAGCGGCTTCCTGGCCAGTGAGGCCTCGGTCCAGTTGTCCGTGTTCTTCCAGAAGAAGCTGGGCGCCGGCTTTTTCGGCGGCGAGGGGTTCATCATGCAGAAGCTCTCCGGCAGCGGCATGGCCTTTGCGGAGTTCGACGGCCACATCGTGGAGTACGACCTGGACCCGGGCGAGTCCCTGGTGGTGGACACCGGGTATCTCGCGGCCATGGATGCCACCTGCTCCATGGAGATCCAGGCGGTCCCGGGCCTCAAGAACATGGTGTTCGGCGGCGAGGGCATTTTCAACACCGTCATCACCGGCCCCGGCCACGTCTATCTCCAGACCATGCCCATCTCCCAGGTGGCCGGTGTCCTCCGGCCTTTCATGCCCACGGCGAAATAACAGCTCGGATACATAAAACCGGACCGCCCATCGGGCGGTCCGGTTGATTTTCCGGGGAAAAGAGAGGCTTACTTGCTCTCCTTGATGGCGGCCTGGGCGGCAGCCAGCCGGGCGATGGGCACCCGGAAGGGAGAGCAGGACACGTAGTCGAGGCCCGTGCGGTGGAAGAACTCCACGCTGGAGGGGTCGCCGCCGTGCTCGCCGCACACGCCCAGATGCAGGTGGGGGTTGGTGCTGCGGCCCAGCTTGCAGGCCATGTCCACCAGCTTGCCCACGCCGGTCTGGTCCAGCTTGGCGAAGGGGTCGTTCTCGTAGATCTTCTTGTCGTAGTAGGCATCCAGGAACTTGCCCGCGTCGTCACGGCTGAAGCCGAAGGTCATCTGGGTCAGGTCGTTGGTGCCGAAGGAGAAGAAGTCCGCCTGCTTGGCGATCTCATCGGCGGTCAGCGCGGCCCGGGGGATCTCGATCATGGTGCCCACCAGGTACTTCATGCTGGAGTCGGCCTCCTTGATGATGGCGTCGGCGGTCTCCACCACGATCTTCTTCACATAGGACAGCTCCTTGGCCTCGCCCACCAGGGGGATCATGATCTCAGGCACCATGGTCCACTCGGGATGGCGGGCCTGGACGTTCAGAGCGGCCTTGATGATGGCGCGGGTCTGCATCACGGCGATCT
>DWXY01000071.1 GCA_019118935.1 Candidatus Oscillibacter pullicola
CCCGGTCCTCAGAAAGCAGCGTATTGGGGATTTCCCGGACCGTATCGTATGTGAACGTGGTGGTCTTGCCATTTACCGTCTTGGTGGAGCGATAGCCCTGCTCATTGTAGGTGTAGGCGGCAGTCTTTCCGTCTTTGGAGACCGACAGCAGCTGATCTCTCCAGCCCTTATCCGCCCAGTTGTATCCCCAGGTCAGTGAAAAGCCATTGTATTCATCGGCGGATATGGTCTCTCCCACCGGCTCCCGGAATCGCTCCCAGGGTGGCTGCACGGTAACAGGCGTCACTGAGACCAGGTCCGCCGGTTCCGACGGCGGCTCCTGCTGTCGGGCAAACGGCAGCATGGCGGCCAGCAGCAGACAAGATCCTGCCAAAAATGCAATGCGGCTCCGCCGCATACGAGCACCTCCCCGATGTACGCCCGTCGCAGAGTCCGGATCATCTCCATGGATTTTCGGACAATTATTGTACCATTTCAAGCCCAAAAGCGCAAGGGTCAGCCTGTGTTCCCCGGCGTTTTTCTATACCCTTTGTAAAAATGTAAAATACTATTGACATTTTAGAACTGCCATGCTATAACGAGAATGTAAAAAGGATTTGACAATTTAGGACAAGGAGGCAGTGCCATGAAATTCTTTCGGAAAATGGATGAGATGGAGCTCCACCTCTCCCTGAACGCCATCCGGGTGGCCTGGTTCTTCACGGTGCTGGCCCTGTTTGTATGGGGGATCTGGGGGTATGCCCAGACCGGCCGCTTCACCGCGCCCATGTACCTGTTCATCTTTCAAAATCTGCTGTACTTCCTGGCCTTACAGATGGGGAAATGGCGCACCGGGGACCGGGACGGCGCCAGGAGCCTCCTGCTGTATGTCCTGCTGCTGGTAGTCTTCCTGCTGGCCTTCGGCCTGCTGCTGTGGCGCGTGGGGCTGTGAGCCATGGAGAATCGGATCCGGGAGCTGCGGAAGGCGGCCGGGCTCCGGCAGGAGGACCTGGCCCGGGAGCTGGGCGTCACCCGTCAGACCATCAACGCCATTGAGAACAACAAGTACGATCCCACCCTGGGGCTGGCCATGCGGCTGGCCCGGCTGCTGAAAACCCCTGTGGAGGATACCTTCCATCTGCCGGACTGACGCAGAACACCCCCGCCGCATTGCGGCGGGGGTGTTTCAGGATCGTTCAGCATCTCCGGGCCGGGTCAGGGTGCGCCGCAGAATGGGTGCAGTCCCCTCCCGCCTGTCCCGCAGGGCGGGATCAGGGATACAGGATCATTTTGCCAGGCACGCCGCTGTGGATCTGCGCCAGAGCGGCCTCAAAGTCCTTCATGGGGAAGCGGCCGCCGATGACCTGGTCCAGCTTGAAATAGGGCCCCTTCATGACCTTGGCGAAGTCCTCCCAGGTCTCCCAGATCTTCCGTCCGGAGACGCCAGTCAGCTGGACTTCCCGATAGACCAGGTCGTCGGTCATGTCGTGGAAGGTGATGGGCTTGGTGGGCAGTCCCACGCACACCAGACGGCCCGCGGCCCGCAGGCACTTGAGGGCGCTGTTGAGGGCGGGCTCCGCGCCGGTGATGTCGATGGCCGCGTCCACGCCCACACCGCCGGTCAGGGCCTTGACCTCCGCCGGCAGGTCGCACTTGGCGCTGTTGAGCACCGCGTCGGCGCCCATCTTCTTGGCCACCTCCAGCTTCTCGTCGATCAGGTCGCAGGCGATGACCTTGGCGGCGCCGAAGGTCTTGCTGGCGCTGATGGCCGTCAGGCCGATGGGGCCGCAGCCGCTGACCAGCACGGTCTTGCCGGCCACCTCCGCCGCCTCCACGCCGTGGACGCCGGCGCCCATGGGCTCGAACATGCAGGCCGCCTCGTCGGTGATGTCATCATCCAGCAGGAACGTGCAGTCCCAGCGGATCTTGGCGTATTCCGCAAAGGCCCCATTCTGGGTGATGCCGAACAGCTTTACGTTCTTGCAGATGTGGGGCATGCCGTTTTTGCAGAAATAGCACTCGCCGCAGGGGATATGGGACTCGCAGGACACCCGGTCGCCCACCTTGCGCTCCGTGACGTTTTTTCCCACGGCCACGATCTCACCGGCCGTCTCATGGCCCACGGTAACGGGGGCCTCGATCCGCTTTTGGGACCACTCATCCCACTCCATGATGTGCAGATCCGTGCCGCAGATGGCCGAACAGTGGACCTTGATGAGGACTTCATCGTCGTTGATCTCCGGGATCGGCAGGTCGGTGTGATAGACCAGGCCGGACGGGGCGTTGACCTCCTTGACAAGGCCGCACATGGTATCCTTCATTGTCAGCTCCTCCTTTTCGATCCGCGCCGCGCGGCATTCTGGCCGGGCCGCTCAGTCGGGATACACTTATTGTAAAGGGAAATCCGGCGGCCAGATTGTAACAGGTGATACAAATGCATCTTGTGGAATGGGAGAAAATCTGCTAATATTTTTGTTGATGTTGATAGGGAATCCTCTCAGGAAAGGAGGCGGGGCGGCCCGTGTCCGGCGACATCCAGATCAGCCCCCACGTGGGGGAGATTTTTGTCAAATACGGCGTCAGGCGCCAGTACCGCAGCGGCGAGGTCCTGCTGGAAAAGGGTGCGCCGTCCACACAGGTGGGCTTTCTGGTCAAGGGGCAGCTCCGCACCTTCTGCCTCGGTCCCAGCGGAGATGAGATCTCCCTCTTTTACCTGGGGCCCGGCAATCTGTTCGGCAGCAGCGCCCTGGTGTATCACGCGAAGGTGATGGTGAGCGTGTCCGCCATCTCCCCGGCGGAGGTCTATCTGCTGGCGGCAGACCGCTTTTGGAAGCTGTGGCAGGAGCACGGCTATCCCCCTCAGGACCTGATGGCCCATTTTGTGCGGCGGATCACCATGCTGTCCGACTACATCTGCTGTTCCCACTTTCTGGAGGACGACAAGCGGGTGGCCTATTTCCTGCACACCTGCTGCGCCAGCTCCGGCCCTGCCATTCCGTACACCCACGAGCAGATCGCGGCCATCACCGGCATGAGCCGTGTCTCCGTCACCCGCATCCTCAAACAGTTTCGGGAGGCCGGCATCCTCCGCCAGGCCTACCGCAGGATCGAGATTCTGGACCCCCAGCGGCTGTCTGAGGTCTTCGACTCCCTGGGCTATTTCCTGGACTGAGCCCCTTTCGGAAAGCGTGAAAAATTTTTCCGCTTTTTCCGAAAAGGGGCTTGCTTTTTTTGCCCATCAGCGCTAAGATATCGTTAAGAGATCGCTAAGAATACGTTAATCTTTTTTACATCGATGACAACTTTTCATAAATAAATCCTCGAATCCGAATCGGGAAGGAGGTGTCCTCTCATGGAAGTCGGCGGCTATGTGATGCTCGCAATCGTTGCTGTCTTGGCGCTGGGCTGCATCAACAGCTCTATCAAAGCCCGCAAAAACAAGCAGTCTGCCAAAGAGGAGGAGCCTGCCTCCAAGTGATTTTGCTTTCCATCTCTCCCTTCATTTTTATTCAGTGCGGAAGCGGCGTCCATTTCGATGGACGCCGCTTCCATACCGGAAAGGCGCACCGCGGTTCCGCGGTGCGCCTTCTTGGTTCTATCTGATTGGTTCTATCTGAAATCTCCGCCGCCCGCCGCATCCGGCGGCTTTTTGCCCTTCCGCAGCATCTGCCGCAGAGCCGCCACCGGGCCGCAGAGTTATTTCTGGCCGCGGGAGTCTCCCGCCATCAGCCGAAGAAGTACTCGAAGAGGTCGTAGGGATTGGTGTACCCGCCGCCGCTCTGGCCGTTCTGATCCTGCTCCGTCTGGTCCTGCACAGCGGACTGCTGATCGGCAGACACAGCGCCCCAGGTCAGCTCCAGGGTGATGGTCTCGCCCTGGCGGTAGACGGTCAGCGTGGAGGTGTCGCCGGCCGCATAGCCCTTTTTGGCGGCGGTCAGATCGTCCAGAGAGGTGATCTCCGTGCCGTCGATGGCGGTGATGACGTCGCCCAGCTGCAGGCCCGCATCGGCCGCCGGACTGCCGTCCTCCACGGAGTAGACAAAGGCGCCCTGGCTGATGTCATAGCGGTACTGCTGGGCCATGCCGCTGGTCAGGGTGCCGATGGTGGCGCCCAGATAGGCCTTGTTGCTCACATAGCCGTTGGTCATGATGTCCTGGATCATGCTGATGACGTCATTGATGGGGATGGCAAAGCCCAGGCCCTCCACGCTCTCGCCGGAGCTACCGTAGCTGGAGTATTTGGCGGACACGATGCCCACCACCTCACCGTAGCTGTTCAGCAGCGGGCCGCCGGAGTTGCCGGGGTTGATGGAGGTATCGGTCTGGATCATGTTGAAGGGCGTGCCATCCACGTTGATGGTGCGGTTCACGCTGGAGACCATGCCGCCGCTCATGGAGAACGTCAGGTCCCCCAGGGGGTTGCCGATGGCCAGAACCCGGTCGCCCACGTTCAGCTTCTCACTGTCGCCCAGGGTGACGGCCTGCAGGCCGGAGGCCTCGATCTTGATGACCGCGATGTCGTAGTCCTCGTCGCCGCCCACATACTGGGCGTCGTACTCATCGCCGTTGTACAGGGTGACCTTCACGGTCTGGGCGTCCTCCACCACGTGGTAGTTGGTGACGATATAACCGTCCGTGGTGAGGATGAAGCCGGAGCCGGAGGACGCCGTCTGCACCGGCTGGCCGAAGAAGTTGTTGCTGTTGGTTCCGGTGACGTTGATGGATACCACGCTGTTGACATTGGCGGCGTAGACCTCCGCGTCGCTCATCGCCGTCTTGCCGTCCACGGTCTTCAGCGCCACCTGGCTGACGGTGCGGCCGCTGACGTTGACCGAGGTCTCGTCGCCGCTTCTGCCGACGCCCCAGACGATGCCGCCGCCCACGGCGCCGCCCAGCAGGGCGCAGCACAGGGCCAGGGCCGTCACCTTCAGTCCAATGCGGTTTTTCTTCACAGGCTTCATCTCCTGCACGGGCTGCTGAGGCCCGCTGTTATGGTCCTGTACCGGGCCGGGCTGGGGAGCCGGATGCGCCTCCGCCTCGCTGCCGTCCTTCCGGTAGGTGTAGTGATAGAGATTGTGTTCGTCGTTATACATAATGATTGCCTCCTATTATGTATCCCGCTCATCCGTTGTTTAGAACAGAGGATAACATGGGATCGTGTCAAAAGTGTGAAGTTTCTGATTCCAATTTTTAAATTGTTCCGGACGGCGCTCCGGAAAAAAACGGGAGCTTTTCAGGGGCTCTTCCTTGAACCTTTGATTGAAGTATAGTATGCTTATCTTAAACACATCTGAAAGGAACTTTGAACAAGGTGTTAAGAATCGATTCCATCAAGCTCCCGCCGGAGGCCGGCATGGCGGAGCTGGCCGCTGAGGCCGCCCGGCTGCTCCGGGTGCGGGAGAAGGACATCCTCTCCCTGCGCTTACTCCGCCGCAGTGTGGACGCCCGGGAAGAAGTCCGCCTGGTCTACACGGTGGAGGTCGCGGTCAAGGAGGAGTCCGCCGTCCTCCGCCGGGCCAGGAGCCGGAAGATCAGCCGGGCCGCACAGGCCCCGGCGTACGCGCCGCCGTCTCCCCTGCCTGCGCCGGCGGTGCCTCCCGTGGTGGTGGGCGCCGGGCCCGCGGGGCTCTTCGCCGCCCTGGTGCTGGCCTGGGCGGGGCTGCGGCCCATCCTGCTGGAGCGGGGCCGCCCGGTGGAGCGGCGGAAGGCGGACGTGGAGCGGTTCTGGGCCACGGGAGAGCTGGACCTGACCTCCAACGTCCAATTCGGCGAGGGCGGCGCAGGGGCCTTCTCCGACGGCAAGCTGAACACCGGCACCCGCGACCCCCGCCACCGGTTCATTCTGGAGACGCTGGTGTCCTGCGGCGCTCCGGAGGATATTTTGATCGACGCCAAGCCCCATGTGGGCACGGACTATCTCCATACCGCCCTGGTGAACCTGCGGCGTCAGTTGCTGGAGCTGGGGGCGGACATCCGGTTCGAGAGCCGTCTGGCAGACCTGGACATCCGGGACGGCGCCCTGCGGGGCATCACCGTGGAGGGGCCGGAGGGCGTTTACGTCCTTCCCTGCCCCCGCCTGCTCCTCTGCCCGGGCCACTCCGCCCGGGACACCTTCGCCATGCTCCACGGCCGGGGCGTGCCCATGGAAGCCAAGCCCTTCGCCGTGGGGGTGCGGATCGAGCACCGGCAGGCGGACTGCGACGCCGCCCAGTACCGGCAGTACGCCGGGCATCCCGGGCTTCCGGCGTCCACCTACAAGCTCTCCTGCCATCTGCCCGGCGGCCGGGCGGCCTACTCCTTCTGCGTCTGCCCCGGCGGGGAGGTGGTGGCCGCCGCTTCGGAGGCGGAGCGGGTGGTCACCAACGGCATGAGCGAATTCGCCCGGGACAAGGAGAACATCAACGGCGGCCTGCTGGTGAACGTGACGCCGGAGGACTACGGCGGGGCGGAAGATCCCCTGGCGGGCATCGCCTTCCAGCGGAAGCTGGAGTCCCTGGCCTACGCCCTGGGCGGCGGGGGCTACCGGGCCCCGGCCCAGCGGGTGGGGGACTTTCTGGCCGGGCGGCCCTCCGCCGGCCCGGGCCGGGTAAGACCCAGCTACCGCCCCGGCGTCACCTGGACGGACCTGCACCGGTGCCTGCCGCCCTTCGTGGCGGACACCATCGCCGGGGCGCTCCCCCTGCTGGGGCAGAAGCTCCGGGGCTACGATGACCCGGACGCCGTCCTGACGGCGGTGGAGAGCCGCTCCTCCTCCCCGGTGCGCATCCCACGGGACGAGACCTGCCAGTCCTCTCTGCGGGGGCTGTACCCCTGCGGCGAGGGAGCCGGCTACGCGGGCGGCATCCTCTCCGCCGCCGCGGACGGGATGCGCTGCGCCGAGCAACTCTGTCAATCCATTCAAAAGGAGTCTGATCGTTTATGAGCCGCGATATCTGCATCTATCAGGAATTCCTCACGGAAGCCCACAAGGACCGGATCCGGGAGACCGCCCGCCGGACGGGCTTCACCCCCCATTTCTTCGACCTGGAGCAGTTCGACGAGGCGGCGGACTGCCTCCAGCACTGCGAGGTGCTGTACGCCCACTCCCCGGAACTGCTGCGGAAGGCCCCGGCCGCGCTGAAGTGGTACTGCTGCTCTTTCGCAGGCGTGGACCCCTACTGCAAGGACCCCGGCCTGTTCGCCAATCCGGACTGCATGCTCACCAACTCCAACGTCTACGGCGTCACCATTGCGGAGCATGTGGTGATGGTGACGCTGATGCTGCTGCGGCGGATGCCGGAGTATGAGGAGATCGTGAGGCTCCACAGCTGGTCCAATCAGCTGTCCATCCGCTCCATCCGGGACAACGAATTCACCATCCTGGGCACCGGCGATATCGGCCGCCATGTGGCCGAACGGATGCGGGGCATGGGGGCCGCGAAGATCGTGGGCCTCAGCCGCAGCGGAAAGCCCCACCCCGCCTTCGACCAGGTGTACCCCATCTCCGCCCTGGACGACGTGCTGCCCCAGACGAAGATCCTGGTGATGGCCCTGCCCGGCACGGCGGAGACGGTCCACATCCTGAACCGGGAGCGGATCGCCCTACTGCCCGCCGACGCATACGTCATCAACGTGGGCCGCGGCACTGCCCTGGACCAGAAGGCTCTGGCAGATGCGCTGAACAGCGGAAAGCTGGCAGGCGCCGCCCTGGACGTGATGGACCCGGAGCCCCTGCCCCAGGACGATCCCCTGTGGGACGCCCGGAACCTGATCATCACCCCCCACGTCTCCGGCAACATGACTCTGGGCTACACCTGCGACGAAAACGTGGCCCGCTTCTGCGCCGATCTGGAGAACTATGCCGCCGGGCGCCCGCTGGCGGGGCTGGTGGACCGGACCCGGGGGTATTGAGCGGTCCGCAAGCGAAAATTGCGGCATTGCCCGCCCGCAATGGCAGACTTCCCGGCAGTTTCGTGATAATCTGATGCTGTCTAAGGAAAGGAGCTTTGCCCATGACCATCGGTGAAAAAATCGCCCTCCGGCGGCGGACCGCCGGGCTCTCCCAGGAGGCGCTGGCCGCGCAGCTGGGTGTCTCCCGTCAGGCGGTCAGCCGCTGGGAGACCGACGAATCCCTCCCAGATACGGAGAAAATCTCCCAGCTGTGCCGAATCTTCGGCGTCTCCGCCGATGATCTGCTGCTGGATAAACCGCCGGAGACTTCCGCGTCCGCCCGCCCACCCCTTCCGCTGTGGCGGCGGTGGTTCCGGCATGTATACCTGTGGATGGGGGCCATCGGAGCGCTGCTGGCCCTGATCGGGCTGGCCGGGGTCCTTTACGATGCGGTGACCACTACCTCGTGGTATACAGATATGGGCCGCTTTGGCGACGCCCTGATGAATACCAAATACGGCGCCATTCTGCCGGGCGGGCTTCTTCTGCTGCTGATCGCTTTGTCCCTGCTGGCGTTTGATGTGCTCCTGTCCAAGCGAAACTGACCGTATGATACAATTTCAAAGAAAGGAATTTCACCCATGAACAACTTCGCCTTCTACTCCCCCACCCTGTTCGCCTTCGGCGACGGGGAGGAGAAAAACACCGGCGCGCTGGTGCGCCGGTTCGGCGGCAGCCGGGTGCTGCTGGTCACCGGCGGAGGGTCCGTCCGCCGCAACGGCGCCTATGACGCCGTCGCTGCCTCCCTGGAGGCCGCGGGCATCCCCTTCACGGAGCTCTCCGGCGTCCAGGCCAACCCCCGCAGCGGCAAGGTATACGAGGGCATCGACCTGGTCCGGCGGACCGGCGCGGACTTCCTGCTGGCTGTCGGCGGCGGCTCTGTCATCGACACCGCCAAGGCCATCGGCTTCGGCGCGCTGTACAAGGGGGATTTCTGGGACTTCTTCACCGGCGCCGCCAAGATCGAGAAGACGCTGCCCGTGGGCGTGGTGCTGACCATCTCCGCCGCCGGCAGCGAGGGCTCCGACAGCTGCGTCATCACCCAGGAGCGGGGCAATCTGAAGTGGGGCTGCCCCAAGACCGATAGCATCCGCCCCAAGTTCGCCGTGCTGAACCCCCGGTTCACCTGCTCCCTGCCCGCCTATCAGACCGCCAGCGGCGCGGTGGACATGATGGCCCACATCATGGAGCGGTACTTCACCAACACTCCCGACGTGGGACTGACGGACCGGCTGTGCGAGGCCCTGCTGAAGACCGTGCTGGACGCGGCCCCCAGGGCCATTGCCGATCCCAATGACTACGCCGCCCGGGCGGATCTGATGTGGGCGGGGATGCTGGCCCACAACAACTCCTGCGGCGTGGGCCGGGAGCAGGACTGGGCCAGCCACCAGATCGAGCATGAGCTCTCCGCCTTCTACGACTGCGCCCATGGCGCCGGTCTTGCGGTGATCCTGCCCGCCTGGATGGAGTACGTGCTGCCCCACGATCCCGTCCGGCTGGCCCAGTTCGCCGTGCGGGTCTTCGGCTGCGAGATGAACTTTGCGGACCCGGAGGCCACCGCCCGCCAGGGCATCGAGAAGCTGTGCCTCTTCTTCCACTCCCTGGGGATGCCCATCACCTTTGACGAGCTGGGAGCCAAGGCCAAGGACATCCCGGACATGGTGGCCCACCGGGCGGAGAAGCCCGGCGGCTTCCCCTTCGGCGGCTTCGTGAAGATCCAGCCCGCGGACATGGAGGCCATCCTCCGCCTGGCAGCCGGCGAGGCCCAGTAACAACAAGCCCGCCCGGGGAGCGCTCCCCGGGCGGGCTTTTGCCGTATCCTCGTCACCGGAACTCCCGGGGACTCATGTGGAAGGTGCCGCGGAAGGCCCGCAGGAAGGTGGAATACTCCTCAAACCCGGCCTGCTCCGCCGCCTTCATCACCGGCACGCCGGCGCGGATCAGCTCTCCGGCCCGCAGCAGCCGCTTCTGGCTGATGTACTGGTGGACCGTGTAGCCGGTGACGGCCTTGAACCGGTGCATCAGATAGTACCGGCTGATGAAAAACCGCTTGGAGAGGGACTCCACCGTCAGCTCCTCTCCCAGATGGTCCAGAATGTACCGGAGCACCTCCTCCATCTTGGGGTCCACCCGGTAGCTGTCCCGCTCCTCCTGGGCGGTGCGGGAGCGCAGCACATCCCGATTCACGTCGATCAGCATCTGCTGGCAGAGGGTGTCCGCCATGCGGGCGGCGCCGAAGCCCCGGTCCCGCAGGGCCTCCTCCAGCTGCTGGATGCGCTGCATATAGTGGAGCCGCCGCTCTGCGTCGAAGCGCAGCAGGTGGAACCCCCGCTCCCGGGTGGTGTCGAAGCAGGTGTCCAGCGCCTCGCCGGGGTCGCTGCGCCGCTCCAGCCACTCCCGTCCCAGCCAGATCACCACCCGCTCATAGGGCTCCGCCGGGTCGATGATGGGCCGGTGGATCAGATCGTGCCCCACCAGCAGCAGGTCCCAGGGCTGGAGGAAGTAGGTGACACCCTCCACCACATAGGTGACCTTTCCCCCCAGGAGAAGGATCAGCTTGTCAAAGGCGTGGTAGTGGTAGTCCACCTTCTGGGCCCGGCTGTCCTTCAGGTGGAACAGCCGGAAGTCCTCCTTCAGATAGCCCCGCTTGTTGATCTCCTTCCGGTCCGGCATCTCCCGCCTCCTTTTCCGCCCGCCGGAGCATCCGCCGGGCCGCCCTTCGGCCGTGGAACCGGGCGCTGCGCCCGATGAGGCAGGGCCCGTTTTGCAGGTATTCTACCACACATGGCCGATTTTCACAACAGGCACGGGAAAAGACGCCCCCGATTTGGCGGCCGGGGCGCCATCTGCCGATTGTGTTTTTCCCCCGGATTTGCTATACTGAGAAAAATACCCAACGCCGAGGAGGGACCGTCATGAGCCGTGCCGATGCGCTCTTTCTGCAAAACTGCCGGGACATTCTGGACCACGGGGTCTGGGACACAGACCTGCCCGTCCGCCCCCATTGGGAGGACGGCACCCCCGCCCACACCGTGAAAAAATTCGGGATCGTCAACCGCTACGACCTTCAGGAGGAGTTCCCCATCCTGACCCTCCGCCGGACCTACTGGAAGACCGCGGTGGACGAGCTGCTGTGGATCTGGCAGAAGAAGTCCAACAACATCCACGACCTGAACGGCCACATCTGGGATGAGTGGGCGGACCCGGACGGCTCCATCGGCAAGGCCTACGGCTATCAGCTCTCCATCAAGCACCAGTATCCCGAGGGGGAGATGGACCAGGTGGACCGGGTGCTGTATGACCTGAAGCACAACCCCGCCTCCCGCCGCATCCTCACCAGCCTCTACAACCACCAGGACCTTCACGAGATGAACCTGTATCCCTGCGCCTGGTCCATGACCTTCAACGTCTCCGGCAACGTGCTGAACGCCATTTTGAACCAGCGGAGCCAGGACATGCTGGCGGCCAACAACTGGAACGTGGTGCAGTACGCGGTGCTGGTCCACATGCTGGCCCAGGTCAGCGGCCTGGTGCCCGGCCAGCTGGTCCACGTGATCGCGGACGCCCATATCTACGACCGCCATGTGCCCATCATCGAAAAGATGCTGGCCCAGACGCCGTCCCCGGCGCCGGTGTTCCGGATGGACCCGTCCGTGACGGACTTCTACGCCTTTACCCGGGACAGCTTCTCCCTGGAGGGCTACACGCCCGCCCCCTTCGAGGACCAGATCCCCATCGCTATTTGAGGAGGCCTGCGCTGTGAATGCCATCGTGGTTGTCGATCAAAACTGGGCCATCGGCCGGGACAATGATCTGCTCTTCTCCCTGCCTACGGACATGAAGCGCTTCCGCTCTCTCACCCTGGGGGGCACCGTCATCCTGGGCCGCCGGACGCTGGACTCTTTCCCCGGCGGAAAGCCCCTGCCCAAGCGGCGGAACATCGTCATCACCCACTGCCCGGACTTCTCCCGGGAGGGGGCGGAGACCGTCTCCAGCCTGGCGGCCATGCGGGAGGCCACCGCCGGCACCCCGCCGGACCAGCTGTGGGTCATCGGCGGCGGCAGCATCTACGCCGCTCTGCTCTCCCAATGCGCACGGGCCTACGTGACCCGGGTGGACGCCGCCGCGGAGGGAGCGGACTCCTTCTTCCCCAATCTGGACAAGCTGCCCGGCTGGACCGTGGAATCCGTCAGCGAGCCGGTGACGGAAAACGGCCTCACCTATCGGTTCTATGACTATGTGAATACGAAGCTGTGCGATTGAGCAGCGGCCCGCCGGGAGATCCCGGCGGGCCGTTTTTTCTCTTCCGGCGGGGGGCGGCCTCTCTGCGGGCAGCTCCGGAGCCCTCCCCCCTGTGGCTGTGGGGACCGGCGCTCCCGTCCCGCTTCTGTCGGAAAGTCGTCCCGCAAGGCCGCCGCACACGGGCGGAGGCCCGTCACGGCAGGTCCCAGATCTCCCGGGACCGGGACAGCAGCGTCTCCACATTCTCCCGGCGGGCCGCCAGCAGCCGCGCATTGGCCGCGTCCTCCCCCGGGTCCCCGTAGGGGCGATACTCTCCCGCCGCCGTGATGTACAGCTGGCGGCTGGCACAGGTGACGCCGTTCTCCCGAAAGTCGTACTCGTACAAAATCACGCCCAGCTCCGGCTCTCCGGTCATCCGGGGCCAGATCAACAGGGATTCCGTGAACACCACCTCCTCCCCGTTTTCCAGCGTCAGGGCAGGCAGGCCGATCCCCAGATTTCCCGTCCAGGAGAGGAAGCCAGGCCGGGCCACGTTGCAAGTGTAGTCCTCCCCGTCCACACCGCATTCCGGGAAACCCGGATCCTCCTGAAAGCCCGGCTGGGCCCGGAGGGCGGAGACGTATGCGTCATAGGGGCGGTAGGCGGTGAGGTACCACGCGGCGGAGAGCAACGCAAAGGCGGCCAGGAGCAGGGCCAGGAGGCGGAGAAGGCGCCGCTTTCGGTATGTCCGGTTTCGCGGGCGGCTGCTAGCCGCCCCTACAGTGGTCGGAACGTCTTGTTTCATTTTCTCTATTCTGCCGGAGCCCACGCCTCTTCCTGCGCGGCGGTCGCAGCCGGCAGATCCACCTCCTCTCCCTCCTTCCACAGCAGGATTGAGTCCTCACCGAGGCCAAAGTAGATCGCTCCGGTCTCCATAGCGGCATCTGACCAGCTTTCAAACATAGCAGAACCGCCCCGGTTATAGTTTTTGTTGTCAAAGTTAAAGAGTTCTACCCGTATCAGGGGCCGTTCCAAATAGTAGTGGTATCCATCCTCCTCGATTTTCCAAGATATGGAATACCAGACCTCCCGGCCCTCCCGGAAAGCCCAATCGACCCCTATGCCTCCGTTTTCCAGCCGATAGACATCTACCGTATAATCCTGACTATCCATCGGGATGATGGGCTCGGAGGTGAGCACCCAGATCCCGAATACCAGCACCGCGCACACCGCTGCCGCGATGGCCGCCCCCTTGAGCCGGGCCCTCCACTTGGTTTTTTTCCATTCCTCCGAGATCTTCTGCACCGCCGCCGCGTCGTCGGCGGCCTCTTTCTCCGCCTCCGGCAGGGGCGCGTCCATGGCCGCCAGGGCGGCCCGGCAGGTCTCGCAGGCTTTCAGATGTTCCTCCACCGCCGCCCGGCTCTTCTCCGAGCACACGTTGTCGTGGTACAGGGGCAGCAGGTCCTGTACGATGTCATGGTCCAGACGGTCCATCAAATCCCTCCTTCAATTTCTGCCGGGCCCGGAAATAGGACACCCGGGCCCAGGACTCCGTCTTGCCGAACAGCTCCCCGATCTGGGCAAAGGGCAGCTCCCCGAAGGTCCGCAGGGAGAACACCTCCTTGTAGGGCTCCGGCAGGTCATGGAGCAGCCGGTGGAGCCGCCTGGCGGCGTCCCGGTCGGCAAAGCCGTTCTCGATTCCGTCGTCCTCCGGCTCCCGGTCCAGCTCGCCCCGGTGCTTTCGCTCCCGGCACAGGGACAGGTACTGGTTCCGGGCGATCTGGCACAGCCACACCCGCAGCTGGCAGTCTCCCCGGAACTGGTCGATGGAGGCCAATGCCCGGAAGAAGGTCTCCTGGGTCACCTCCTCCGCCGTGTGGGCGTCCCGGCTGAGGGCCAGGATGTAGCGGTACACGTCGGCGAAATACGTCTGATAGATCTCCTCAAAATCCGGCACGGCCTCACCTCCCTCTCTTCTGGACATAAGACGCACAGGCAGCGGATCCGTTACAGCGGCGGAGGATTTTTTCTTCCGCCTGCTTTTCTTGAGTTTCCGTCCAGGACATTATATAATGGACCTGTATCTGTTCACAAGGCGGGAGGTGATTCCATGGCGGACCTGAACACAGACGTGCGCTACATCAAGGGCATCGGCGAACAGCGGGCCAAGGCCCTGGGCAAGCTGGGCATCGCCACCCTGCGGGACCTGATCTCCTACTTCCCCCGGGCCTATGACGACCGCACCGCCCTGCGGCGCATCGCGGACCTGGTGCCCGGTGAGACCGCCGGCGTGGCCGCCATGGTGGCGTCCCCGCCCACCATCTCCCACATCCGCAAGGGTTTGGACCTAGTGAAGCTCCGGGCGGTGGACAACACCGGCACCCTGGACGTGACCTTCTTCAACCAGGCGTGGCTGAAGAACAATCTGCGCCAGGGGGAGACGTATATCTTCTACGGCCGGGCGGAGGGCTCCCTTCTCCGGCATCAGATGGCCAATCCCGTGGTGGAGCCGGAGGGCCGGCGGGAGGTCACCGGCCGCATCGTGCCCATCTACCCCCTCACCGCCGGGGTCAGCCAGCTGATCCTGTCCCGGTCCATCCGCCAGGGGCTTACCGCCTGCGCCGACATCCTGCCGGACGTGCTGCCGGACCGGGTGCGGCGGGACCACCAGCTCTGCCGCATCGAGTACGCCTATGAGAACATCCACTTCCCGGAGAGCGCGGAGGCCCTGGACCTGGCCCGGCGGCGGCTGGCCTTTGAGGAGCTGTTCCTCTTCACCATCGGCCTGGAGCGGCTCCGCTCCCGCCGGGAGGTGGTCCACGTGCCCCCCTGCGGCGACGTGGACATGGCGCCCTTCTACCAGTCCCTGCCCTTCACCCTGACGGACGCCCAGCGCCGCTGTGTGGAGGAGGCGCTGGCGGACATGCGCTCCGGCACGCCCATGAACCGGCTCTGCCAGGGAGACGTGGGCTCCGGCAAGACCATGGTGGCCGCCGCCTGCGTGTATTTCATGGTGAAGAACGGCCGCCAGGCGGCCCTGATGGCCCCCACGGAGATCCTGGCCCAGCAGCACTACCAGGGCCTGGCCCCCCTGCTGGAAAATTTGGGCATCCGGTGCGCCCTGCTGACCGGCTCCACCACCGCCAAGACGAAACGCTCCATCACTCAGCAGCTGGAGAACGGGGAGATCGACTTTGCCATCGGCACCCACGCCCTCATCACCGGCAGCGTGGCCTACCACGACCTGGGACTGGTGGTGACGGACGAGCAGCACCGCTTCGGCGTGGCCCAGCGGGCGGATCTGGCCGCCAAGGGGGACCACCCCCACATCCTGGTGATGTCCGCCACCCCCATCCCCCGGACGCTGGCCCTGATTTTGTACGGTGACCTGGACGTGTCCATCATTGACCAGCTGCCCCCCGGCCGCCAGCCGGTGCAGACCTTCGCCGTCACCGGAGGCTACCACCAGCGGGTGTACAGCTTCATCCGCAAGCTGGTGGGGGAGGGTCGGCAGGCCTACATCGTCTGCCCCATGGTAGAGGAGAACGAGGAGCTCCCCGACGAGCGCAAGGCGGTGACGGAGTACGCCAAAAAGCTCCAGGCGGAGGTGTTCCCCGACCTGAAGGTTGCCTTCGTCCACGGCAAGATGAAGCCCAGGGAGAAGGACGCGGTCATGACCGCCTTTGCCGCCCACGAGACGGACATTCTCGTGTCCACCACCGTCATCGAGGTGGGGGTGGACGTGCCCAACGCCGCGGTGATGGTCATCGAGAACGCGGAGCGGTTCGGCCTGAGCCAGCTCCACCAGCTGCGGGGCCGGGTGGGCCGGGGGAAGCATCAGTCCTACTGCATCCTGATCTCCGACAACAAAAACGAGGAGACCCGGCAGCGGCTGAAGGTCATGACCAAGACCACCGACGGCTTCAAGATTGCCGAAGAGGACCTGCGGCTTCGGGGCCCCGGCGACTTCTTCGGCCAGCGGCAGCACGGCCTGCCGGGGCTGAAGGTGGCGGACCTGGGCTGCGACACCCAGCTGCTGCAGGAGGCCCGCCAGGCGGCGGAGCAGCTGCTGGCGGAGGACCCGGATCTCACCTCCTGCCCCGCCACGGCGGAGCGCATCCAGGCCCTGTTCACCCAGGCGGCAGACACTCTGAACTGAAACGCCCCGGCGTCTGCCGGGGCGCTTTTTTTCCATTCCCCCTGTGACCTTTTTGCCCGCTCATTCGTAATGAAAACAGAAGGAGGTGAGGCCAGTGACCGAAGCGGAACAGCTCTTTGAGCAGGTATACCGGACCTATGGGCCCTCTCTGTACCGCTTCTGCCTCCTCCAGATGAAGAACCCGGCGGACGCAGAGGACGTTTTGCAGGAGGTATTCTGCAAGCGGCTGTACCGGGCGCCGGCCTTCGCCTCTCCGGACCACGAGCGGCGGTGGCTGTTCCGGGTGGCTCTGAACCAGTGCCGGGACGCCTGGAAACGCTCCAGCCGGTCGGACCTGCCTCTGGAGGCCGCCTCCGCCGCCGTCACGCCGGAGGAGCTGGGGCTGCTGGACCATGTGGCCGCTCTGCCGGAGCCCCAGCGGACGGCCATCCACCTCCACTATTACGAGGGGTACTCCCTTCAGGAGATCGCGCGGCTCCTGGGGGTGACGGTGCCCACGGTGAAAATGCGGCTGAAGCGGGGCCGGGATGCCCTGCGGAACACATGGGAGGAACACTTATGAATCGCTATCACGAGTCAATGGAACACTGCGCGCCCCCGCCGGAGCTGGAGACCCGGCTGCGGGAAGCCGTTTTGTCTGCGGACCCGGAGCGGAACACCCATCCTGCCGTCTTCCGCCCCCGTGGCTTTTTCCGGAAGGCGCTGCTGGCGGCGGTGCTGGCCGTGGCGCTGACGCTGTCCGTGGGGGCTGCGGTGCTAGTACACTGGGATGACATCTTCACAGACCGGTTCGGCCCGGAGGGGGCGGAGACCCCCATGGCCGAAAAGGCCTTTCAGCCGGTCAACGTATCCTCCGTCTGCGATGACGTGACACTGACCATCCGGGAAGGACTCGTCGACGAGAAGAGCATCTACCTGATCCTGGACTATCAGCTACCGGATACGGTAGATCCGGAGACAGTGGAGATGGCTTACAACAGCCGGGAGGACACCCAAAAGGATGACATTGAACTTCCTTCAATTACCTATTACGCCACAGACGATGTTGCCTGGGATGATCTGAAAGCGGCTGAGCAGGATACCTGGGCAACACTGGACTGGACAGATCCGCTCACCCGTATCTTCTACGGGAAGTCGGAAAGCACGCTGAACCGCATTGGCAGGGTCAATGGCTCCAGCGGCCTGGGGGAGGCCGGCTACGATCCAGCCACCAATACACTCTCCTATCTCTGTAATATCACCGGAGACGCGGACAGCCTGGACTTCACCGCCCAGCCCCTGACGTTGCTGGTGACGCCGCCTGTCCTACGGGTGAACGGTGTGGACACAGCGGTGACAAACCACCCTGCTATCCTCACCTTCCAGCCGTCCGCAGTCTCGCAGACCCTGACGGGATCCTACCGGCACGGCGGCTTCTCCGCCCGGGCCGTCCTGTCCCCCCTGTCCATCTATGTGGAGGTCTCCGGCGGCACCGCCTATCGGGATACAGAGGAGCTGGTGTCGGACACCTCCCTGCTGCTGCGGGATGGCAGCATCCTGCCAGCCGTGGACCTGATCTTCGGATTTACCGGAGGCGGCAGCCATAATACAGAGGACGAGTATCTCTCCTCAGCAGACTTCACCAGCCAGTTCCAGGACCTGCTGGACGTGAGCCAGGTCGCCGCCGTGCAGGTGGGAGACATCCAAATCCCCCTGGAATGACCCATCCTTCCGTCCCGGGGCAATGCCCCGGGACGGCTTGTTTTTGGGGAATTGAGTTTTCCCGCCTGGTGTGGTATACTGAAATAATCAAATCACACAGCGGCGCGCCGGAAGTGTGCGCACTTGAAATGGAGGACAACGCAGAATGGTGCCTTATGCCAAGCGCATGGAAAAAATGGCCTTCACGGCCAATGTGGTCAAAGGACTGTTCGGGTCCATGACGAACCCGGACATCATCTCCTTCAGCGGCGGTTCCCCCGCCAGAGAGGCCCTGCCGGTGGACACCATCCGCCAGCTGGCCGATGAGGTGCTCCGGACGGACACCCGGGGCGTGGAGGCCCTGCAGTACGGCCCCATCGAGGGGATCCGGGACCTGCGGGAGGTGGTGGTCCGGGAGCTGCTGGCCCCCAAGGGCATCGACTGCGGCGTGGAGAACGTCATGATCATCACCGGCGGCCTGGAGGGCATCAACCTGACCTGCCAGGCGTACATCGACCCCGGCGACGTGATCCTGGTGGAGGCCCCCACCTTCGTCCAGTCCGTGGAGATCTTCGACATGTTCGAGGCCAGGTGCGTGGGCGTGGCCATGGACGACAACGGTCTGATCCCGGAGGATCTGGAGCGGAAGATCCGGCAGTGCCATCCCAAGATGATCTATGTCATTCCCACCTTCCAGAACCCCAGCGGCCGCACCCTCAGCCTGGAGCGGCGGAAGGCCGTGGCGGAGCTGGCCGCCAAATACGACGTGCTGGTGCTGGAGGACGACCCCTACCGGGACATCCGGTACAGCGGGGAGGACCTGCCTCCCATCAAGCACTTCGACACCACGGACCATGTGGTGATGGCGGGCAGCTTCTCCAAGATCTTCTCCCCCGGCTCCCGGCTGGGCTATGTGGTGGCGGACGCGGAGACCATCCAGCATCTGGTGGACGTGAAGTCCGCCACCAACTCCCACACCTCCATGCTGCCCCAGATCCTCTGCGCGGAGTTCTTCAAGCGGGGCTACTACCCCGCCCATCACCAGATGATCTGCGACCTGTACCGCAAGCGCCGGGACGTGATGCTGCGGAGCATCGACCGGTATTTCCCCGCCGGCACCAAGCACAGCAATCCGGACGGCGGCCTCTTCACCTGGGTGGAGCTGCCCGGCGGCATCGACACCTCCGCCCTGCTGCAGGAGTCCTCCACAGACCCGGCGGTGAACGTGGCCTTTGTGGCGGGCGAGGGCTTCTTCTCCGACCGGGACGGCCAGGGGAAAAACTGTATGCGCATGAGCTTCGGCAACACGCCGGAGGACCTGATCGAGGAGGGCGTCCGCCGCCTGGGCGGGCTGATCTGCTCCAAGCTGAACAAGTGAACGAAGAGCCGCCCCGGCGCTGTGCGCCGGGGCGGCTCTTCGTTCACTGCAGCTCGTCCAGGGTCAGGGCGAAGCTGTCCATAAAGGTCTCCAGAAAGTACGCCACCTCCGGCAGTCCATAGCCCTCCAGGGCTTTTCGGGTCTGGTCGGCGGCCTGCCGGAATTCGTTGTTGCCGGCCTTCAGCTCCTCCACGCACTTGATGTAGGCGGAGAGCTTGTCCGCCGCCTTCACCACCTGCCGCACCTCCGGATCGGCCTCCGTCAGGATGGGCCTGTACACCCCCTGGAGCTCCGGCGGCAGCATCTGGAGCAGCTTCCGCTCCGCCACCGTCTCCACGTCCTGGTAGGCGCTGCGGATGGCCGGGTTATCGTACTTGATGGGGGTGGGCATGTCGCCGGTCAGGATCTCGCTGGCGTCGTGGTACAGCGCCGCCACCGCCACGGCGCCGGGGTCCAGGTGTCCGCTGAACTTCTCGTTGCGGATCACCGCCAGGGCGTGGGCCAGGACGGCCACCTGGTGGCTGTGCTCCTGGACGTTCTCCGGCGCGGTGTTGCGCATCAGGGCCCACCGCTGGATGAACCGCATCCGGGAGATATAGGCAAAGAAATGGCTCTTCATGTCAGTCCTCCAAAAGCTCACCCAGCAGGGACGCTCCGTCGGTGCCGGTGATTTTCACATTCCGCACCTGGTTATGCAGGTCCGTTCCGTCCGCCAGCACCTCCATATAGTTGGGGGCGTGGCCGAAATACCTGCCGTCCTTGGGCTGTTCAAAGAGGACGGGATACACCGCTCCCACGCAGGCCGCGAGATAGTTCCGGTGGAGCTCCTCCGCCACCGCCGCCGCCCGGCGGGCCCGCTCCTCCTTCACGGCCTTCGGCACCTGGCGCATCTTGGCCGCCGGGGTACCGGGCCGGACGGAGTAGGGGAAGATGTGCATCTGGGCAAAGCCGCACCGCCGGATGAAGTCCAGCGTCTGGGCAAATTCCTCCTCCGTCTCCTCCGGGAACCCGGTGATGAGGTCCGTGGTGACGGCGGGATGTGCAAAATATTGGTTCAAAAGTGCAACAGACTGCGCATATTGAGCCGTATCGTATTTCCGGTTCATCCGCTTCAGAGTGGCGTCGCACCCGGACTGCATGGACAGGTGGAACTGCGGGCAGAGATTGGGCAGGGCGGCTGCCCGGCGGCAGAAGTCCTCTGTGATGGTCCGGGGCTCCAGGCTCCCCAGCCGGATGCGGACGGCCGGTGCGGCGGCGCAGACAGCCTCCAGCAGGTCGATCAGGGTCTCCCCGTTTTTCAGGTCCTGGCCCCAGGAGGAGATCTCGATGCCCGTCACCACGATCTCCCGGTAGCCCTCCGCTGCCAGCGCCCGGGTCTGCTCCACGGCAGTGGGGATGGGCAGGGACCGCACCCGTCCCCGGGCGTAGGGGATGATGCAGTAGGTGCAGAAGTTGACGCACCCGTCCTCCACCTTCAGCATGGCCCGGGTGCGGCCCTCCAGGCCGCCGGCGGGCAGGACCTCGAACACCCGCCGCTCAAAGGGCTGGTCGATGGCCTCGATCTGCCGCTTCTCCGCCGCGGCCTCCTCCAGAAGGCGGATGAAGCCCGTCCGGTCGCCGGTTCCGGCGATCAGGTCCACCCCCAGCTTCCGCACGTCGTCCACATGGGTCTGGGGATAGCAGCCGCACACCGCCACCACTGCGCCAGGGTGCTTCCGCTGGACGCCGTGGATCACCTGCCGGGACTTCTGGTCGCTGACCGCCGTGACGGAGCAGGTGTTCACGATGTAGGCGTCCGCCTCCTCAGAAAACTCCGCGAGCGTGTGCCCCCGGGCCAGCAGCTCCTGCTCCATGGCCTGGGTCTCATATTGGTTCACCTTGCAGCCCAAGGTATAGATGGCAACTTTCATGGAATCTCCTTGCACTTTCCGCAAAACCTTTATATAATAACTTGGTGCGTTTCGATTATACTGTAATTTTCACCGTTGGGCAAGGCCCAACTGCAAGGAGATTGTTTTTCATGATTTATCTGGACCACGCCGCCACCACGCCTGTTCCCCGGGCGGTGGCGGATGCCATGTACGAGGTGCTCACCGGGCAGTTCGGCAACCCCAGCTCCCAGTATCCCATGGGGCTGGAGATGAAGCGCCGGGTGGAATCCTGGCGGAGGACCGTGGCGGACGCGCTGGGCTGTGCGGCCAAGCAGCTGTTCTTCACCTCCTGCGGCACGGAGGCGGACAACTGGGCCGTCACCGCCGCCTGCTGGCAGAACCGCCATCTGGGCCGCCACATCGTCACCACCGCAGTGGAGCACAGCGCCGTGCTGGAGGCCTGCCGCTGGATGGAGCGGCAGGGGTACGAGGTCACCTATCTGGCCCCGGCCCAGGACGGCTCCCTCTCTGCGGAGCAGGTGCTGGCCGCCGTCCGGCCGGACACGGCGCTGGTGTCCTGCATGCTGGTGAACAACGAGCTGGGAAACATCTACCCCATCGCCGAGATCGCCCGGAGCCTGGCGGCGAAGAACCCGCAGACGCTGCTGCACACCGACGCGGTCCAGGGCTTTTTGAAGGTCCCCTGCTCCGCCAAAACGCTGGGGGCGGACTTCATCACCATCTCCGCCCACAAGATCGGGGGACCCAAGGGCATCGGCGCCCTGTACATCGGTCCCCGGGTCCGGAATCCAAAGCCCCTGCTGGCCGGCGGCGAGCAGGAGAGCGGTCTCCGGGCCGGCACCGAAGCCACGGCCCAGATCGCGGGCTTCGCCAAAGCTGTGGAGCTGCGGCGGGAAAATCTGGAGGAGAAGCTCCGCCGCATGGCGGAAATCCGGGACTATGCCGCAGAGCGGCTGTCCGCCATTCCCGACTTGAAAATCCTCTCCGCCCCCGGCGGCGCGCCCCATGTCCTCTCTGTCTCTCTCGTGGGCTGGCCCAGCCAGAACATCGTCAATGACCTGGGCAGCCAGGGCATCTGTATCTCCGCCGGCTCCGCCTGCCACCAGGGCAAGCCCAGCCACGTGATTGCAGCTTTGAAGCTGCCGAAGAAGGTCTCCGGCGGGGTGATCCGCCTGAGCTTCGGCCCGGAGACCGCCGCGAGCGACATCGACGCCTGTGCGGACGCCCTGCGGCGCCACCACGACACCCGGATGCCCATGCTGTAAGGCATTTTTACTTTCAAGAGGTTACGTCTTTTATGATTCGTCATCTTCACCGGGAACCCGGCTTCTACAAGCGGCTGTTTCTTCTGGCCCTGCCGCTGATTCTGCAGAATCTCATCACCACGTCCCTGGGGTTTGTGGACACGTTCATGGTGGGTATGCTGGGACAGAATGAGCTGTCCGCCGTCACTGCCGCCAACACCCCCATCTACATGCTGCAGATCATCATCCTGGGGCTGCTCAGCGGCCTCTCCGTCCTGGCCAGCCAGTACTGGGGCAAAGGGGACACCGAGAGCATCAACCGCTGTATGGGCGTCAGCCTTTACGCCGGGCTCATCATCGCGGTTTCCGTGGCCGTGGTGCTGTTTTTCTTCCCCCTTCAGGTCATGGCCCTGGTCACCAACAACGGCCTGCTCATTGAGCTGGGTGCCCCCTATCTCCGGATCGTGGGACTCAGCTATATCTTCAACACCATCAGCTCTGTGTACATCGGCATGCAGCGCAGCACGGAGAACCCCGCCATGGGCATGATCGTCTTTGGCATCTCCATGCTGACCAACACCTGCCTGAACTACATCCTGATCTTCGGCAAGTTCGGCGCGCCCGCTCTGGGGATCACCGGCGCCGCCATTGCCACCCTGATCTCCCGGGTGGTGGAGGTGGTCATCGTCCTGTGCTATGCCCCCCACTACCACCGGGTGCCCCTGATGCCGCGGCTGCTGCTGCGGCCGGGCTGGACCATGGTCCGCAGCTTTCTGAAGTACGCCACCCCTGTTCTGGTGAATGAAGTGCTGTGGGGCCTGGGCGTCAGCGTCATGACCGCCATTATGGGCCATATGGTCATCAGCACGGATATACTTGCGGCCTACGCCATCATGGGCAACATCGACAAGTTCTCCACCGTGGCCTGCTTCGGCATCGCAGGCGCCACCGCCGTGATCGTGGGCAAGCGGATCGGCGAGGGCGCCGGCCGGGAGGAGGTCTACTCCCTGGGCTGCTGCCTGCTGACGGTCTCCTTCGGAGTGGGCCTGCTGGTGTCGGTGTGCCTGGCGGTTCTGCTGCCCACGGTGTTCATCCCCTATCTCTATCCTCTGTTCCACCTGGAGGGGCTGGCGCTGGAGATCGCCGTCATCATGTGCATCGTATATCTCTTCATGCTGCCGCTGAAAGCCTTTGACATCACCAACATCACCGGCCTGCTCCGGGCGGGCGGCGACCCCCGCATGGCCTCCATCATCGACCTGAGCTGCCAGTGGGTCATCGCTGTGCCCCTGACCTTCCTGACCGCCCTGGTGTTCAACGCCCCGGTGGCGGTGGTGTGCCTGTGCATCCAGTCGGAGAATGTGTGCAAGTGCCCCTGGGGCCTGCTGCGGCTGCGGAGCCGGAAGTGGATCAACGACGTAACGGGCGAGGACACGTGATGGAAAGTCTTTTCCGCTGCCCCGTCTGCGGGGCGCCGCTGGACCGCGGAGACCGGGCCTATCGCTGCCCGGCCGGACACAGTTATGACATCGCCCGGGAGGGCTACGCCTATCTGCTGCCCCCCAATCAAAAGCACTCCGCCGCTCCGGGAGATGACCGGGATATGGCCGCCGCCCGGCGGGAGTTCCTCTCCAAAGGGTATTACGACCTCCTTCTCAATACGCTCTGTTGTCAGATTTTGTCTCTTTCCGGCGAATCGCCGGTGATCTGGGATGTGGGCTGCGGCGAGGGCTTCTACACGTCCGGCATCTTCCGGACCCTGGTCGCCGCGGGAAAATCCCCCCGGATGGCGGGGACCGACATCTCCAAGCCCATCCTCCGATCCGCCGCCAAGCGGGAGAAGGGCATTGCGTGGGCCGTGGCCTCCTCCTTTCACCTGCCGGCGGCGGACGGCGCGGCGGACATCCTGCTGGACTGCTTCTCCCCCCTGGCGCTGGAGGAATTCCGGCGGGTGCTGAGGCCGGGCGGGCACTTCCTCTACGTGGTGCCGGGACCGGACCATCTCTGGGAGCTGAAGCAGGTCCTCTACGACCGCCCCTATCCCAATGAGGAGAAAGAGACTCCCTACGAGGGGTTCGCCTACCGGTCCATCGTGCCGGTGGAGGACACCATCACCCTCCCCTGTCAGGCGGACATCCACGCCCTGTTCCAGATGACGCCCTATTACTGGAAGACCCCCAAAGCAGGTGCGGAGCGGCTGGCAGCCCTGGAGTCTCTCACCACCCGCATCTCCTTCCGCATCCACATTTTTCAAAAACTCTGACAGGAGGTCCTGCTGATGAAACCCAATCCCACCCGCTCCGCCCTGCTGGTCATCGATATGGAAAACGGCTTCGTCCACCCGGAGGGCGGCCACTGGATCCGCTTCGCCCAGTCCATGGTCCCCAACTGCGTCCGGGCCGTGGAGCTGGCCCGGTCCAAGGGCATCCCAGTGTTCTTTGTCAAGCGGATCTACCGTGCCGACGGCAGCGATGTGGAGCTGACCCGTTACCCCGGCTGGGCAGCCGGCGGCAGAGCCTGCCGCCCCGCCTCCACCGGCCCCAACAGCTCCCAGGCGCCGGAGGGTCTACGCCCCCAGCCCGGGGACTACACCATCATCAAGCCCCGGTGGAGCGCCTTTTTCCAGACGGAGCTGGACCTGATCCTCCGGCGGCTGGACGTGCGGACGGTGATCCTCACCGGCACCACCACCCCCAACTGTATCCGCACCACCTGCTATGACGCCATCGCCCTGGAGTACAACACCGTGGTGCTGACGGACTGCTGCTCCTCCCATACCGAGGAGATCCAGCGGGTGAATCTGGAGGACATGGCCCGGGCGGGCGCCATTTTGATGGACTCGGCGTCCTTTGCCGACTACGGCCCCGGCACAGTGGAGGACCTCTCCGCCGCCATCCGGGCCCGGATGCTGGAAGAGGACATGGTGCCCGAGCCCTTCCGGATGGAGGACGGCCAGGTATTCTGGCCCGACCTCTGGTAATCGCAATGGAAAACGGACGCCCTCCGCACAACTGCGGAGGGCGTCTTCTTGTTTCGAGTCATTCCCTCTGGATCCGGATGCGCCGGGTGGCGATCTCGTCGCAGAAGCGGGCGTCGTGCTCCACGAACAGCAGCGTGGGCCGGCAGGCCAGCAGCAGATCCTCCACCTGCATCCGGGAGATGACGTCGATGAAGTTCAGCGGCTCGTCCCACACGTACAGGTGTGCCTGGGTGCAGAGGCTGGTGGCCAGCAGCACCTTTTTCTTCTGGCCGCTGCTGTAGTCCGCCAGGTCCTTCTCAAACTGCTCCCGAGGGAAGTCCAGCTTCCGCAGGATGGTCCGGAACCGGCTGCCGTCCAGGCCCTGGGTCCGGGCAAACTCCGTCAGGCTGCCCCGCAGGTGGTCCGTATTCTGGCTGACATAGGACACCACTAGGCCGCTCATGGTCTCCACAGTGCCGCTGTGGGGGATGTCCTCTCCCAGCAGCAGCTTCAACAGGCTGGACTTGCCGCATCCGTTGCTGCCCTGCAGGGCGATCCGCTCCCCCGCCAGCACCTCAAAGGTGACATCCCGGCAGACCGTGCGGCCGTCGTAGCAGACGGCCACGTCCCGGAACTCCGCCAGCCGGGCTCCCGCCCGGCAGGGCAGGGGCGTGACCGCCAGCGCCTCCTGCCGCTCCAGGTTCTGCAGCAGCTGCTTCTTCTCCTCCACTGCCTCCTCCCGGCGGCGCTGGATGGATTTGGACCGCTGCATCAGCTTGGCCGCCTTGTGGCCCACAAAGCCCCGGTCCGCCGCCTTAGCCCCGGTCTTGTCCACGCCGAACTTGCTCTTCTCCGTCCGGTCCGACCAGCCGGAGGCACGGCGGGCGGACTCCGTCAGCCGCCCGATGTCCTTCTGCAGCTTCTCCTGCCGGGCCAGTTCAAAGGCGTCCTGCCTCCGGCGGTTCTCCCACCAGGAGGAGAAATTCCCCCGCTGGATCTCGATATTGGTCCGGTTGATGGCCAGAATGTGGTCCACACACTGGTCCAGGAACGCCCGGTCATGGGACACCAGCAGAAAGCCCCGCTTCCGGGCCAGATAGCTCCCCAGCTTCCGCCGTCCCTCCAGATCCAGATGGTTGGTGGGCTCGTCGATCAGCAGAAAGGCATTCTCCTTCAAAAACATGGCCGCCAGCAGCACCTTGGTCCGCTCCCCGTTGGAGAGGCTGGAAAAGGGCTGCTCCAGCGCCCCCTCCGCCAGGTCCAGGAGTCCCAGCTCCCGCTGGATCTCCCAGTCCTCCGCCTCCGGCGCGATCTCCCGCACCGCCTCCAGGCCCGTCCGGGACAGGTCCGCCACCTCGTAGGGGAAGTATTCAAATTCCACAGAGGCGGAGATGGTTCCGCTGTACGGGTACTTTCCCTGGAGCAACCGCAGGAAGGTGGTCTTTCCCCGGCCGTTCCGCCCGGTAAAGCCCAGCTTCCAGCTGGTGTCGATCTGAAAGCTCACATGGTCAAAGATCAGCTCCGGGCTGCCCTCGTATCCAAACGTCAGATTCGAGACGTCGATCATGGACATATCGCATTCCTCCTTTGCGCAAACCCTCACGTGCGGTCCGGCGCACCGCAGGCCTCGGCAGATGCCGCGCACATGAGCGTTTCATCCGTCATTTCCGATTTGCCGTGTTTTTGCGCAGCAAAAAACGGCCGCGGGAGAGCAGACCTCTCCCGCGGCCGGGCATACGGCATTCACCCCGCATCCGGGGCTGTGCGATACCTGGGTGAGATCAGCGGTCTGCCTTCCCTGCAATGGCATGGAAAAGGAAGCTGCGTCTCCGCCGCAGCAACTCTCTATGCCAAAACACGAAAGTCAGATCCGCATCTTCACACCCCTCCAATCATTCATCAATCTCTGGCTATCCTAGCACACTTCCGCCGGGATTGCAACCCTCTCATTCCCCGATTTTTGGAAAAGTGAGGATGAAGGTGCTGCCGTGGCCCGGCTCGCTGTGGAGCTCCACCTGGGCGCCCAGATAGGCCGCCCCGTGCTTGACGATGGAGAGCCCCAGTCCCGTGCCGCCGGAGGAATGGCTCTTGTCCACCCGGTAAAACCGCTCGAACACCCGGCCCTGAGCCTCCCGGGGAATGCCGATGCCGGTGTCCGCCACCGTGATCCGGGGGCCGAAGGCGGTGTTTTCCACCGTGACGGTGACGCTGCCGCCGGGGCGGTTGTAGGCGATGGCGTTGTCGCAGAGGTTGTAGACGATCTCCTCCACGATCTGTGGCACGCCCCGCACCAGGGCCTCGCCGCCCTGGAGCCGGGTGGTCACCTGTTTCCGCTGGGCCGCCGGAGCCAGCTGTTCCAGGACGGCCCGCGCCTCCTCGTACAGATCCACGGTCTCCCACTGGCCCAGGCCGCCGCCTTCGTCCAGGCGGGACAGCTTGATGATGTCGTTCACCAGCCCGATGAGCCGCTCCGTCTCCCGGTGGATGTTCCCGGCGAAGTGGGGGATGTCCTCCGGCTTCACCAAACCGTTCTGCAAGATCTCCGCCGTGCCCAGGATGGAGGTCAGGGGCGTCTTCAGCTCGTGGGAGACGTTGGCGGTGAACTCCCGCCGCAGCCGCTCCCGCTGCTCCTTCTCCGTCACATCCAGGATCACCAGCACTGCGCCCGCGATCTGGCCGTCCTGCTCCACAGGGCTGGCGATGATCTGGCGGCAGTCGTCGTCCTTTTCCAGCAGCTGCTCACACCGCCGGCCGGCCAGGGCCTCCTCCACGCAGTGGCGGAAGCCCGCCTCCCGGTTCAGGGCGTAGACGCTCTCCCCCTCCTCGGTGGGAGTCTGGGCGTAGAGCAGCCGCAGCACGGCGGAGTTGTAAGTCAGCACCCGGGTCTCCTGGTCGATCACCAGGAAGCCCTCGCTCATATTCTCCGTGATGGCGACGAACTCCTCCTGCCGGCGCTTCAGATCCCGCATCTGCCGCTGGATCTGCCGCTGCTGGCTGCGGAGCTTGGACAGCAGGGGCGTCAGCTCTTCATAGGCCTCGCTGCCGGCGGGGTCATTGAGGTCGATGGCGTTGATGGGCTCCACCAGCTGCCGTGCCACCCGGGAGGCCAGCACCATGGCCAGGATAAAGGCCAGCAGCATCATCAGCGCCACCGGCTGCAGCGCCTGCAGCACCAGCATCCAGACGGAATACTGGGCGCTGGACACCCGCAGCACCGTCCCGTCGGCAAGCCGCTGGGCCGCGTACAGCGTCTGCTGGGAGAGCGTGTCCGAATAGCGGATCGCCTGCCCTTTCCCCAGGATCAGCGCCTCCCGGATCTCCTCCCGCTGGGCGTGGTTCTCCATCTCCTCCGGGTCCTGCCGGTTGTCGAAGAGCACGGTGCCGTCCGCATCCACCCAGGTGATCCGGTAGCTGCCGGGCAGATCCTCTGTGAGATAGTCCGTGCCGTTCTCCTCCACCCCATGGGCGATGTACTCCGCCAGGCTCTCCAGCTCACCGGAGACCCGATCCTGGAAATAGCCGTGGAGCACGCCCACGATCAGCACCAGGCTGGCCAGCAGCACCACCAGGGACACGCCCAGGATGGAGCGAAAGATCCGTTTCGTCATGTCGTCTCCAGCCCTCCTGTCAGCTCACAGGGCTGATCTTGTAGCCATAGCCCCGGACCGTCTCGATGTAAGCGCCCGCCTCCCCCAGCTTCTGGCGGAGGGTACGCACGTGGACGTCCACGGTCCGGCTCTCGCCGGTGAAGGCGTAGCCCCAGACGTTCTCGATCATCTGCTCCCGGGAGAGCACCTGGCCGGGGTTGCGCAGCAGCAGGCACAGCACTTCAAACTCCTTCTGGGTCAGGACGGTCTCCTGTCCCCGGACCCGGACGATGTGCTGGCCCGGATCCACCTCCAGAATGCCGCAGCGGAGGGTGCCGTTCTCCGTCTCCGTCCGCCGCAGCAGCGCCCGGATGCGGGAGAGCAGCTCCATCATGCCGAAGGGCTTGGCCACGTAGTCATCGGCGCCGCCGTCCAGGCCCACCACCTTGTCGTACTCTGTGCCCTTGGCCGTCAGCATGATCACCGGCAGCTTGGCCGTGCGGGGCGTGGCCCGGAGCTTTTTCAGGACGCTGAGTCCGTCCTCCTCCGGCAGCATGATATCCAGCAGCACCAGGGCGGGCAGCTGCTCTCCCACGGCCTGCCAGAACAGGGAGGGCAGCGGAAAGCCCCTGGCCTCCATACCCTGGCTGTTCAATGTATAGATCACAAAATCCCGGATACTGTCGTCATCCTCCAGCAGATAGATCACAGATATCCCTCCCCCTTTCAATCTCTCCGCCCCGCTGGAGGGGCGGAGGGTGTCTCCCTCCGGCGGCCGGTCAGATCAGCTGCTGCTCGTTGATCATCAGCTTGAACTGCAGGCCAAGCCTCTCCGCCGCCTTCCGGCAGAGGATCATCCGGCCCATGAAGATCTCAAAATAGTCCATGACGGAGCCGTACTTCGTGTCCACGGACAGTTTCAGCTTGATCAGCGTGTGCTCCTCATTGATTTTCAGGACGGACTTCTTCACCGAGTAATTCACCCGGTCGTGGATGTCGAAGCTGGCCATGTCCGGATTCCGGACCCGGCTGCGGCGGACATCGGACTTGTCCGCCAGGATCAGCGCCGCCGCCACGGCGTTCACCGGCATGCCGGTGCCCTCGTCATGGTTGCCGATGGCGGTGACGATGGTGGCGATCTCCTCCGGAGGGCAGTCCATGTTGTCCAGGATGCGGAAGGCCATGACCGCGCCGGACTGGGAGTGGTCCACCCGGTTCACCAGGTTGCCGATGTCGTGGAGGAATCCGGCGATCTTCGCCAGCTCCACCGTCCGCTCCGGGTACCCCAGGGTGGAGAGGATATAGGCGGCGTTTTCCGCCACCACCGTCACGTGGGCAAAGCTGTGCTCCGTATAGCCCAGAGCGGTCAGGGACTCGTCCGCCCGCTGGATATAGGTCCGGACCGCAGAATCGTTTTTCACATCCTCATAGGTGAGCATGGCCTCTCCCCCTTTTCAATGCCGGTGCCGCGCCTCTGCGCAGGCCGCTCAGTTGTTGGAGGGGTGATTTCCCGTGATGGAGTACTCCACCCACTCCGCCACGTTGGTGGCGTGGTCGCCGATCCGCTCCAGATACTTGGCCACCATGATGAGGTCCAGCCACAGCTCGCCGGAGTCGGCATCCGCGGCGATCAGCCCGATCAGCTCCTTCTTCACCTGGTTGAACAGGTCGTCCACCTGGTCGTCCTCCCGGCAGACCTCCCGGGCCAGCTCCAGGTCCCGCTTCACGAAGGAGTCCACGCTGTCCGTCACCATCCGGGTGACGGCCTTGGCCATCTCCTCGATCCGCTGGCGGCCGGGGCCGTCCGGCAGACGCACGAACCGGGTCAGCTCCGCGATGTCCGCCGCCTGGTCCCCGATCCGTTCCAGATCGGAGATCATCTTCAGCGCGGAGGAGATCTCCCGCAGGTCCCGGGCCACCGGCTGCTGCTGCAGCAGCAGCTTCAGGCAGAGGTTCTCCACCTCCCGCTCCTTCTGGTCGATCTCCCGCTCCGCCTCCCCGGCAGCCCGGGCCAGATCCTCGTCGCCCTTCATCAGGGCCTGGGCCGCGGCGGAGATGGCGTCCTCGCACAGGGCGCCCATCTGGATCATTTCCACGTGCAGCCGCTCCAGCTGCTCGCCAAATCTGTTTCTCACCTTGCGTCCCTCCTTAGCCGAACCGGCCGGTGATGTAGTCTTCTGTGCGCTTGTCCGTGGGGGTGGAGAACAGCGTCTCCGTCCTGCCGAACTCCACCAGGTCCCCCAGCAGGAAAAACGCCGTGTTGTCGGAGACACGGGCGGCCTGCTGCATATTGTGGGTCACCATGATGACAGTATACTTGCTTTTCAGCTCCACTGCAAGGTCTTCGATCTTGGATGTGGAGATGGGATCCAGGGCGCTGGTGGACTCATCCATCAGCAGGATCTCCGGCTCCACCGCCAGGGCCCGGGCGATGCACAGCCGCTGCTGCTGCCCGCCGGAGAGGCCCAGGGCGCTCTTCTTCAGCCGGTCCTTCACCTCGTCCCAGATGGCGGCGGAGCGGAGGGAGTTCTCCACGATCTCGTCCAGCTTGGCCCGGGAGCGGATGCCGTGGGTCCGGGGGCCGTAGGCCACGTTGTCATAGATGCTCATGGGGAAGGGATTGGCCTTTTGGAACACCATGCCGATCTGCTTGCGCAGCCAGGTGGTGTCCACGCTGGGAGCGTAGATGTTCTGCCCGGCGTAGTTGACCTCTCCCTCGATGCGGATGCCCGGCACTAGGTCGTTCATCCGGTTCAGGGTCTTCAGGAAGGTGGACTTGCCGCAGCCGGAAGGGCCGATCAGGGCGGTGATCTCGTGCTCCGGAATGTCGATATTCACACTGTGGAGGGCATGGTGCGCCCCGTACCACAGATTCAGGTCCTTTACTTGAATGATGGTGGACATTTCGTATCCTCCTCGTCAATTTTTCTTCAGCTTCCGGCCCACCAGATTGGCGGACAGGTTGATGACCAGCGTCAGCAGCATCAAAATGGTGGCGATGGCGAAGGCGATGTCCGTCTCGCCCCGCTCGCTGGCATACACATACAGGGCCACGGTCAATGTGGCGGAGGAGGATTCCAGCGCGGTCACAAAGTTGTTGAGTACCAGACCGAAACCGGCGGTGTACAGCAGCGCCGCGCTCTCGCCCACGATGCGGCCCACCGCCAGGATGCAGCCGGTGACGATGCCGTCCACCGCATTGGGCAGCACCACGGTGCGGACCATGTGCCATTTGCCGGCGCCCATGGCCAGGGCGCCCTCCCGGTAGGAGTCCGGCACGGTCTTCAGGCTCTCCTGAGTGGTGCGGACGATGGTGGGCAGGATCATCACCACCAGGGTCAGGCCGCCGGCCAGCACACCGGTCTTCAGGCCCATCATCTGGATGAAGAACAGCATGCCCACCAGGCCGAAGATGATGGAGGGGATGCCGGTGAGGGTCTCGGTGGCGAACTCGATGACGGCCACCAGACGCCGGTTGGTGGCGTACTCCGTCAGATAGATGGCGGCGCCCACGCCCAGGGGCAGCACGATCACCATGGACAGCAGGATGACATAGAGGGTGTTGAGAATATTGGGCAGGATGCCGATGGTGTCGTTGATATAGCTGGACTGGGTGGACAGCAGCTCCCAGCTGATGAAGGGGATGCCCCGGTAGAAGATATAGCCGATGATCAGCACCAGCAGCGCGCAGGTGAGGAAGCCGCAGAAGTACAGCACCGCCCGCAGGCCCTTGTCGTACAGCCGGCGCCGGGGGGACAGGGTATGGGATTCCATGTTCGGTCAGTCCTCCTTTTTCCGCTTGATGAAGACGTTGAGGAACACATTGATCAGCATGATGAAGAGGAACAGCACCAGGCCAATGGAGAACAGGGCGTTGCGGTGGAGAGAGCCCACGGAGGCGTAGGACATCTCCGAGGCGATGGCGGTGGTCAAAAACCGCACCGGCGTCAGCAGGCCCGGCATATTGGCCACATTTCCCGCCACCATGATGATGGCCATGGCCTCGCCGATGGCCCGGCCGATGCCCAGCACGATGGCGGTGGCGATGCCGCTGCGGGCAGCGGGCACGCTGACCCGGAACACCGTCTCGATATGGGTGGCCCCCAGGGCCAGGGATGCCTCCTCGTACTCCCGGGGCACGGCGCGGAGCGCCGTCTCCGACACAGAGACGATGGAGGGCAGGATCATCACCGCCAGCACGATGATGGCCGCCAGGAGCGTGGCGCCGGAGGGCAGGTCAAAGGCCACCCGGATGGCGGGCACCAGCAGGATCATGCCCACCAGACCGTACACCACAGAGGGGATGCCCGCCAGCAGTTCCACTGCCGTATGAACTACGGCGGCAAACTTGGGCGGCGCCACCTTGGACAGGAAAATGGCCGTCATCAGGCCGATGGGCACCCCCACGAGAATGGCTCCCGCGGTGCCCGCGAAGGAGGTGAGAATGATGGCGAAGATGCCGAAGTCTCCGGTAGAGGCATACCAGCGGGTCCCAAACAGGAAGTTGATGGGCCCGATCTCCAGGATGGCCGGCAGGCCGGAGATGATGAGGTAGATGCTGATGAGGAGCACGAACGCCACAGCCACCATGCCGCAGATGAAGAAGATGGCATTCATCACCTTCTCCATGGCCTTCAGGGCCTTCTTGCCGGTCATGGGCTCCTTTTTCCGGCCGGCGATGCCGGTCAGGGCGCCGTCCACGGCGGCCTCCACAGCCTGCCCCACGATTTCATGTTCCATAAGGTTCTCCTTTGTTCCCGGACAAGGCGTCCGTCCTGATTTCAGCGGAACGGCCGCCGCCCCAGTGGTGGGCACGGCGGCTGACCGCATATATGAGGGTGGCAAAACAAGCGTTGTCTTACTGGGCCACGGGCACGGCGCCGGCACCGGCGATCAGGTCGCTGGCGGCGGTGGAGGTGGCGAAGTCGAAGAAGGCCTGGGCCGCGTCGGACAGGGCCTCATCGGTGCGGGTGGCGAACACGAAGGGACGCTGAATGGCATAGCTGCCGTCCAGGACCGTGGCCTCAGAGGGAGCCACGCCGCCCACGGTCAGGACCGTGATGCCCTCCTGATCCTGCACAGCGGAGAGAGAGGCATAGCCGATGGCGCCGGGGGTGGTGCGGACCGCCTCGATCACGGCGCCGGTGGAGCTCAGCTCCTGGGCCAGCACGCACTGGTCCTCGGTGCCGGTGATGGACTCGAAGCCGTCCCGGGTGCCGGAGCCGGACTCACGGCCGATCACGGCGATGGCGCCGGCGTCGCTGCCGAACTCAGACCAATCGGTGACAGCGCCGGTGTAGATGGAGGCGATCTGCTCCAGAGTCAGGTCGGTGACGGAGTTCTCAGCGTTGACGATCACGGCGATGCCGTCCAGGGCCACGATGGTCTCGGTCAGGCCGCCCGCCTTCTCGTCATCGGTCAGCGCGCGGGAGGCCAGGCCGATGTCGCAGCTGCCGTTGGACACAGCCTCGATGCCGGAGCCGGAGCCGGTGGGGTTGTAGGTGACGGACACGCCGGAGTTGTCGGCCATAAACTGCTCACCCAGGGCGCCGATGACCTCCTCCATGGAAGTGGAGCCATCGGTGGCCACAGTGCCGCTCAGCTCGGTGGTCTCCTCCTGGGCGGTGTCGTTGGAAGCGGTATCATCTGTGGTGTCGTCAGCCGTGGTGTCACCGCCGCAGCCGGCCAGCAGAGCCATGACCATGGTCAGGGACAGCAAGAGCGAAAATACTTTTTTCATGTCGAAGATTACTCCTTTTCCTATGTCTGTTGCTCAAGGGACGGTCTTAGTATAAACAGCCGGAAGTAAAATCCGACACCAGGGCTTTGTAAAGTCTGTGTAAAATCCTTCTTTTTGCAAGCGCATTCAGATGCAAAAAACAGCTCCCGGATTGCTCCGGGAGCTGTTTTCAAAAACGAAACGAGTGTTTTCAGGCGGCGGGGATGGTCAGCACCTGCCCGATGTAGATCATGCCAGGGTCACGGATGATGTCCCGGTTGGCCTCGTAGATCACGGTCCAGCGGGTGCCGGTGCCGTACACCTCATAGGCGATGTTCCACAGGCAGTCTCCCGCCTCCACCGTGTAGGTCCGGGCCTGGGGAGCGGGCTCCTCCGGCGTCTCTTCCGCGGGAGCCTCGGTCTCCACCGTGTAGTCCTTGGCCAGGTTCGCCTTCAGGGCGGTCACCTCGTCTGCGGTCAGACCGGCGTCCAGCATATAGTCCTCTGCCGCAGCGGCCAGATCCACAGTGGTCAGGTCCGTGCCCTCCGCAGCGCCGGTGATGTTGGTGAGGATGGAGACGATGTTGCTGTTCTTCACCGCCTCATACTGCTCGCTGCCCTCTTCCAGGTGGTAGTAATTCATATAGGTGGTCATGTAGTCCGCCACCACCTCGTCATAGGTGGCGCCCATCAGGCACTCCAGCAGGGCGGAGACAAAGCCGGCCCGGTCCTTGCCCTCGTTGCAGTGGACCAGATAGGGCCCCTCGTTCTCCGCGAAGAAGCGCAGGCCCTCCGCCAGACCGGACTTGAAGTCCGCGGCGGTGAAGTCCACGCCCAGGTTCAGCGCCTTCACCTTCCCCGCCTCGTACAGGGACTGGTAGTAGGGGGAATCAAAGCCCTCGGCGGCGATATAGCCCTCGATCAGCTCGTTGGAATCCGCCAGATTCATCACGGTCTGGATGCTGTTGGCCTCCGCCAGATCGTCGGCATAGGCAGCCCGGTTCAGCTCGTTGTTCACGGGGCTGCTGCTGCGGAAGAAGGCGTTCTCCCCCAGATCGCCCACAGCCACATTGCGGAAGTTGGCGAACACCGCGTCGGAGGCGTAGTCCGCCCGCTCATTGGTACGGGTCAGCTGGTGAATCAGATACTGGTCATAGTAGCCGCCTGCCTCCTTCATGGAGATGGAAACCGTGATGGTCTCCAGGGACTGGCCCTCCGGAAACTCCCAGGTATAGGAGCCGTCCTCCGCGGTGACCTTCATGGCCAGGCCGTTGGTGGTGGCAAAATCTCCCATGTTGATGGCGGCGATCAGCACGCCCTCGCTGTCCCGCAGCACCAGCGCGCCGGTGTCCACGTCGGAGTAGTTGGTGCACAGGGGCATGTCATACCCGGTGCCGTTGACGGTGACGGTCAGCAGGTCACCGTATGTGTAGCCGCCGTCCTTCAGGTCCGCCGGGTCGATGTCCAGAACGATGTTGCCGTACTTCTGGATCTCGGTCACGCCGCCCTCCAGGGTGGGATACTCCGTCTCCGCGGCGGATGCGGGCAGCGCCAGGCTGAGCATCAGCACCAGGGACAGGAGCAGGGACAATGTCTTCTTCATACGCATTCCTCCCAAATTCTCGTCGGTCCTGTTGCGGGACCTTCTGTTTCGTATCATAGCACAGGCGTTTCCGCTTTTCCAGAGGCTTCCCTCTTTTTCAAGCGTTTTTTCAGGTCTTCCCGGGGCGGGCATCCGCTCTTGCGGTCCGCTTTCGGGTCAGATATAATAAAGGGGTATTTCATGGAACCGAGGAGGCGCGACTATGGACTTCACAGAGCTCCGCCATCTGGCGGAGCAGATCGAGGCGGAGTGCGGCAAGGCCATCATCGGCAAGGGTGAGCAGAGCCGCCTGGTGCTCACCAGCCTGTTCGCCGGCGGGCACGTGCTGATTGACGATATCCCCGGCGTGGGCAAGACCACGCTGGTGAAGGCCCTCTCCGCGGTGCTGGGCTGCGGCATGGTGCGGGTGCAGTTCACCCCGGACCTGCTGCCCTCGGACATCGTGGGCATGAACATTTACAGCCAGAAGACCGGGGAGATGGTCTTCACCCCCGGCCCCGTCATGACCAACATCCTGCTGGCGGATGAGATCAACCGGGCCATTCCCCGCACCCAGTCCGCCCTGCTGGAGGCCATGGAGGAGCGGCAGGTGTCCGTGGACGGCGTCACCTATCCCCTGGCCCCGCCCTTCATGGTCCTGGCCACCCAGAACCCGGTGGAGACGGAGACCACCTTCGCCCTGCCCGCCGCCCAGCTGGACCGCTTCCTATTCAAGCTCTCCATGGGCTACCCCTCCCCCAGGGAGGAGGCCGCCATGCTCCGGACCGTGGGAGACGGGGCCGCCTTTGCGGACCTCCGCCCCCTGCTCTCCCCGGAGGAGATCAACCGGATTACCCGGGAGATCCGTCAGGTCCGCCTGTCCGATCCGGTGGTGGCGTACATCGTGGAGCTGGTCCAGGCCACCCGGGAGCAGCCGGAGCTGGCCTGCGGCGCCAGCCCCCGGGTGTCCCGGGACCTGTTCCGGGCCTCCAAGGCCTACGCCGCCCTCTCCGGCCGGGACTATGTCACCCCGGACGATGTGAAGTATCTGGCCCGCTATGTCCTGCCCCACCGGGTGCTGCTGTCCCATCAGGCGGCGCTCTCCGGCCTGGAGGCGGCCGGCGTGGTGGAGACCGTACTGGCCCAGGTGCCCTGCCGGGAGACCGGGGAGGTCCTTGCCCATGGCCAGAACGCCTGAGTCCGCCGCAGTGGACTTCGCCGAGTCCAGCCTGTTCACGGGGCGCCTCTCCATCCTGGCCCTGGCGGCCTGCGGGGTGGGCTTCAGCCTGAGCGGGCGGCTGCCCGCCGCCATCTTCTCTCTGGCGGCGGCCGCCGTGGCCGCCGCGGCCCGCCTCTGGGCCCGCCATGTGCTGGACGGCGTGACCGCCGCCCTCCAAGCGGAGCGGAGTTGCGTCTTCCCCGGGGAGCCCTGTCCTCTGCGGGTGACGCTGGACAACCCCAAGTGGCTGCCCCTGGTCTGGCTGACGGTGCGCTTCCCCCTGGAGCCGGGCGGCGCCCTCCGGCCGGAGCACCGCTGGGAGACCGTGGAACTCCAGGAGGGGCCCGTGCAGAAGCCCTATTATGAAAAGAACGTCTCCTTCCTGCTGGGGCATCAGCGGATGTCCTACACCAGCCGCCTCCAGGCGGAGCACCGGGGCCTGCTGTCCTTTGACCGGATCCGGCTGCTCTCCGGCGACGGCCTGTGCCTCTGCGTCCGGGAGAAGGAAATCCCGCTGCCCAGGCCCGTGACGCTGGCGGTGTTTCCCCGGCTGGTCCCCGTGTCCACCCGCTGGTTCCTGCGCAACAGCTGGGAGCTGGAGACCGGCGCCCGGGGCTTTCAGGACGACCGGACCGTGATCCGGAACGTCCGCGCCTACCAGCCGGGGGACAACGCCCGGTCCCTGAACTTCCGCCTGATGGCCCGGGGACAGGGCGCCATGGTGAACATCTACGAGAAAATCTCCCCCCGCCGGGCCGCGTTCCTGCTGGACGGCGCCTCCTTCGCGGGCCTGCCGCCGGAGGACTTCGAATCCGCCCTGGAGATCCTGGGCTCCCTGGCGGCGCAGCTGACGGAAGAGGAGGTGGCCGTATCTCTGTTCATCTCCCGCCCCGCCGGGCGGCCGGAGCAGTTCGCCACCTGCCGCGACCGGCGGCAGCTGCCCGCGGTCCT
The DNA here is from genome assembly GCA_019118935.1 of Candidatus Oscillibacter pullicola. Lineage (GTDB taxonomy): Bacteria > Bacillota > Clostridia > Oscillospirales > Oscillospiraceae > Oscillibacter > Oscillibacter pullicola. The sequence continues at coordinate 38,500 of DWXY01000071.1, forward strand.
GACGCTGCTGGCCGCCGCGGACACCGCTGTCTCCATCACGGCGGACGAGATCCTGCCGCGCCTCCGCAGCCTCTCCGGCGCCTTTCTGGTCTGCGGGGATGTCCGCCGCCTGGACGCCGGCACCTGCGCGCTGCTGGAGCGGCACCGCGTCCCCCTGCTGGCCTGGGGGGAACAGTCTCACCCCCTCCTGCGGATCCTGGACCTGAACGCCTTTCGGGCGGGAGGCGGCCTATGAGACATGGAAAGACCGCCGCCCTCAAGTGCCTTCCGCTGGCCACCGAGCTGCTGATCGTCTTCCTGACGGCCGACATTCTGTGGCAGCTTCTGTGCGGCCGGCCGCCCTTCTCCATGTGGGGATTTCTGCTCTCCGGCGGGCTGATGGCCGCGGGCAACAGTCTCTTTCTCCGAAAACCCCGCCGCTTTTGGCAGATTCTGCTGCTGAACGTCCTGCTCTGCGCCGTCTGGATCCCCCTGCTCAGCTGCACGCTGGACCTGACCTACCCGCCTCTTCTGGTGATTCAGGTGCCCCTGTACCTCTTTCCCCTGTGCCGGGGATACCACTGGGGCGTCACGCCTGTCACGGTCCGCCACCTCCACAGTGCCGGGGAGTACATGGGCCTGTACGGGCTGTTCTATCTGATCGTGGCCTCCTTCGCCCCCCAGCTGCTGGACCGGGTGCCGGTGCTGCTGGCGCTGCTGGCGCTGGATCTGCTGGCGGTGGTGGGGATGCGCACCTCCGGCCGGAACACCATCCGGGCCGGTTCTCCCTTCGGGCGGCTTCCGGCCCTGCTGATCCCGGCGGTCCTGGCCGCGCTGGCCGTGGCCGCCTGCGCCCTGCTGCTGGCCGCCAGGGGGGAGCTGATCCCCCTCTTCCAGGCCGTCGGCAGCCTTCTGCAGAGCGCCCTGATCGCTGTGTTCCGGTTCCTGACGTCCCTCTTCCAGGGCCGCTCCTCCGGGTCCGCAGGGATGTCCTCCGCCGTCGGAGGCGGCAGTGAGGCCGTTCTGCCTGTGGAGAGCGCCTCCGGCCCCTCCATCGCCCCTCAGCTGGTGACGGCGCTGCTGCTCCTGTCCCTGGCCGCGCTGGTCCTGGCCGGAGTGGCTGCCCTGGTGCGCTGGCTCTGGCGCAGCCGCAGCCGCATCAGATTGCCGGAGGAGGATGATGACGACGGGCTCGTCCGGCAGCGTCTGGGCCGCCGCGGCCTGCTCTCCCGGCTGGGCCGGCGCCTGCGGGTCAGGGCCTTTCTGCTGCGTTACGCCGGAACACCCCGTGCCGCCCTGCTGCAGCTGGAGCGCTGGGGCGCCCGCCGCCGCTGCCGCCGCCAGAGCCAGGAGACCCCCCGGGAGTATCTGGAGCGCCTGGCAGAGGGCCCCCTCCGGGACGTGCTGGAGGCGCCCATGCAGGCCCGATACAGCATCCTGGTGGACGATGTGGAGCGGAGCCTGTACGGCGCGCTGCCGCCCCGCCTCTCCCGGGAGCAGGTGCGGGAGCTGCTCTCCGCCGTCCACAGGAGCGCCCGGACGCCTCCCGCCCGCGCGGAGTGACCGCCGGCCGGGCCGCGCCTCCAGAAATGCCGGAGATTCCACCAAGCCAAAAATTCAAGAGGGCGGCCGTTCGTATGAACGGCCGCCCTCAGGTTGTCGAAAAAGTCTTTTCGACAACCTGCTCACGTTTTTCAGAACTTTTTGAAGTTCTGAAAAACGGTTGATTGGAATGGCGCAGGACACCCTTCCTGGGTTTAGCCTCCGCCCAAGGGCCGCCCTGCGGGCGGTTGGCTCCGGCACGCCCTGCGGGGCAGCCGCGCACACCCTTCCTTCCCGTTTTCCTGAATTTCCGGGTTTATCGACAGACTGAGGGCGGCCGTTTGTACGAACGGCCGCCCTCTTCGTATCCAGGCCGGACCTTGGCGCCGGGCGCTCCTCCCCGGAGTCCGGAAATGCGGCCGACGCCCGCGCTTATGTAGAGGACAGCGCCGGACGGGGAGAGCCGCCCCGGGTCTTTTTCGGCGCCGGTTCCGCGCTGGCCGCGGGATGCTCCGCCTCCGCGGTCTGATTCATGATGAGCATCTGGAGCCGGTTCTCCACATTGGCGTAGCTGGTGTCCGGATCCAGGTCCAGGGGCAGGATCTGCACGCCGGGGAACTCCTCCTTGAGCCGCTTGGTGACGCCCCGCCCGCACACGTGATTGGGCAGGCACCCGAAGGGCTGGAGGATGATGAAGGACCGGACGCCCTGCTTGGCGTAGTGGGCGATCTCCCCTGCCATCAGCCAGCCCTCGCCGCAGGTGAGGGTCTTGGGGATGATGTCCTTCACCCCATCGTGGAGCTCCTGGGGCCGGGCCGCCCGGTGGTACATGGGATGGGCCTTGGCGATCTGCTCCAGAAACCGCTGGATGCCCTCCACGGCGGCGTCCAGCGCAAAGGGGTACGGCGCCAGATGGGCGCCGAAGTCCCGGATCTCGCTGATGGCCGCCTGGAAGTCCTTGCGGAACTGGTAGGTGATGCGGGGCAGGATGACCTCCATGCCGTTTTTCTCCAGGTACTCCTCCACATGGAAGTTGGTGCCGGGGTGGAAGTTCACCAGCAGCTCCCCGGTGACCAGCACCCGGGGCTTGCGGCGGGAGCGGTCATAGTGGAGTCCCCGAAACGCCTCGATTGCCTTCCGGAAGGCGCCGATCAGCTTCCCAAGCCCCTGCTTGGATGCGGCGGCGATCCACTCCACGCATTCGCTGAACACGCGGTTGGTCTCGCCCGCCGCCGTCTCATAGGGGCGGATCTTCCGGCACATCTCCTCCAGGATGTCCAGCATGGAGAAGGCCCACGCCGCCAGCAGCACAGACCGGGCCCCCAGCATGGACACCCCGGGGTGGATGCCCTTGGTGTCGCCGGGGTCGGTGGTGAGGATGGGGACGTTTTCAAACCCGGCGCTGTCTAGCGCCTTGCGCAGGATCGCGGTGTAATTGGCCATCCGGCAGTCGCAGCTGAGCTTGGCCATGCCCACGGCCACGGAGTCCTCCGGATAGTTCCCCTTCTGCAATGCGTCGATCAGCTCACCGATGACCATCTGGCAGGGAAAGCAGATGTCGTTGTGGGTGTACTTCTTGCCCACCCGGATCTGCTCCACGCCGCCCACCGGCAGGCTCACCGCCCGGATGCCCTCCCGGTCCATCAGGGCCGTCAGAAGAGTGGACACCGGGGCGGAGATGTTGGGCACCAGCACCGTCCGCAGCTTCCGGTCCTCCTTGCGGTACTTCACTGCGTAGGGCTCCGGCAGGGGACGGGACAGGGCCGTCCACTCCGCCTGGGCGGAGCGGCGCAGCTGCACCGTCTCGATATAGGACTGGACCCGGATGCCCAGGGACCCGGCGGCCTCGCTCTCGTCCACCTTCAGGATCAGGGGCGGCTTGCCGCTGCCCTCCCCCAGCAGGCGGATAATCTCGTCGGACAAAATGGCGTCGTGCCCGCAGCCGAAGCTGACGATCTGCACGTACTCCAGGCAGGGCTGCTCCGCCGTCACCATAGCGCCGGAGAGCATCCGGGCGTGGAAGTCGTTGGTGATCTCCACCCGGGATTTCCGCAGGTTCGCCGTCTCCAGCCCCGGCAGGCTGTCCACCGTCAGCACCGGGATGCCCCGGCGGGTGAACATCCTGGACAGGTCGTGGTTGATGAGGGGGTCCGTGTGGTAGGGCCGTCCCGCCAGCACCACGGCGAAGCCGCCCTTGGCTGCTGTGTCCGAAATGATCCGCTTCCCTTCCTCCACCATCTGACGGCGGAAAGCGGAAATGGCGGCCGCCCCCTGGCGGAAGGCCTCCTCTGCCTGCTGCTTCGTGGCACCGCAGTGGTCCATGGCGTACCGGCAGATCTGCCGCTTCCGGTCCTGCTCGCTGAACCAGTGGAACACCGGCGTCTCAAAGCCCACGGAGAAGTGCTCCTCCGGGGACTGGAAGTTCCGCACCACCATGGAGTAGCCCATAATCACCGGGCACACATAGGGGCTCTTCTCCCGCTTGTTCTCCGTGGGCATGTGGAGGATGTACGGTAGGAAAATCCGGTCCACGCCCTGTTTGGACAGGTCCAGCACATGGCCGTGGACCAGCTTAGCCGGAAAACAGATGGTGTCCGACGCCACGTATTGCAGTCCGCTCTCATACTGTTTGCGGCTGCTGGGGCGGGAGAACTTCACCGGATACCCCAGGGCCCGGAAGAAGGTGCTCCAGAAGGGCATGCTGTCCCAGAACTCCAGCACCCGGGGCAGGCCGATGGTCTCCGCCTGTTCCTCCCGCACGGGGGATATCGGATATGTCTTGAACAGCAGCTCCTGCCGCAGATGGAACAGGTCCGGCACCTCTGCGGCTGTTTTCTCCGGGACAGCAGGTCCCTCCGTCACCACGGCGCCCCGGTCGCACCGGTTGCCGGTGACGTAGCAGCCCCCGTCCGGGAACCGCAGGACCGTCCGGCTGCAGTGGTTGGCGCAGTGGGGGCAGAGCACGCCGCTCTCTCGGGTATAGCGAAAGTCCTTGACCGCCTCGAACCCGATGAAGGCGGAACAGCGGCCGTTGGCGTAGCCGTGGGCCTCCACCTCCTGCTTCACCGCGAGAGCCGCGCCCAGAGCGCCCATTTCCCCGGGATAGGGGGCCAGGGTCACGTCCCGGCCCAGGTACTCCTCCAGCGCCCGCAGGACGGCAAAGTTCCGGAAGGTACCCCCCTGGACCACCACCCGGTCCCCCAGCTCCGCCACGTTGGCGATCCGCACCACCTTGGTGAACACGTTCTCGATGATGGACCGGCACAGCCCCGCCATCAGGTCGTCGGGCTGCTTGCCATTGCGCTGCTCGTTGATGATGGTGCTGTTCATGAACACGGTGCACCGGCTGCCCAGCTCGGCAGGGGCCTGAGACCGGAAAGCGGCGTCCGCCACCTGGTCCACCGGCATCCCCAGGGTGGAGGCGAAGTTCTCCAGGAAGGATCCGCAGCCGGAGGAGCAGGCCTCGTTCAGCATGATGTTTGTGACCACGCCGTCCTTCAGCCAGATGGCCTTCATGTCCTGGCCGCCGATGTCCAGCAGGAACGTGGCGTCCGGAAAAAAGCGGCGGCAGCCCCGGGCGTGGGCCACGGTCTCCACCGTGTGGTAGTCGGCATGGAAGGCGGCGGAGAGCATCTGCTCACCGTAGCCGGTGGTGCCCAGGCCCAGCACCTCCAGCCGGATGCCCAGCTTCTCATACTTCTCCGCCAGGGCCAGCAGGCCTTCCCGGACCACCTTCAGCGGCTCGCCCTGGTTGTTGGCGTAGAAGGTGTCCGTCACCTGTTCGTTCTCGTCCATAAAGACGAACTTGGAAGTAGTGGAGCCGGAGTCGATGCCGATGTACCCCCGCAGGACCTTCCGGTTCGTGGCGTCCACCGGCTGGCGCAGCTCGGCGCGGTGCCGGCGGAGAAAGGCCTCCTGCTCCGCGTCGCTGGCAAAGAAGGGCCTGCCGGTGCCGGATGGGCCCTCGGTCTGGGCCGGGGCCTTGTCCAGCCGCTCCATGGCCTCTGCCAGGGTCATGGAATCCTCCTGCCTGGGGAACAGCTCGTCGATCGCGATGGCAGTGCCCCGGGCCACGATGGTCTCCGGGTGCTCCGGCCGGACGATGTCCTCCTCCTTCAGATTCAGCCGCTCTGCGAATACCCGCACCAGCGTGGGGTTAAAGGTCAGGGGCCCGCCCTCGAAGATGATGGGGGCCGTCAGCTCCAGCCCCTGGGACAGGCCGCCGATGGTCTGCTTGGCGATGGCGTGGAAGGTAGAGAGCGCGATATCCGTCCGCTCTGCCCCCTGGATCAGCAGGGGCTGGATGTCCGTCTTGGCAAACACGCCGCAGCGGCCGGAGATGCTGTAAACGGTCTTCCCGCGGGCAGCCAGCTGCTCGAACTCGTCCGCTGGCACGTTCAGCAGCGCGGCGATCTCGTCGATGAACGCGCCGGTGCCCCCGGCGCAGCTGCCGTTCATCCGCATGTCGGAGGTCTGGAGCTTTCCACTGGCCTCGTCATAGTGGAAGAAGATCACCTTGGCATCCTGTCCGCCCAGTTCCACCGCGGTGCGGACCTCCGGGTACAGGGCCCGGACTGCCGCCGCGTTGGCCACCACCTCCTGGACATAGCAGGCCCCCAGGGCTGCGGCAATGGGCCGTCCGCCGGACCCGCACACGCCGATGCGGAACCGCGCGCCGGGAAAGTGACCGGCCGCCTCCTCCAGCAGCTGCCGGACGGTGTCCGCCTGGTGGGCGTTATGCCGCTGATAGCGGGTGAACAGTACGCTGTTGTCAGCCGGGTCCAGGGCCACCGCTTTGACGGTGGTGGACCCCACATCCACGCCGAGGCGCAGAATATCCGAATTGATATGTGCCATATACGCTCCTTCTAGGGAAAACGCCCCAGACCCGCACGGCAGCCTGAAGGGCACGCCGGCGGATCGGGGGCTGGTCTCCCACATCTCTGTTTATTCGGAATTATTATAGCACGTTTTTGCCGCGGGTTCTTGTATATTTTTCGTAAAGGATTTTCTGTTTTTGCCATCTTTTTCACCAAAAAAGTCCGTCATCTTCCCGTACATTTTCGTCAAAGCAGCATCCGCAGGCACACGTCCCCGCAATCGGACCGCATAGGCGGGCGGGGCCGTATCCTCTGCGATCCGCGGGGCAGCGCCTTTCCGCCGTGCAGATGATTCTGCCAAAAAGTGAAAGCGGGCACAGGCGGAATCCAATCCCCCTGCACCCGTGAAATCCATTTGCAAGAAAAAACAACCACATCGAAAAGATGTGGTTGTTTTTCTGGAGGTGACACCCGGATTTGAAATGTTCGAGCAGGCTTTC
>DWXY01000072.1 GCA_019118935.1 Candidatus Oscillibacter pullicola
CGTGCCGAGCAGCACTTTTTTGAATCTGCCGGCGGAAAAGCAGGAGAAGTTGTTGGAGGCGGCCACCCGGGAGTTTTCCCACCGGCCTTTCAACGAGGCGTCCATCAACCAGATCATCAAGGAGGCAGGCATCCCCCGGGGCAGCTTTTACATGTACTTTCAGGATAAGGAGGACCTGTTCCGCTATCTGCTGAAGGGATATGTGGATCAGTTGTTCATGCTGCTGGAGGAGTTTCTGCTCCGGGACGGGGGAGACATCTTCCAGGCTCTGCTGGACCTGTACGACTATGTCCAGACGAAGTCGGACCAGATGGACCTGGGCGAGATCGGCGCCATGACCGGCATCATCCGCTGCAACAACGGGATGCAGAAGAACGGCCTGCTGGAGATGCTGGATCCGGAGGTGATCCTGCGGCGTCTGGGGGACGCTGTGAACCTGGACCTGCTGGACCTGCGGCAGGACCGGGACCTGGGCAACATTCTGGGGGCTCTGCTTGTGGTGGCGGCTCCCATGATTTACACCGGCCTGCAGGCCGGCGGCGATCCCGGGACCCGGGATCGCCTGGAAAACATTCTGAACATCTTCAAGCGCGGTATGGGGAAGCGCCCCACCGCGGAAATCGAGAACAAGGAGATTACATAACATGGAAACTGAATGGATGAACGAGACCTCCGCCGAGGCGCCCAGCGTGCCCGCGCCGGAAAAGACGGAGAAAAAGAAATTCTCCCTGAAGGGCTTTGGCGGCAAGAAAAAGAAGCGCTGGCTGAAAATTCTGATTATTTTGGTAGTGGTGATCGCCATTGTGGCGGGCTGCGTGTCCAGACTGACCAAAAACGTCAACACCCAACTCAGCAGCAGCTATCTGGTGTCCACCGTCACCCGGCAGGATCTGACGGTCAGCGTCTCCGGCACCGCCACGCTGCAGCCGGCGGACTCTTACAACGTCACCACCCTGCTCTCCGGCGATATCGTCAGCGCTCCCTTTGAAGAGGGCGACCTTGTGACCAAGGACACCCTGCTCTACACCATGGACAGCAGCGACGCCCAGGATTCCATGGACCGGGCCCAGATCTCCGTGCAGCAGGCCCAGATGTCCTATCAGCAGGCCCAGGAGGCCCTGCACCCCACGGCGCCCATCTCCGGCACGGTGAGCGAGATCTACGTCCACAACGGCGAGAGCGTCACCGCTGGGACGCAGCTGGCGAAGATCGTGGCCAGCACGGAGCTGTCCATCGACTTCCTGTTCCCCTTTGCCTCCCCCAGTGACTTCTATGTGGGGCAGGCCGCCACCGTGTTTGTGGACGGCTACGCCGGCTCTCAGATGGGCACGGTGACCTATGTCTCCAACTCCACCACCATCACCAGCAACGGCAAGGAGGCCGTCTCCGTCCGGGTGCGGCTGAACAATCCCGGTACGGTGTCCGACGCCGTCACTGCCTCCGCCATCATCGGCAGCTATTCCAGCTACGGCCAGGCTCCGGTGTCCATGCCCGCCTCTTCTGTGGTGTATGCCTCCGGTTCCGGCACGGTGAACGACTTCACCAAGCTGGCCGGCAGCACGGTGACCAAGGGCGAGGTGCTGTGCACTGTGGAGTCCGAGACCATCCGGGACCAAATCGAGAGCGCCCGGCTGAACCTCCAGTCCGCCCAGCTCTCTGCCAGCACTGCCTCCGACGCGGTGGATGACTACAACATCAAGTCCCCCATCTCCGGCACCGTGATCGAGAAGAACTTCAAGGCCGGCGACAAGGTGGACGGCGTTTCCTCCGGCACGCTGGCGGTGATCTACGACCTGAGCTATCTGGAGCTGGAGATGGCCGTGGATGAGCTGGACATCGGCAAGGTGGAAGTGGGCCAGGAGGTGCGGATCACCGCCGACGCCCTGGAGGGCCAGACATTCTCCGGCGTGGTGGATAAGGTCAGCATCAACGGGACCACCACCAACGGCGCCACCAGCTATCCCGTCACCATCATCATCGAGGACTACGGCGATCTGCGGCCGGGCATGAACGTCTCCGCCCAGATTATCGGCGAAGTGGTCCCCAACGCCCTGTGCATCCCCGTGGACGCGGTGGAACGGGGCAACACGGTGACTGTTCCCGGCCCCGGCGCCCTCGGTGAGGACGGCCTGAGCGTGGTGGACGTCACCAAGCTGGAGACCAAGGAGGTCACCCTGGGCCGGAACGATGACGAGTACATCGAGGTCACCAGCGGCCTGGAGGAGGGCGATGTGGTCCTCATCAACAACCAGGCTTCCAGTTTGATGGACATGATGATGGGAGGCTGATCCCGTGGGCCATCTCATTGAACTGAAAGACATCTACAAAATCTACCACATGGGCGAGGAGACCGTCCACGCCCTGGACGGCATCAACCTGACGGTGGATCAGGGGGAGTTCGTGGCCATCGTGGGCTCCTCCGGCTCCGGCAAGTCCACGGCCATGAACATCATCGGCTGCCTGGACGTTCCCACCTCCGGAACCTACCACCTGGGGGGCATCGACGTGTCCACCATGGAGGATGACCAGCAGGCGGAGATCCGCAACAAAATGCTGGGCTTCATCTTCCAGCAGTACAACCTGATCCCGAAGCTGACGGTGCAGGAGAATGTGGAACTGCCGCTGCTGTACGCCGGCGTCTCCGCGGAGGAGCGCCGCGAGCGGGCCATCCAGTCCCTGGGGCGGGTGGGCCTGGCCGACAAGCGGAAGAACCTGCCCAGCCAGCTCTCCGGCGGCCAGCAGCAGCGGGTCTCCATCGCCCGGGCCCTGGCGGGGAAGCCTTCGGTGATCCTGGCCGACGAGCCCACGGGCGCCCTGGACTCCCGCACGGGCCGGGAGGTGCTGCGGTTCCTGCAGAAGCTGAACCAGGAGGGGGACACCGTGGTCCTCATCACCCATGACAACTCCATCGCCGTCAAGGCCAAGCGCATCGTCCGCCTGCAGGACGGCCGGATCATCTACGACGGGGACGCCAGTGATCCCCAGGCCGTGGTCCAGCCCCAGGAAGACGCGGGAGAGGGGGAGACGGCATGAATTTCACCCAATCCTTCAAGCTGGCCATCAAATCCCTGATGCTCAGCAAGATGCGGGCGCTGCTGACCATGCTGGGCATCATCATCGGCGTCGCGGCGGTCATCATCATTACCAGCCTGGGCAACGGCATGCAGAACTACATGAACGCCCAGTTCGAGCAGCTGGGCTCCAACCTGATCCAGGTGATGGTCTACGGCCGCGGCGAAGGCGGCACCCGGGACGTGGATACGGACGATATGTACGCCCTGGTGGAAAAGTATCCCCAGTATCTCTCCGGCGTCACGCCCTACGTGAGCGCCACGGCCAAGGTGCGGCAGGGAACGGAGGATTTCGACCGCACCAGCGTCTACGGCGTCAGCGAGGCCTTCTACCGCACCGACACCCAGAAGACCATGCAGGGCTCCAGTCTGGAGGAGGGCCGCTTCCTCCGCTACATTGATGTGGAGCGCCATCAGAATGTGTGCGTCATCGGCTCGTACCTGGCGGAGAATGCCTTCCAGACGGACCCGCTGGGCCAGACGATCTCCGTCAGCGGCGTGCCCTACACGGTGGTGGGCGTGCTGGCGGAGAGCGGCGACAGCACCGAGGGCAGCAGCGACGATGTGATCTACATTCCCTATGCCAACGCCCAGCGGCTGGGCGGCGGGTACGGCGATATGTACCTGATGACCAGCACGGACCGGGACACGGCGTCTGCAGCCAAGGGCATCATTGAAAACCGGCTGTTCAAGACCTACCAGTCCTCGGACTACTACATGGTCATGACCTCTGCGGAGATGATGGACGCCATGGACTCCATGCTGAATACGCTGATGATGATCCTGATCCTCATCGCGGCCATCAGCCTGCTGGTGGGCGGCATCGGCATCATGAACATCATGCTGGTGTCCGTCACGGAGCGGACCCGGGAGATCGGCATCCGAAAATCCCTGGGCGCCAAGTGCCGGGACATCCGCAGCCAGTTCATCATTGAGGCCGGCACCACCTCCGCCATCGGCGGGGCCATCGGCATCGTGCTGGGCATCCTCATGGCCAATGTGCTGACCAATGTCATCGCTCTGGTGCTGGGCACCGGCAACGACGGCTTCGTGGCCGTCCCTACGGCCGGCGGCATCGGTGTGGCCTTCGGCGTCTCCGTGGCGGTGGGCATCCTGTTCGGCTATCTCCCCGCCAACAAGGCGGCCAAGCTGAACCCCATCGACGCCCTGCGCTACGACTGATTCCAGCGGATGAAAAGAGACCGGGAGACCGGTCTCTTTTTCACACAGAAAGTTTCTTGAAAAAATTGTTCTCCATCCAAACTTTTTCCGCTCCCGGCGCGTCTATACAGCAGAACGAACGGAAAGGACCATGAGAAACGTGTCACATATCCTGGAAAAGCAACTGACCGACTATCTCGTAACGGATCAGGCGCGGTTTTACCGGTTGGCGTACAGCTACCTGAAAAACAGGGAAGAGGCTCTGGACGCGGTGCAGACCGCCGTCTGCAGGGCACTGGAGAAACAGGGGGAGCTGAAGGAGCCGGAGGCCCTCCGTGCGTGGTTTTATCACATTCTGGTTCACGTGTGCATGGATGTGCTTCGCAGCCGAAAGCGGGTGACGCTGATCCCGCCGGAGGCGCTGGACGCCGGCAGCTATGAGGACCCGCTGCCTTCGGACGGCACACTGGCCCAGCGGGTGGACGCCCTGCCGCCGGAGGTGGGGACCATCATCAAGCTGCGGTTCTATGAGGGCCTGTCCCTCAAGGAGATCAGCACCGTCACCGGCTGGAATCTGAACACCGTGAAAACCAGACTGTACACCGGCTTGAAGAAATTGCGGATATCAATGGAAGGAGATCAATCATGAACGAATTCAAGCATGCAAGAGAAGAGTATGAGTCCACCCCCATTCCGGAGGAGCTGGACGGCCGGGTGCGCGCTGGCATCCGACAGGGCAAGATGGGCGGCCGCGCCAAGCGGCACGGCTTCCGGTGGGGCATCGGCGTGGCAGCCGCCTGCATGGTGATGGTCGGCGGCCTGAACGTGTCTCCCACCTTCGCGGCCGCGGCATCGAATGTGCCGGTGCTGGGCGGGCTGTTCCAGGTCCTGACCATCCGGGACTATGCGACCGTGGAGAACGGCATCGACTATGAGGTTTCCGTGCCCGGCGTGGAGTCTGAGGGCGACCTGGCCGAGAAGGTCAACGCGGAGATCCAGAAGCGTGTGGACGCCCATCTGGCCAAGGCCCAGGCCGACTGGGATGATTACAAGGAGGCCTTCCTGGCCACCGGCGGCACCGAGGAAGAGTGGGCCGACCGGGAGATGAACGTGCTCATCGACTACGAGATCAAGAGCCAGACCGACACCACGGTCTCCTTTGTGGTGGACTTCGCTGAGGGCTGGGTCGCTTCCATGCAGCAGCGGTACTGCTACAACCTGGACCTGGTCAACGACAAGGACATCACCCTGGCCGACGTGCTGGGTGAGGACTGGGTCAGCATCTGCAACGACGCTGTGAACGCGAAGATCGCGGCTGATGAGAGCGGCCTCTTCTTCACCGCGGAGCAGGGCGGCTTCACCACCGTGGATGACACCACCTCCTTCTACCTGAATGAGGACGGCTCTGTGACGCTGGTGTTCCCCGAGTACAGCATCGCCTCCGGCGCCGCCGGGATCGTGGAAATTCCTGTGGAGGCCTGAGCATACCCTCTCAAAGCATCTCAAAGCGGACCGCCTGCCGGCGGTCCGCTTTTCTCCTCAAATTCCCATAAAAACGCTATGAATTAGGGGCGGATTTTCGGCAAATGGCCCGTTGCAAACCCGGTGCGGCAGGTGTATCATGGGACTATCCATTCAGAACGGAGGGATTTCCGATGCCTATTTATCACAGCGTCACTGAGCTGATCGGCCGCACGCCCCTGCTGGAGCTGTGCAATTACGAGCGGAACCACGACCTGAAGGCCGTGCTGCTGGCCAAGCTGGAGTGCATGAATCCCGCAGGCAGCGCCAAGGACCGGGTGGCTGCCAACATGATCGCCCGGGCGGAGGCGGAGGGCCGTCTGGCTCCCGGCGGCACCATCATCGAACCCACCTCCGGCAACACCGGCATCGGTCTGGCTGCCGCGGCTGCGGCAAAGGGCTACCGCGTGATCCTCACCATGCCGGACACCATGAGCGTGGAGCGCCGGGCCCTGATCGCCGCCTACGGCGCGGAGATCGTTCTGACGCCGGGAGCGGCGGGCATGGCAGGCGCTGTGGCCAAGGCGGAAGAGCTGCATCAGTCCATCCCCGGCAGCATCATCGCCGGACAGTTTGAAAACCCCGCCAATACGGAGGCGCACGAGAAGACCACCGGCCCGGAGATCTGGGCGGACACGGAGGGGAAGGTGGATATCTTTGTGGCCGGGGCCGGCACCGGCGGCACTGTCAGCGGCGTGGGCCGGTATCTGAAGGCACAGGACCCCGCTGTGCGGGTGGTGGCCTTTGAGCCCGCCTCCTCGCCCCTGCTGACGGAGGGTCATGCAGGGCCCCACGGCCTTCAGGGCATCGGCGCCAACTTCGTGCCGGAGAACCTGGACCGCAGCGTCCTGGATGAAATCCTCACCGTCACGGATGCGGATGCCTACGCCACCGGCCGGGAGCTGGCCCGGACCGAGGGCATTCTGGTGGGCATCACCTCCGGTGCCGCCGTGTGGGCGGCGGCCCAGCTGGCCCAGCGGCCGGAGAATGCCGGCAAGACCATCGTGGCCCTGCTGCCGGACAGCGGCGAGCGGTATCTCTCCACCCCCATGTTCCAGAAGTGACAGCATGTGCAAAAAGCCCGGGAGACGTCTGTACACGTCTCCCGGGCTTTTTCGCAGATTATTCGGCCTCCATGGCGTGCCGGAGCCTGTCGGTGACAGCGCCCTCAAACAGACGGGTGGAGTGGCCGTGGAGCGTCTCCAGCGCGCCGGCGGCCAGGGTGCAGGGTGTGTTGCCGGTCATGGACAGATCCATGTCGAAGATGAACTTCACCTCCGGGTCCTGGGGAACGCCGGGGGCGTTCCGCTTCACCACGCCGGGGCCGGCGTGGACCTTGGCCTGGCAGCTGGAGTCCAGCTTCAGCGTCAGATCGCAGGCGCAGTTGAGAAAGCGGTCCTCCGGGAGCTCCGCCTCCTGCATGGGAGCGGTGTAGGCGGGGGAGAACAGCTCCGCCCAGCGGACGCCCTCCAGCCCCAGCCGGGCACGGGAGAAGATGTTCACATACCGCAGGCCCACCCGCTGGAAATAGGCGGGCTTGTACAGCCGGATAAAGGCGGCCAGCGGCTTGTCCAGCTGGCGGGCGAACTCCTCCCACCCGGGATAGCGGAGCGTGGACAGAGCGATGAAGTCCTTGGTGAGATTCAGCTTCCACTGGTTGTCCTCGGAGACGAAGTTGTGATTGGTCACCGGAGGCTGCTGCTCCACCTTGGGATTGGGGCTGCCCAGCCCGGTGATCCGGGGCGGCGCAGCGTCCTGGCGCCGGGCATACTGGGGGAACTCCGCGCGGATGGCCTCCTGAAAGTCAGCCGGTTCCACGTTGTTGATGGTGAGGATGGACGGGAACCGCAGCTGGCAGATGACCTCATGGGCCGGGGCGTTGCGGTAGTGGGTCCGGGGATGATCGGAAAACAGCATGTGGCTTGCTCCTTTGCTTCTTGATGGCCCTATTTTAGTCCCCTGGCTGAGAAATGTCAATTACAGGTAGAACCGGTGGCAGCCGATGGTCTTGAGATACGTCCGGTTGGCGTTGATCCAGGTGCCCTGGGACAGGGCCGGGGCGTAGAAGTAAAGAGCCTTGCCGGCGGTGTTCTCACCGTTCAGCGCCCGTTTGGCCGCCTGGATGGACTGGGCCGTGGGGGGCAGGTACACCGTGCCGTTGGAGACGGGAGTGAACTGCACGTCATGCTTGCGGTCAAAGATGACGGAAGGGATGGTGTTGGGGAATTCCGCACTCTTCACCCGGTTCAGCACCACATTGCCCACGGCGATCTGGCCGGTCATGTCCTCGCCCCGGCTCTCGGCGCTGATGATGCGGCTGAGCCAGTAAAGGTCCATAGCGTTGTGGTCCGCGCCGGGGGAGGTCACGGCCGCGCCGCCCAGGTGGGGATCCCAGGCCACGCCGCCGCCCAGGGCGGTGACCAGGGTCCGCAGGGGGATGTAGGTGCGGCCCCGCTCCACAAAGACCTTGCCGCTGTATGTACGGCCGTTGACCGTCACGGTGTTTTGGGCCGGGTTTGCGGTGACGGACTGGCTGCCGGAGGAGGCGGCGGCCACCTTTCGGCCGCTGTCCCACCAGACGCTCCAGCCGCCGAAGGCATCCAGCAGACCCCGGAGGGGAACATAGGTCACGCCGCTCTGCAGGTAGTTGACGCCCTGGCTCAGAACGGTGCCGTCCACCTGGACGGGGACCACCCGGCTGGGGGCCGCCTTCACGGTGGCACAGGTCAGGGTAAGGGCGGCCAGCAGGCCGCAGAGAAGTTTTCGTTTCATGGGGAAAGATCGTCCTTTCTGGTTTGTCGCTGCTATGCAAGAGCATACAGGAGGGAGGGGGCGGGCCGCAACCCTCAAAACATTCCAGAGCTGGAAGCGGACACACGGCTTGACAATATCGTGCAACGATATTATAGTGGAATCAGGAAATATCGCGTTTCGATATTAGGGGGGATACCATGGCCAGGGAGCCGCTGAAAGTCCTGACGGAGAGCATGTTCTACGTGCTGCTGAGCCTGCTGCGGCAGGAGCGGTGCGGCACGGAGATCGTCCAGTATGTGGACGACGCCACCGCCGGCCGGGTGCCTCTGGGGCCGGGGACGCTGTACACCATTCTGGCAAAATTTCAGGAGGAGGGCTTGATCCGGGAGACGGCGGTGGAGGGCCGAAAGCGGACCTACGCCATCACAGACCGGGGCCGGGCCCTGTTCCGCCAGGAGCTCTCCCGCCTGCGCCTCTGCGTGGCCGACGGCGAGCGGGAGGAGCGGGCGTCGGAGCGGCTGCTGCTGAGGAGGAGAGAGGAGACACCATGTTGAAGCTGATGCCCATGAACGTCTACGACGTGGCTGCCCAGCAGGCCCGGCTGGAGGACCTGGCGGCCCGGGGGGGTTGCCGTCTCTGCCCCGGGGGTCTTTGCACTGGCTGTCTTTGAAAAGGGGGCCCCCAAGGCGGTCCGCTACCGGCTGGAGCCCGCCCCAGTGAAGGAGGACTGCCCGGACCCGGAACGGATGATGGCCTACCGGGCCATGGGCTGGGCATACGTGTATACTGTGGGAAAGACGATGCACCTGTGGCGGTGCGATGATCCCGATGCGCCGGAACTCCACACGGACCCGGAGACAGAGGCCCGGGCCTACGACCGGCTGTTCCGGCAGCAGCAGTGGGCGGACAGAATCGGCATAGCGGTTCTGGCGCTCTATGTGGTATGGGTGCTGTACATCATGTTTCACAGAGGTGAAACATGGCTTGCCACAGCGGCACAGGGCTGGACGCCCCTGTGGCAAGTGATCGCCGCGCTGGGCTTTCTGCTGGCAGTACCGATCCTGGCGTTCCGGCAGTCCTGGGCCCTACGGCGGTATCTGCGGCCTCTTCGGGCCGGGGTACCCGCGCCGCATAGAAGGCCCTACCGGATGGCCTGCTGGTTGACTCTGGCATACTGCTTGTTGTGGGTGTTTTATTTCGTATCCCTGTGCGCAACTATGCTGGAGCCCAACGCCTGGTCTTTTGTACCTGCGGAGACCTTCGACGAGCCGGTCCCTTACGTCACAGAAAAAGGGATACAAGAAGTCCAGGCCATCCGCTGGGACAACTGGCTCACCGCGGACCAGTGGTGGACCACGGAGGACATGGGCGGCTGGGGTGCGAAGAGCCGCTACTATCACCTCCGATTCCCCTGGCTGGCGGACGATCTGGTGGACAGTATCCTGGCGGGCTATCAGGAGAACGGCTGGCCCGTCACGGCCTGGGAGGTTCCTGGTCTGGACGGGGCCTGGGCGTCCACCCGCAGCGACCGCGGGTTCTGGTTCCTGGTGGTCCGGCTGGGGGACCAGGTGTGGGATATCTCCACCAGGACCGTGGAGCCCACAGTGGAGCTGGCGGAGCGGTACGCCGCCGTCCTGGCGGAGTTTCAATAGAAAAAGAGGGGAGGCGAGTCGATGAGCACCGGCCATCCTTACGTAAAAAACGAGAAATTCCGGGAGACCTGCCCCATCAGCATCTACGATGTGGCGGCGGTGGAGACCTGGCTGGAGGACTTGGCCCGCAGGGGCTACCGCCCCATCGGCTTTACAGGCATCCGGGCGGATCTTCTGCCGGACGAGCCTCGTGAGAGCCGCTTCCGGCTCCAGCCCCTCCAGAGGTGGAAGGAGGCTTTGGACCCGGAGCGGGTATCCTCCTATCAAGCCATGGGCTGGCAGCTGGTGGGACAGCTGGGGCCCTTCTGGGTCTGGCGGTGCGATGACCCAGACGCCCTGGAGCTGGACACGGACCCGGTGGTCCAGGGGGAGGGGTACCGGTATCTAAGACGGCGGATGCTCCGCCGCACTGTGGTGGGGGACCTGTTTTGGCTGGGGCTGCTGGCGATTACCCTCTGGGCGGCAGCCTTCGGCTCCCTGTATACCCTGCTGCGCAGCGCCAGTTGGGCGGGGGTGTTTGCCCGGCCTCTGCTGGTAGGGGCGGCGCTGGTGCTGGTGCCGGTGGAGCTCTGGCTGGAATTCCGGGACACCCGGCGGCTGTGGAAGACCCTGACGGCAGGGATCCCCTTGGAGCGGCCCAGGCCCTACCGCCGCCGGAAGCTGGAACGCACAGTCCATTGGCTCACCGTCGCAGTGCTAGTGGTGAATCTGGGGATCAACCTGGCGGATCTGCTGAGCCCCTCCGGCTGGAACCATACCCGGGATATCCTGGAAGAAGGGCAGCCCCCGGCAGAGGCTGTGACGGTGAACCTGGCAGAGCTGGAGGGGCTGGAACCCATCTGGCACGAGGCGGCGGAGAAGACCCTGCCCATCGCGCCGGAGATGTACACCACCGGCCAGTATGCGTATTTCCCACTTATCAGCCCGGTCATGGCGCGGTCGGACTACTACTGCCTGAAGACGGAGAAGTTGGCCCGGCGGCTGGCGGCGGATCTGATAAAGGCGCGTGACCTGGAGCCCCAGCCCATCCCGGAGGAGATGAACGGTGCCCCGGACGGGTTCTGGTGGGTGCAGGAGACCACCGGAGACACCCTTTCCGACCAGTACGCCGTGCTCCTGCGGGGGCGGGAGGTCCTGGCCGTGATCTATCACGGGGTGAAAGATCTCCGGGAGTCAGTGCCGTATCTGGCCTCCCTGCTGCCGGATTGAGCCCTGCCCGTCAAGAAATCCTCCACCCCCTCATACACTGTTCACCAGGGAGGGGGCCGGGGAATGGATGCCTATGACTGGAGCACAGGGATTTACGCCGCAGCGGTGGCCATAGCCAAATGCATGACCACGGAGGAACTGTCCCGCACGGCCCTGCTGCTGACTCAGCTGGGCACCACCCTGGGCACCCTGGCCGCCCTGCGCCAGATGGAGGAGGGCGGCTCCGGGACTACGGCCGCAAGGCTTTGATCCGTCAAAAAATACGCCCCGGCGGAGGACCTGAAAGGTCTTCCGCCGGGGCGATTCGAATTTCTCTTATTTCAGCACGTCCGCCAGATCCAGCGTGACGGTGCCGTCCTCCAGAACAAAGGCGGGGATGCCGATGCCGCCGTTTTTCTTGACGGACTCATACAGGGGGCTGCTGTCCCGCAGGGCCAGATAGGCCTTCAGGTCCGGCAGGCTGGCGGAGAGATTCTTGAACTCGATCTCCGCCTTGGCCTCGGACAGGCGATTCAGGGCGTACAGGGTATCGGGACACAGGTGGCTTCCGATGACAGTGACTTTCATCTGACGCCTCCGTTACTTCAGCGCGATGGCTTCGATCTCGCAGAGCACGCCCTTGGGCAGCTCCCGCACGGCCACGCAGCTGCGGGCGGGCTTGGAGGTGAAGTACTTGGCGTATACCTCGTTGAAGGCGGCGAAGTCGCCCATGTCCGCCAGGAAGCAGGTGGTCTTGACGACCTTGTCAAAGCCGGAGCCGGCAGCCTCCAGGATGGCGCCCACGTTCTTGCAGCTCTGCTCCGCCTGGGCGGAGATGCCCTCGGGAACGGCGCCGGTGGCGGGATCCACGGGGATCTGGCCGGAGGTGATGATCAGGTCGCCGAAGGCGTAGCCCTGGGAATAGGGGCCGATGGCACCGGGGGCGTTCTTGGTTTCAATGACGTTCATGTGAAAAACTCCTTTTCTGAAATCTCATTGTTGATGGAATCAATTTGGAAAGCGCGGGGATCAGGCGGCCTCGTTCTTGGCGGCCACGGCCTTCACCAGCCAGTCCTTGCCCTCCACCAGACGGGTGACGATCATGGAGGCGATGGTGTCGCCGGAGGAGTTCAGGCAGGTGGCGGCAGGGTCGAAGATGAAGCCCAGGGTGGCGATGATGGGGAACGCCTCGGCGGGGAAGTTGAACATGCTGACGATCAGCATCTCACCCACCAGACCGCCGCCGGGAGCGCCGGAGAGCACGAAGGCGGAGAGGATGGCCACCACGATGGCCATGACATAGGTCTCCACGCCGGTGAAGTCCTGTCCGAAGATGCCATACAGGAAGGCGATCTTCACGATGGAGCTGAGGACGGAGCCGTCCATGTGCATGGTGCAGCCCATGGGCAGCACCAGGTCGCTGACGTCCTTGGGCACGCCGATGTTGTCACAGGCCTCCTTGTTGACCGGGATGGTAGCGGCGGAGGACTGGGTGGCAAAGGCCGTGATGGCAGGCGGGAAGATATTCTTGACCATCATCCGCACGCCCAGCTTGCCGCCGGCCAGGAAGGCATACAGCGGGAAGAAGATCACCGCATAGAGCAGGCACAGGGGATAGTAGACCAGCATGGACCGGCCGTAGTCGCCCACGATCTCGGGACCATAGGTGGCAACCAGGTTGGCGAAGTAGGCGCCCAGACCGATGGGGGCGATGAACATGATGACGCCCACGAACTTCATGATGATGTCGTTCAGGTTGTTCAGCAGCTTGCCCATGGGGCTCTCGTCGCCGCCGCAGGCGGACACGCAGAAGCCGAAGATGATGGCGAAGATGATCAGGGGCAGCATGTTGGACTTATCCCACAGGTCGGAGAAGTCGGACACGGTCAGGGTGCTGACCAGCAGCTCTCCGGCGCTCTGGGCCTCGCCCGCCTCGCCGGCGGTCATCTGGATAGAGGTGCCGGCGGAGGGGCTGAAGATGTTTACCCACACCAGCACACAGGCAGCGGCGATGAGTCCGGTGAAGATGAAGGTGCCGATGGTGGAACCCAGGATCCGGCCCAGGCGCTTCATATTGGCCATGCTGCCCACGGCAGAGGCGATGGACACGAACACCAGAGGAACCACAATGGTGAACAGCAGATTCAGGAAGATGTCGCCGATGGGCTTGATGGTGGTACCCACGGAGGGGGCGAAAGCGCCGATCAGGGCGCCGATGACGATGCCGCCCAGGATCAGGATCAGGCTTCCGTATTGCTGCCAGAAGCTCTTCTTTTGAATGGTTGCCATGTTGTTTCTCCTTTTTCCCTTATTTCTCTATTCTCTGTTACTGAGGATTACAGGCTGTTGACAGCGGCCTCCAGCTGGCGCATGGCCTGCTCCAGAGTGGCCCGGGGGCAGGCGGCGTTGAGGCGCATGAAGCCGTTCAGGCTCCGGCCGAAGGAGCAGCCGTCGTTGAGGCCCAGCTTGGCCTTCTGGATCATGAAGTCGTGGAGCTCCTCATTGCTCATGCCCAGCTCCCGGCAGTCCAGCCACATCAGGTAGGTGGCGTCGGGGGCGTAGGTCTTGATCTTGGGGATGCGCTTTTCGCAGTAGTCCACCACGTAGTCAAAGTTGGCGGAGAGATAGGGCAGCAGCTGGTCCAGCCACTCCTCGCCCTGGTTGAAGGCCACCTCCATGGCGGTGAGGGAGAAGGCGTTGTTCCGGTGGATGTCCATGTTCATCCAGAACTTGTCGAAGACCTCCTTCTTGTGCGCGTTGGGGAACACCACCGTGCTGGCCTGCAGGCCGGCCAGGTTGAAGGTCTTGGTGCCGGAGATGCCGGTGATGACGTTGGCGGCGATCTCGGGGGACAGGGAGGCAGTGGGGATGTGCTTCTTGCCGTGGAAGATCAGGTCGGAGTGGATCTCGTCGGAGACCACCAGCACGTGATGCTTCAGGCACAGCTCCATCATCCGGCGCAGCTCCTCTTCTGTCCACACATGGCCCAGAGGATTGTGGGGGGAGCACAGCAGGAACAGGTCCGCCTGCTTCAGCTTCTCCTCGAAGTCTGCCCAGTCGACGGTCCACTTGCCGTCCTTCTCCACGAACTGGTTCTCCAGGACCTTGCGGTTCCAGGCCTCGGTCATGTCGTAGAACTCGGAGTACACCGGTGTCTGAATCAGGACGCTGCCGCCCTCAGGGGTGAACAGCTTCACGCAGGCGGACAGGGTCTGCACCACGCCCAGGCTGAAGCTCATGAGGGACTGGTCGATGTCCCAGCCGTTGCGGCGCTTCTGCCAGCCCCGGATGGCCTCAAAATAGCTGTCCGGCCGGGCGGTATAGCCCCAGATGCCCTCCTCGGCCCGGGCCTTCAGGGCGTCGATGATGGGCTGGGCGGTCTTGAAGTCCATGTCCGCGATCCACAGGGGGATCACGTCCTCTGTGCCGAATTTCTTCTTCCGCTCGTCGTACTTGGCGGAGTGGTTGCGGGAGCGGTCCACCACCGCGTCAAACTGGTAGGTCATTGGTATCCATCCTTTCTGCGGCGTTCTTGTGCGCTGATGCTTTGTTATATAGCAAAATATGTGCCAAAAATGTGGGAAATACCGGACAAACGGAAAAAGAATTTGAAACAAAGGGAACAATCAGAAGTTCTCACCAAAAATCTCCGGGCGGTTTTGGCAATCTGCCGAAACCGCCCGGAGCTATTTTGGAGAGGAAAATTTTCCCAATCAGCCTTTAAATGGTTTTATTGGTTGATTAAAATATCAAATTCGACCAGTTTCGTACAGCCGCCGGCCCTCCGGCGTCAGCTGGCTGCCGCCCCGCCCCCGGCTGACCCGGACCAGTCCCTGGTCCGCCATCTGGGCCAGAATGCTCCGGATCTCCTGCTGGGATGTGGGGACAAAAGCCTCCCGCGCCAGCTGCAGCAGCCGCTCCCGGCCGATGGGCTGCCGGGCCTCCGAGGCCTGATACAGCTGCTCCAGCACAAAGCGGAACACGTCGGTGGAGGGCTGCTGCGGCGTCTCCGGCATCTGCCGGATGGGCGCCTGCGGGGCTCTGTGGAACACGGTGGGGGGCAGGTCCTCCATGGTGATGGGATCGTGGCCGGTGTAGAGAAAGTACTCCACCACGTTCCGCAGCTCCCGGATGTTGCCCGGCCAGGAGTAGGATTTCAGAAAGTCCCGCACCTGGGGCGACAGGCGGAAGCTGCCGCCCAGCTCCTTTTGGAACTGCTCCAGAATCAGGAACAGGTCGTCCCCCCGCTCCGACAGGGGCGGGATGACGATGGGCAGGGTGCTGAGACGGTAATACAGGTCCCGGCGGAAGGTGCCCTCCGCCACCTTCCGTTCCAGGGATTCGTTGGTGGCGGCCACGATCCGCACATCGATGGGAATGATGGAGGTGCCGCCCACCCGCATGATCTCCCGCTCCTGCAGGACCCGGAGCAGCTTGACCTGAAGAGCCGGACTCATGCCCTCCACCTCGTCCAGAAACAGCGTGCCCTGGTGGGAGATCTCAAGCAGGCCCAGACGGCCGCCCTTTTTGGCGCCGGTGAAGGCCCCTTCCTCATAGCCGAAAAGCTCGCTCTCCAGCAGGTTTTCCGGGAAGGCTGCCACGTTGATGGCCACAAATGGCCCGTTCCGCCGCCGGGAGGCCCGGTGGACCGCGTGGGCGAACAGCTCCTTGCCGGTGCCGGTCTCGCCGATCAGCAGGATGGGGCTCTCACTGGCAGCCATCCGCCGCAGCACGTCCTTGGTCTTCTGAATGGCCTCCGACTCCCCGATCACGTCCTCAAAGCCGTACTTGGCGCGGTAGCCCTTGTGGAGCAGCTGGTTGCGCAGCTGGCTCTGCCGGGCCTCCACGTCGTTGAACCGCTGCAGGATGGCAAACGCGCCGATGCAGGCCCGCTGCCGCATCACCGGCACCACCTCCGCGCTGACGTTGACGCCGTTGAGGCGGATGATCTTGGCAGGCAGCCGCTCCCGCTCCTGCAGACATTTCGAGAAGGGGAGATAGGGGAAGACCTGAGAGGCCGGCTTGCCCATCACCAGGTCGGCGCTGCTGCGGGTGATCTCCTCCGCATGGCGGTTGCAGGCGAAGACCTCGCCCCGTTCGTTGACGCCCACCACGCCGTCCTCCAGCGTCTCCATTAAAATATGGAATTGGCTCTCCAGCCGGATGGAGCGGGCGAACATCTGGTCAAAGCTGTAATTGCTGGTTGCAATCGATTGGAAATAGGTCTGGAACTTCTCCGTCTCCAGCAGGTGCTCCAGCCCCAGCCGCAAGGCGATCTCGATCATCATGCCGGAGGTGCAGGCCCGCTGTCCCACGTCGATCTTGGTCTCGATCTCCTCCGGCACATAGCGCATCTCGTCCGGCGTCACCGCAATGTGCACATCCCCCGGCAGCTCTGCCCCGGGGTAGAAGGGGATCCAATGGACGTGGGTGATGCCGAACTGCTCCAGCTGGGCGATGGCCTCCCGGGCCATGGTCTCCGTCATGTTGACAAACAGCACCCGGCTGCCGGCGGGCAGTTTCTTCAGCCGCCGCAGCTCCTGCCAGCGGAAGGAGGCCTGCACCGCCATGGTCTGACTGTCGATAGGCACGTGGCGGGCCAGCTCTTCCGGCGATCCGAAGGCGTCCGTGGAGGCGGCGAACAGATCCGCGTGGGGCAGCACGCCCATGGCGCTCCCGTCCATGACGGAAAAGACCGAGAC
This sequence comes from Candidatus Oscillibacter pullicola, assembly GCA_019118935.1. Taxonomy (GTDB): domain Bacteria; phylum Bacillota; class Clostridia; order Oscillospirales; family Oscillospiraceae; genus Oscillibacter; species Oscillibacter pullicola. Next base: position 17,050 of record DWXY01000072.1, read on the forward strand.
ATCCGCCACCTCTCCGAACAGGCCCTCCACATCCCGCCCGTAGGAGCGGGCGGCTCGGGGGTCCAGCGCGATGATGGAGATCTTCTTTTTTTTCACGCAGCTCGCCTCCCAATTAACCATTTACTTTGACCATTTTCCCACAATTCCCTCCCCTTTGCAAGGGGGAGAGGCCGTTTTTTCGGGAAATTCACGGGGGAGGCAGTTGGCACGAGATTTGCTTATCTTATCAGGTTGAATATGTTGCGGGCCATTGGAGATTCGCCTGGATACAGAAAGGAGCTTCCCTCATGATTACGAAAGAAGAACTGCTGACCCTGCTGCGGCAGGAGGTCGTCCCCGCGCTGGGGTGCACAGAGCCGGTGTGCGTGGCCCTGGCCACCGCCGACGCCAGCCATGCCATCGGCGGCGACATCGTCTCCATCAAGGTGGAGGTCAACCCCGGCATCTATAAGAACGGCATGAGCGTGGGCATCCCCGGCTTCTCCCGGGTGGGACTGAAGTACGCCGCCGCCCTGGGCGCCTGCCTGCGCAACCCGGAGAAGAGCCTCCAGCTGCTGGAGGACATCACCCCCGCCGTCAGCGACGAGGCCATCCGGCTGGTGGAAGACCGCCACGTGGTGGTGATGATCAAGCAGGACGAGACACAGCTCTATGCCCGGGCAGAGGTGATCACCACTGCCGGCATCGGCATCAGCGAGATCCGGGGCACCCACTCCAACATCATCCTCACCGTGCGGAACAACGACGTGCTGGTGAAGAAGGAATATGTGGCCGGCGGCCAGGATGAGCTCCATGAGCGGCTGGCCCCCATGACCGTGGCAGAGATCCGCGCCCTGGTGGACCAGTGCAGCGAGGAGGAGCTGGCCTTCATGCTGGACGGCATGGACATGAATGAGAAGCTGGCGGACTTCGGTCTGGAGCATACCCTGGGCGTGGGCATTGCCACGGCCCTGAAGAAGGCGGACCTGCTGGGCGACGGCTTCGCGGCCAACACCATGCTGCGGGTGGCCAGCAGCGCCGAGGGCCGCATGAGCGGCTGCCCCTACGCCGTCATGAGCAGCGCCGGCAGCGGCAACCACGGCATCACCGCCATCATCCCTGTGGTGGAGCTGGCCAAGCACCTGGGCGCCTCCAAGGAGCAGCTGGAAAAGGCACTGGCCTTCTCCCACACCCTGAACGTGTATATCAAGATCTTCACCGGCAAGCTGTCCGCCACCTGCGGCTGCGGCGTCTCCGCCGCCACCGCCTCCGCCGCGTCCATGGTGTGGCTGATGGGAGGCAGCGACGAGCAGATCGGCAAGGCCATCATCAACATGAGCGGCAACCTCACCGGCATGATCTGCGACGGCGGCAAGATCGGCTGCGCCCTGAAGCTGGCCACCGCCACCAACGCCGCCATCATGTGCGCCCAGCTGGCCATGAGCGACGTGGTGCTCCAGTCCACAGACGGCATCTGCGGCAAGACGCCGGAGCAGGCCATCCGCAACATGGGGTTGGTCAGCACCCCCGGCATGGTGGAGACCGACAAGACCATCCTGGACATCATGATGAAGAAGGACGCCTAAACTAAGCGTCTGCACCTCCAAAGCCGCCCGGCGGGAAACTCCCGCCGGGCGGCTCGATCTGTCGATGGACTCGGAAATCTTGGGCTTCGGGAAGGAAGGGTGTGTGCGGGAAACCCGGGAGGGGTGTCCTGCGCCATTGTAATCAAAAGTTTTGCGAACTTCTGAGGAGTTCGCAAAATTCGCCCGGCGGGAAACTCCCGCCGGGCGGCTTTTTTCCGGGGTTGATTTTTCCGGCGGAATCCCCTACCATAGGAGTATCTTAAGCAGCGCGATGCGCTGCGGGAAATGGAGTGAACGGGATGACCAGGGAGGAACAGCTGATCGCCTTCTGCCAGGAGGCCATTCGCATCCCCAGCCCCTCCGGCCGGGAGCAGGGCGTGGCGGAGCTGATGCGGCGGAAGATGGAGGAGTACGGCTTCGACGAGGTCCAGGTGGACCGCTACGGCAGCGTGCTGGGGCGGATCCGGGGCAGGCGGCCCGGCAAAACGATCCTGCTGGACGGCCACATCGACACCGTGGAGGTCATCGACGCCGGGGAATGGACCCACGACCCCTTCGGCGGCGAGATCGAGAGCGGCCGGATCTACGGCCGCGGCGCCTCTGACATGAAGGGCAGCGACACGGCCATGATCTCCGCCGCGGCTCACTTCGCCCAGGACAGCGGCCGGGACTTCGCCGGGGAGATCTGCGTCTCCTGCACCGTCCATGAGGAGTGCTTCGAGGGCGTCTCCGCTCGGGAGATCACCCGCCTGGCAAAGCCGGATCTGGTCATCATCGGAGAGGCAACCTCCTCCACGGTGAAGATCGGCCAGCGGGGCCGGGCCGAGGTGGTGGTGGAGACGGAGGGCGTCAGCTGCCACTCCTCCAGCCCGGAGAAGGGCGTCAACGCCGTATACCACATGCTGGCGGTGATCGAGGAGATCCGCCGCATTGTGCCCCACGAGCACCCCATTCTGGGCAAGGGCATCCTGGAGCTGACGGACATCATCTCCGCGCCCTATCCCGGCGCTTCTGTGGTACCCTCCCGGTGCCGGGCCACCTTTGACCGGCGCACTTTGGTGGGGGAGGACGAGGCGGTCATCCTGGGCCAGGTGGAGGAGGCCATCCGCCGGGCGGCGGAGAAGGTCCCCGGCCTGCGGGCCCGGACGTATCTGGCGGAGGGCAGCGAGCAGTGCTGGACCGGGGAGACTATCTCCGCCAAGCGGTATTTCCCGGCCTGGCTGGTGCCGGAGGACAGCGATTTCGTCCAGAATGCCCTGTCCGGCCTGCGGGACGCGGGGATCGAGGCGCCGGTCTCCCACTTCGCCTTCTGCACCAACGGCAGCCACTTCTGCGGCGAGGCGGGCATCCCCTGCATCGGCTACGGCCCCTCGCTGGAGACGCTGGCCCATGTGCGGGACGAGTACATTGAGATCGACCAGCTGACCAGGGCCTGCCGGGGCTTTGCCGGTATCCTGGCCCGGCTGACAAGGTGAGCGGCACACCGAAGAACCGAATCACAGGAACCAGGCGGCCCCCGCCCGTATGGGCGGGGGCCGCGCCGCGCGTTCAGAGATTCCCGTTTGTCCGGCTGCGCCGCCCGGCGGGAGGACGGCGCCGAAAGCGGCCTTCATAAAATCTTAAGAAGTTTCCCGGTTTTTTATTAAACCGCCATCCGGTATCATGGAAGTCAAGGAGGGAGCCCCATGTACAACATCCTGATCTGCGACGATGAACAGGACATCGTCAACGCACTGAAAATCTACCTGGCCAATCCGGACTACCATTTATGGGAGGCCCACACCGGCCAGGAGGCCCTGGATGCCCTGGAACGGGAGGACATCCACCTGGTGCTGCTGGACATCATGATGCCGGAAATGGACGGGATCACCGCCCTGGCGAAGCTCCGGCAGGTGAGCAACGTGCCGGTGATCCTGCTGACTGCCAAGAGCGAGGACACGGATAAGATCCTGGGCCTCAACGTGGGGGCGGACGACTACATCACCAAGCCCTTCCATCCGGTGGAGGTGGCGGCCCGGGTCCGCAGCCAGCTGCGGCGGTACTTCCAGCTGGGGGGCGGCGCGCTCCGGCCGGAGGTGCTGACCCTGGGCACCATCCAGATGGACGACCGGGAGAAGACCGTCACCGTGGACGGGGATCCGGTGGCTCTGACGCCCACGGAGTACGACATTCTGAAGCTGCTGCTGGAGCACCCGGGGCAGGTGTTCTCCCCCAGGGAGATCTACCGGAAGGTGTGGAAGGACGCTCCCTTCGGCAGCGAGAACACGGTGGCGGTCCACATCCGCCACCTGCGGGAGAAGCTGGAGATCGACCCGGCGGAGCCCCGGTACTTGAAGGTGGTCTGGGGCCAGGGGTACAAACTGGAAAAGGGGATGCGGACATGAAGGCCATCGAACAGAACATCGAAAAGGAGATCGCCCAGGCGGTGATGGAGGAGCAACCCGTGCCCTCTCCGGCGCCGAAACGGAAAAAGAGGCTCACGGAGAGCGCGACGGCCAAGGTCATAGCCTTTCTGCTGATGCTGGTGATGACCGCTGTCACCGCCGGGGGTGTGCTGGGTGCGGCGTTTTTGTACAGCGCACAGGTCTATACAACCAGTGAGCAAGCATTTAAGCAGGATCTGTTTGATGGCATTGCCGATAGAGACGGGTATATACTGGTGAACTATATCGTCTGGGACGACGAGAACCGCGCCGCATGGCTAGCGGAGGCGGAGAGGTACTGCGCGGAGCGGAACATTGCCTTTGCGGCGGTGGAGGCCAAGGGACAGGGAGAGATCTGGCGCAGCGGCCCCAACACCGCCGCCGACAGCCCGTGGCAGTTTTCGATTTCCTATGACTGGGAGGATCCCCAGCGGCCTAGCATGGGTGCCGTGGAGAATGCCTATACTGTGGAGCTTGTTCTGGACGATGCGTTCCCAATAGATGACGACTACGCTTTGGCCAACTGGGTGGCGGATCTGGCCTACGCCCTCCGCTACTGGATCTATGCCATCATCGCCATGGCGGCGCTGCTGGTGGTGGTCTGCTTCGTGTTCCTGCTGTGCGCCGCCGGCCACCATCCCGGCGTAGAGGGCGTCCGCCCCGGCTGGGGGACGAAGATCCCCCTGGACTTGCTGACAGCGGCAGTGGGGCTGGGACTGTTCCTTGGCATCCAGCTGGTGGTGAAGGCCAGCTTCTGGTCCGACGTTGTTGCCATCCTAGGCATCGTGCTGGGGGCCGCTGCCGTGGCAGGTATCGTCACCGGCTGGTGCATGAGCTTCGCCCTGCGGATCAAGCTGGGGGGCTGGTGGCGGAACACCATCATCTATGTGGCACTCCGCTGGGCCTGGAAGGTGCTGAGAAAGCTGGGCGGCGGACTGCGGGCCGTTGGCCGCGGACTGGCGGGCCTGTTCCGCGGCGTCCCCCTGGTGGGCAAGACCGTGCTGGTGTTCCTGGGGCTCTGCGTCCTGGAGGGCCTTGGGATCCTGTTCAGCATGTTCGCCTGGAGCTGGGGCCTGCTGGCGCTCCTGTGGATCTTTGAGAAGATCCTGCTGCTCCTGGTGGTGCTGGCTTTGGCCCTCATGTGCCGGAAGCTGCTGCTGGGCGGCCGGGCCCTGGCAGCCGGGGACCTGAGCTATCAGGTGGACACCAGCCGGATGGTGCTGGACTTCAAATCCCACGGCGAGGACCTGAACCACATCGCCCAGGGCATGGCGGCGGCAGTGGACCAGCGGATGCGCAGCGAGCGGATGAAGACGGAGCTCATCACCAACGTGTCCCACGACATCAAGACGCCCCTGACCTCCATCATCAATTACGCGGACCTCATCGGAAAGGAGCCCCCGGACAGCGAGAAGATCCCGGAGTACGCCGCTGTCCTCACCCGCCAGTCCGAGCGGCTGAAGCGGCTGATCGAGGATCTGGTGGAGGCGTCCAAGGCCTCCACGGGGAATCTGGAAGTGAATCTGGCACCCTGCCAGCCCGGCGTGCTGCTGACCCAGGCGGCGGGGGAGTACGAGCAGAGACTGAAGGACGCGGGCCTGGACCTGGTCACCCGGCAGCCGGAGACGGCGGTGACCATCCTGGCCGACGGCAGGCGGCTGTGGCGGGTGTTCGACAACCTGATGAACAACATCTGCAAGTACGCCCAGCGGGGCACCCGGGTGTACCTGACCCTGGAGGAGCGGGACGGCCAGGCGGTGATCTCCTTCAAAAACACCTCCCGGGCGCCCCTGGACATCCCGGCGGAGGAACTGCTAGAGCGGTTCGTCCGGGGAGACGCCGCCCGGGGCGGCGAGGGCAACGGCCTGGGCCTTTCCATCGCCCGGAGCCTGACGGAGCTCCAGAAGGGCACCCTGGAACTGACTGTGGACGGGGACCTGTTCAAGGTGGTCCTGCGGTTCGCCGAGCTTTCGTGAGAGACAGCGCGCGGGGAAGAGGCGCCGGCAAAATGGCCGGCGCCTCTTCTATTTTTCCCAACCGGCTTGCGCCGTCCCTGGGAATGGGATATACTACAAGGCGGAAACAGGCGGCGCCGGGAGAACGGCCCGCCGGGAAAGGAGCGTTTATGCGCGTGTTGGAACAGTTGGAGCCCCAAGGGGTGTTCCGTTTCTTTGAGGAGCTGTGTGCCATCCCCCACGGCTCCCGGAACTGCCAGGCGATCAGCGACTGGTGCACAGCCTTTGCCAGGGAGCGGGGGCTGGAGTGCCATCAGGACCAGGCGGGGAACGTCATCATCATCCAGGAGGCCACGCCCGGGTATGAGGCGGCGGAGCCCGTCATTCTTCAGGGCCACCTGGATATGGTGTGTGAAAAAGAGCCCGGCTGCGCCAAGGACATGGCCAGAGAGGGCCTGGACCTGCTGGTGGAGGACGGCTACGTCCGGGCGAAGGGCACCACGCTGGGGGGCGACGACGGCATCGCCGTGGCCATGGCCCTGGCGATCCTGGACGATCAGACGATCCCCCACCCCCGGCTGGAGGTGGTCCTCACCACGGACGAGGAGATCGGAATGCTGGGGGCGGAGGCCCTGGACGCCGCGCCTCTCCGGGGGCGGAAGCTCATCAACGTGGACTCCGAAGAGGAGGGGATCTTCACCGTCAGCTGCGCAGGCGGAAGCATGGCCCGGTGCGCTCTGCCCGTGACTCGGGCGCACTATGACGGCGCGGCGCTGGAGGTGACGGTCCGGGGGCTGGCCGGCGGCCACTCCGGCACGGAGATCCACAAGGGCCGGGCCAATGCCTGTGTGCTGCTGGGCCGGCTGCTCCAGGCCATGGCGGAACGGACGGAGCTGCGCCTGGTGACGGCGGCGGGCGGCGGAAAGGACAACGCCATCGCCGTGGAGGCGTCCGCCCAGGTGGTGGTATCTGATGATGCCGCCGCCCGGCAGGCGGCGGAGGCGCTGGCCGCGGCTCTTTCCCGGGAATATGCCGCGGCGGACCCGGGCCTCCGGATGGAGATGGCGGCCTGTGGGGCCTCGGAGACGCCAATGGACAAGGCGTCCACGGAGAAGGCCGTCTGTATGCTGACCTGCCTGCCCAACGGCATCCAGGCCATGAGCATGGACATCCCCGGGCTGGTGCAGACCTCCCTGAACCTGGGCATCCTCACCACGGAGGAGGACAGCCTGACGGCCACCTTCTGTGTCCGCAGCTCTTTGGGCAGCCAGAAGGAGATGCTCCACCGCCGCCTCCGGACCCTGATGGCACAGCTGGGGGGCACCGTCTCCATCTCCGGGGATTATCCCGCCTGGGAGTACCGGCAGGACTCCTCCCTGCGGGACCTGATGACGGAGGTCTTCCTGGAGCAGTGCGGCCGGAAGCCGAAGATCGAGGCCATCCACGCCGGCGTGGAGTGCGGCATTCTGAGCGGCAAGCTGCCGGGGCTGGACTGCGTGTCCATTGGCCCGAATCTGCTGGACATCCACACCCCTCGGGAGCGGATGGAGATCGCCTCCGTCCAGCGGGTTTGGCGGTTCGTGCTGGAAGTGCTGAAGCGGTCCAAATGAGGATCCGGGGCGCGGCGGAAGCCGCGCCCCCGCGCGTTGCCGCCGGAAATCCGTTGTACGCGGCGCCGTTCCGTGGTACAATAGCCGCAAAGCCGCCGGAGACGGGGGCGATCAGGGAGGGAACGTCATGTATCACTGTTTCCGCCTCCGCCGGGGGCAGGATTTATACGAGGAGATCGAGGCCTATGTGAAGGCCCATCATATCGCCGCCGGGGCGGTGGTTTCCGGCGTGGGCTGCGTCTCCCGCTGGCGGCTGCGGGACGCCACCGGCGTCCGGGTGCGCAGCGGAGAGGAGGACGTGGAGATCGTCTCCCTGATGGGCACCGTATCGGAGTACGGCTGCCACCTTCACGCCAGCTTCAGCCGGGAGGACCTCTCCGCCTTCGGCGGTCACCTGCTGCCGGGATGCACGGTGAACACCACGGCCGAGATCGTGCTGGCGGAAATCGGGAGCTGCGTGTTCACCCGCCGGCCGGACAGCGAGACCGGCTACGAGGAGCTGGAGATCGAGCCCGCACGCCCGGAAGAGATATGAAACGACAGGAGAGAAGAACGATGAACGTATGGATCGCGTCGGACCTTCACGGCAGTGCCCTGTACTGCCGGAAGCTGCTGGACCTGATGGAGAAGCGGGGGGTGGACCGCCTGGTGCTGCTGGGGGACCTGCTGTACCATGGCCCCCGGAACGACCTGCCGGAGGGATACGATCCCAAGGCGGTCTTTGCCATGCTGAACAGCGTGAAGGACCGGATCCTCTGCGTCCACGGCAACTGTGATGCGGAGGTGGACCAGATGGTGCTGGAGTTTCCCATCGAGGCGGACTTCCGTGTGGAGGAGCTGTGCGGCAGGCGGCTGTTCCTGACCCACGGCCACCATTTCAACGTGGATCAGCGGCCCTCCCAGGCCCTGCTGGACGGGGCGGGGTATGTGGTCTACGGCCACTTCCACGTGCCCATGAGGCGTCTGGAGGACGGGGTGTGGTATTGGAACCCCGGCTCCGTCTCCATTCCCAAGGAGGGCAGCTGGCATGGCTGTATGCGGATGACGGAGGACGCCGTCCAGTGGCTGGATCTGGACGGCAATTTGAAGGACGAGCTGCGCTGATGGGAGGCGGGAATATGACGGACATCCAAACTGCGCTCTTTGCCCTGCGGGACCCGGCCTATCAGGCTTTTCAGAGCAAGCTGATGCCCACCGTGGACCCGCAGACGGTGATCGGCGTCCGGATGCCGGCTTTGCGGAAGCTGGCCCGGGAGATCGCCAGAACGCCGGCGGCAGAGGACTTCCTCCAGGAGCTGCCCCACTGCTATTATGAGGAGAACAACCTCCACGGCCTGCTGATCTCGGCGATTCCGGACTATGACCGTACTGTGGCGGCGCTGGAGGCATTTCTGCCCTGTGTGGACAACTGGGCCACCTGCGACCTGCTGAGTCCGAAGGCCTTCCGGAAGCGTCCGCCGGAGCTGCGGGAGCAGATCCGCCGCTGGGTGGAGGACGCGCACCCCTATACCGTCCGCTTCGGCCTGGGGATGCTGATGAGCTTTTATCTGGATGAGGGGTTTCAGACGGAGGACCTGGCTCTGGCTGCCGGCGTCCGGCGGGAGGAGTATTATGTGAAGATGATGGCGGCCTGGTATTTTGCCACCGCCCTGGCCAAGCAGTACGATGCGGCCCTGCCCTATCTGCGGCAGCGGCGCCTGGACCGCTGGACCCACAACAAGACCATTCAGAAGGCTGTGGAGAGCTACCGGATCACGCCGGAGCAGAAGGACGAGCTCCGCAGCCTGCGCTGGAAAGACTGCGCGAAGGGGGAGGGCGTATGAAGCGGCGGCTCTGCGGGCTCCTTCTCTGCCTGCTTCTGGGCATTGCCTGCTTCAGCGGATATCAGGTGCTGCGGATCCTGCACGAGTACCGGGTGGGAGCGGACGCCTATTCCAAACTGGAGCAGTTTGCGTCCCTGCCCCCTGCACCGGAGGAGCCTGCGCCGGAGGAGGCGGAGGAGACGCCGGCGGAGCCGGCCTGGCCGGAGGTGGACTTCACGGCCCTGGCGGCGGTGAATCCGGATGTGACCGCCTGGCTCTACGGCCCGGACACCGGCATCTCCTACCCGGTGGTCCAGGGGACGGACAATGACTATTACCTGGACCACCTCTTCGACGGCACGGCCAACGGCGCCGGGTGCCTTTTTGTGGACGCATCCTGCCGGCCGGACTTTTCCGGCCGCAACACGGTGATCTACGGCCACCGGATGAAGAACGGCACCATGTTTGCCGCCCTGGGGAATTATCAGGAGCAGGCCTACTACGATGCCCACCCGGTTTTCCTGCTGCTGACGCCGGAGGGGCGGTACGTGGTGGAGCTGTTTTCCGGCTACGTGGCGGACACGGCAGAGAGCGCCTGGACGCTGGACTTCTCCGATGAGCAGGCGTACCAGGCCTGGCTGGAAGAGGTGGTGGAGAAGTCCGCCTTTTCCAGCGAGGTGTCACCCGGGGCGGAGGACCGGGTGGTGACGCTCTCCACCTGCAGCTATGAATTTGAGAATGCACGCTTCGTCCTCCACGGTGTCCTGCAACCTGAAGAGGGGTGAAAACCCCTGCTGAAAAAATTTTGGAAAATTGAAAAATAAGTGTTGACATTTGGCGATGACCTTGCTATACTTATCAATGTTCCGAGCGCGAAAGCCGCACAGGACAAGCGGTTCGGGGGTATAGCTCAGCTGGGAGCATGGTTGGTATGTATGCCGACCCCCACTTGAGTGACATCACGAGACTGTTTTCGACAAAGGAACAAAGGTTTCCCCAAATTTCCTTCAGGGAAAGACACGGGGGTATAGCTCAGCTGGGAGAGCGCATGACTGGCAGTCATGAGGTCAGCGGTTCGATCCCGCTTATCTCCACCATGGGAAACCGGGAAAGCTCGTTTTGATGAAAGTCAAAACGAGCTTTTTCCTTTTCCTGCTATTCGGC